>NZ_JBEORU010000003.1:0-311623 GCF_040302465.1 Micromonospora sp. NPDC126480
AAACGCTCGGCTGGGACACCCCAGCCGAGCGCCTCGCTACTCTCCTAGCCGTCACCAACTAACCACCGTGTTGCAACGACCCCTTGAAACCACCCCGGAGGCGTTAATAAGGGGCCCTTCCTTTCAGCTCGTCGGCTTGCAGGCGGGTGCGGTCGACGTGGTCGGTGCGGTACGCGGTGCGCGCGATCATCTGGGCCGCCACCGGAGCGGTCGCGAGCTGGAAGAGCCCCACGAGCGCGACCATCCCCAGGTCGTCCGGGGAACGCAGCCGCAGCGCCACACCGGCCAGCACCAGCAGCACCCCGAGCGTCTGCGGCTTGGTGGCCGCGTGCATCCGGTCCAGCACATCCGGGAAGCGGAGCACCCCGATCCCGGCGGCGAGGCTGAGCAGGGCGCCGGCCACCAGGAAGGCCGCCCCGAGCCAGTCGGCGACGGTGGCGAGCATCAACGTTCGTCCCGCACGGCGAAACGGACAAGCGCGACGGAACCGATGAAGCCCAGCAACGACACCACGACCATCACCGGCAGCGTGGTCGCGTGCCGGTTGACCGCCGCCTCGGCGCCGACCGCGCCGACCATCGTGGCGAGCAGCATGTCCGCTGCCACCACCCGGTCGAGCAGGGACGGGCCCCGGTAGAGCCGGATCAGCGTGAACAGCGCGGTCAACGACAACAGCGCGGCGAGCACGATGGCGAGGACGACGGTCATCAGGTTTCCCTCTCATCGGGTAGGTCGAGCTGGCGCACCTCGGCGGCGGAGCCCACCGCCCGGACGATCCGCCGCTCGATGGTGCGCACCTGCTCCCGGCCCGCGGCCAGGTCCCGCGGGCCGTGCACGTCGAGCAGGTGGACGTAGAGCACGCCCCGGCCGCGGTCCACGTCGACGATCAGCGTGCCCGGCACCAGCGAGATCGCCTCGGCGGTGAGCGCCAGGTTGAGGTCCGTCCGCACCCGCAGCCGCACCGCGATGATCGCGCCGCACGGGACGTAGCCGGGCTGCACCGCGATGCGGGCCACGTGCAGGCTGGCGGCGACCAGTTCGGCGGCGAACCGGAGCAGGAACGCCAGCAGGGCGCGGGGACGGACCCGGCCGCCGAAGGTGACCGGCGGCAGCGGGAAGAACAGCAGCACCACGGCGGCCACGAGCAGCCCGCCGATCAGGTTCACCCAGGAGAAGGCGCCCCACAGCAGGTTCCAGACCAGCACCAGCCAGCCGTACGTGACCAACTGGTCGCGCCACCGCGCGACCCGGTTGCGGGTCGGCGACCCCGCCGGTCGCGACCCGCCCGGGTCGCTCCACGCGCTCACGGCGTGCCCTCGGGGTAGACGGCCCGCACGTACGGGGTGCGGTCGAGCAGGTCGGCGGCCGCGTCCGCGGTGACGTCGAAGATCGGCCCGGCGACCACGGTCAGGGTCAGGCCGAGCACCACCAGGGCGACGGTCGCGCCGACCATCAGCGCCGGCAGGCGCACCGTCGGCTCGCGGGTGTCCAGCCGGGGCGCCCGCCAGAAGGCGACGTTCCACACCCGGGATGCGACGTAGAGGGTGAGCAGGCTGGTCAACGCGCCGGCGGCGACGAGGACGGCGGGCAGCACGCCGCCGACCGCCACGCCCGCCTGGAACAGCCCCAGCTTGCCGAGGAAGCCGGAGAACGGCGGGATGCCGGCGAGGTTCATCGCGGAGACGAAGAAGAGCACCCCGATCAGTGGGGCGACCCGGGACAGCCCACCGATCCGGCGCAGGTCGGTGCTGCCGGCGCGCACCTCGACCAGCCCGGCGACCAGGAACAGCGTGGTCTGGATGGTGATGTGGTGCACCACGTAGAAGATCGATCCGGAGAGCCCGGCGACGGTGCTGAGCGCCACCCCGAAGATCATGTACCCGATGTGGCTGACCAGGGTGAACGAGAAGAGCCGCTTCATGTCGGACTGGGCGACCGCGCCCAGGATGCCGATCAGCATCGTCAGGCCGGCCACCACCATCAGCAGCCCGGCCACCCGACCGTCCGGGAAGAGCAGGGTCTCGGTGCGGATGATCGCGTACACGCCGACCTTGGTGAGCAGGCCGGCGAAGACCGCGGTGACCGGTGCCGGGGCGGTCGGGTAGCTGTCCGGCAGCCACGCCGACAGCGGGAACACCGCCGCCTTCACGCCGAAGGCGACAAGCAGCATCAGCTGGAGACTGAGCCGTACGCCGTCGGGCAACGCGTCCAGGCGGCTCGCGAGCTGGGCCATGTTGACCGTGCCGGTCGCCGCGTACACGAGCCCGACGGCGGTCAGGAAGGTCATCGACGACAGGACGTTGACCACGACGTACGTGGAGCCGGTGCGGATCCGGGTCTCGGTGCCGCCCAGCGTGATCAGCACGAAGCTCGCCGCCAGCAGGATCTCGAAGCCGACGAAGAGGTTGAACAGGTCGCCGGCGAGGAAGGCGTTGGTCACGCCCGCGGTGAGCACCAGGTACGTCGGGTGGAAGATGGCCACCGGCGTGGCCGTCGTTCCGGTCTCCCACTGCCGTTGCCCGATCGAGTAGAGCAGCACGCACAGCGTCACCGCCGCCGACACCACGAGCATGAGCGCGGCCAACTGGTCGGCGACGAGCACGATGCCCACCGGGGCGGGCCAGCCGCCGACCTCCGCGACGATCGGCCCCTGACGGTACGTCTGCACCAGCAGCGCCACCGCGACCGCCAGCGTGGCGGCGAGGCAGGTCACGCTGACCGCCCGCTGCGCCCGGGGCCACGCGGCCAGCAGGAGGGTCAGCGCGGCGCCGAGCAGTGGGACCACCACCGGCAGCGGCACCAGCCGGCTCACCGGGTCCCCCCGGCGTACCCGGTCATCCGGGGCCCTCCGCGCCCCGGTCCCGGCGGCGGGCGAGCCCCGGGTCGACCTGCTCCGGGTCGCCGCCCGACCCCTCGCCGCCCAGGTCGGTGGTGGGCGCCTCGTTGCGCTCGGCCAGGCGGACCACCTGCCGGTCCTCGATGTCGTCGGGCACCTCGTCGTCCCCGGTGAGGTACCAGCTGCGGTAGCTCACCGCGAGCAGGAACGCGGTCAGGCCGAACGTGATGACGATGGCGGTGAGGACCATCGCCTGCGGCAGCACGTCGCTCATCTCGGCGGTCGGGGCGGCGCCGACCACCGGTGGGGCGCCGGACCGGCCGCCGAGCAGGATGAGCAGGTTGACACCGTTGCCGAGCAGGATGATCCCGAGCAGGATCCGGGTCAGGCTGCGCTCCAGCAACAGGGTGACCCCGCAGGCGACGAGCACGCCGACGAAGACGACCAGCACCAGTGAGGGCCCGCTCACGACCCCTCCTCGGCGCGGTCCACGGTGAGGCCGCCGGCCCGGCCGGCGGCCTCGATGTGCCGGTCCACCTCGGCGCCGAGGCTGCGCAGGATGTCCAGCACCAGCCCCACCACGACCAGATAGACCCCCACGTCGAAGAAGAGCGACGTGACCACGTAGAAGTCGCCGATCAGCGGCAGCCAGAGGTCCACCTTCGTGCTGGACAGCACGGGGGCGCCGACGAGCAGGGCGACCACGCCGGCGCCGACGGAGACCCCGAGGCCGGCGCCCAGCACGACGCCGGCGCTCACCGGGGCCGCTTCGGCCAGCTCGTCCCGGCCGCCGGCGAGGTAGCGCACCGCGAGCGCCAGCCCGGCCACCAGGCCCCCGCTGAAGCCACCACCCGGGGCGTTGTGCCCGGAGAAGAGCAGGAACAGCGAGAAGACCACCACGGTGTGGAAGATCAGCCGGGTGACCACCTCCAGCACGAGCGAGCGGCGCCGTTCGCTCAGCGTGCTGCCGCCGCGCAGCCAGACCCCCTGGCCCGGCTGCTCCGGCCCGGCGGACGGGTCCGGTCGCCGGGGACGGGGGCCGGTACGGCCGCGCAGGAAGACGAGGCTCGCCACCCCGGTCGCGGCCACCACGAGCACCGCCAACTCGCCCATGGTGTCCCAGGCGCGGATGTCCACAAGGGTCACGTTCACCACGTTGCGCCCGTACCCCTCGGTGACCGCGGCCTCGGGAAACTCGTCGGAGACCGCAGGTGCGGTCCGGGCGGTCCCAGCGGCCACCGCCAGGCCCGCCGCGACCAGCCCGGCGACGACCCCGATGGCCCGACGCACCCACCGGCTGCGCCGCAGCGGGCGGACCGAGAACCGCCGGGGCAGCCGGCGCAGCACCAGCACGAAGACGGCGATGGTGGCGGTCTCCACCAGGAACTGGGTAAGCGCCAGGTCCGGGGCGCCGAACAGCATGAAGAGCAGCGCGCTGCCGTAGCCGGTCACGCCCACCAGCAACATCGCGGTGAGCCGCCGCCGCGCGCCCACCGCGAGCACCGCCGCGACGCAGACCACCGCCACCACGACGACCTGGAACGGGGTGTCCCACAGCGCGATCGGCTCCTGCCACGGGCGGGTCGTCAGCAGCGAGCCGCCGGGCACCACCACGACGGCGAGCAGGATCGTGCCCAGATACTGCGGCAGGGAGCCACGCTGGGTGGCGCCGGTGACCTCGATGGCGAGCCGGTCGAACCGCCCGATGACCCACTCGTACCCCTGGTTGCCGGTCACCGGCACGTGCAGCCGGGCCAGGACCGGGGCGAGCGGACCGCGCAGCGCGAACAGCGCCGCGCCGCCGGCCACGGCGAGCGCGGAGAGGGCGAGCGCCGGGTTCAGGCCGTGCCAGAGCGCGAGATGCGAGCCGAGCGGCCCGGACAGCTCGGCGTACGGGCGCAGCGCGCCGTCGAGAAGGCCGGCGGCGGGACCGGCGATCAGCCCGACGCCGGCGAGCACCGCGGGCGGGGCCAGCATCGGCACGGCGATCCGGCCGACGTCGGTCGGCGCGAGGCCGGGGCGGCCGCCGAAGGCCCCCCAGACGAACCGGGCGCTGTAGGCGACTGTCAGCGCGGTGCCGGCCACCAGCCCGGCGAGCACGACGGGCTGGTCGAGGAACGCGGCGAAGATGCTCTCCTTGGCCACGAAGCCCAACAGCGGCGGCAGGCCGGCCATCGAGGCGGCCGCGAGCACCGCGACGGTGGCGAGCAGCGGTGCCCGGCCGCCCAGGCCGGACAGTTCCCGCAGGTCCCGGGTGCCGGCGCCGTGGTCGATGATCCCCACGACGAGGAAGAGCCCCGCCTTGAACAGGGCGTGCGCGAGCAGCATCGCCACGCCGGCCAGCGCGGCCTCCGGAGTGCCCGCCCCGACCACGACCACGAGCAGGCCGAGCTGGCTCACCGTCCCGTACGCCAGGAGCAGCTTCAGGTCGGTCTGTCGCAGCGCCGCCCAACCGGCGACGACCATGGTGACCAGCCCGGCGACCGTGACCACCGGGCGCCACGGCCCGACGACGGCCAGGACCGGCGCGAGCAGCCCGATCAGGTAGACACCGGCCTTCACCATCGCGGCGGCGTGCAGGTACGCGCTGACCGGCGTCGGCGCCGCCATCGCCGCCGGCAGCCAGGCGGAGAACGGCAGTACCGCGGACTTGGACAGCGCCCCGACCAGGATCAGCAGGACCGCGGTCACCAGGGTCGCACCGTCCGGCAGCCGGGCGGCCGACAGCTCGGACCAGCGGTACGTGCCGGCGTGCTCACCGAGCATCACGAACCCGACAAGCATGGCCAGCCCGCCGAGCGTGGTGACGGTCAGGGCCTGGGCCGCCGCCCAGCGGCTGGACCGGCGCTCGGTGCTGTGCCCGATGAGCAGGTACGAGAAGATCGTGGTCAGCTCCCAGCCGACGTAGAGCAGCAGGAGGTCGTCGGCGAGGACCAGCAGGAGCATCGCCCCGGCGAATCCCACCAGGACGGCCGCGTAGCGGCCGACGCCGAGCGAGCCGGGCCCGAAGTACCGGGCGCTGTAGACCAGCACCAGCGCCCCGACGCCGCCGACGAGCAGGGTCATCAGCCAGGACAGGGTGGTCATCCGCAGGGCCAGGTCGAGCCCGAGCTGGCGGATCCAGGGGTACGTCTCGACGACCGCGCCGCCGTGCGCGACTGCGGGCGTACGGGCCAGCGCCCAGCCGAAGGCGGCGGCCGGCGCGAGGGCGAGCGGATAGCAGGCGCGTGGTCCCCACCGCCGGACGAGCGACGGCGCGACGAGCGCCGCCACGAGGTGGAGGATCAGCAGTACGAGCACCCACACTCCCGGTCGAGGTGGCGGCGGCACGCCGGGCCGGTCCGCCCCACGCGAACCGCCCGGCGTGGGCGGCGTCGGATCTGGGGCGTGGTCGACGGCCCGCCCGGCGGCCTCCGGGTGGACCGAGACTGACGAACCGTGCCCCAGGTGCGATCAGACGTCAGATCACCGGCACCCGGGGTTGTTTTGCCGGAATTGGTGCCTTTCGCCGGGGTGGCCCCTCGTCCACGGCGAGATCCTCGGTGCGGGCGCCGCCGACGACGGCGTGGTCGTCGGTTTCGGTGGACCGCGCGGTCAGCGGGCGGCGACCTCGGCGTCGGCGAGGTCGCCGGCGAGCGGAGCCGGCTCGGGGGCCGGACGGTCGCGGCGGGACTCGACAAGCAGGTCGGGGCGGCCGAGCTGGAGCACGACCCGGTTGACGACCCGCTGGGCGGCGGCGAGCGAGCGCACCGAGAGCAGCCGGCCGCGGCTCTCCCGACGCAGGACGAAGTAGTGCACGGCCGCGCGAACCCGGCCCCGGTCGGCGGCGCTGGCCCGGGCGGTGGACACGACCAGCTCCCGTAGCGCGTGGGCGAGGCGCTCGGCGAGCTCCAGCTCGGGACCGGTCAGTCCGGCGCGGACGGCGGCGAGATGACTGTCGACCTTGCGGATGAGCACGTCGGTGCCGGGCTCGCTCCGCTTCTCGACCGTCATCCGACCCCTCCACCCCGCGCCGCGTCGCGAGTGAAGTTACTTTATGTTGTGGGTCACAAGCAAGCAGTTAAGTAAGACTTAACGCATTCATCGCCATATCCGTCGCTTTTGGCTCTGAGCGGGACAGACCCACCTCCGTCGCGGACGGTTGTCGGACCATCGGGGCAGGATGGGAGCGTGGCGAAGGGGACGGGCGGCCGGGCGGCCGATGAGCCGGTGACGGGCGAGGCGCTCGCCGCGTTCGGCGCGGCCACCCGGGAATGGTTCACCGCGGCGTTCGCCGCGCCCACCGCGGCGCAGGCCGGCGCCTGGCGCTCCGTCGGCGCCGGCCGCAACGCGCTGGTGGTGGCACCGACCGGCTCCGGCAAGACGCTCGCCGCGTTCCTCTGGTCGCTGGACCGGCTGGCCCGCCAGCCCGCTCCGGCCGATCCCCGCCGGCGCTGCCGGGTCCTCTACGTCAGCCCGCTCAAGGCGCTCGCCGTCGACGTCGAGCGCAACCTGCGCACTCCCCTCGCGGGCATCCGGCAGGCCGCCACCCGCCTCGGCCACACCCCGCCCGGGATCACCGTCGGCATGCGCACCGGCGACACGCCCGCCGACGAGCGACGCGCCTTCGCCCGCACCCCGCCGGACATCCTCATCACCACACCCGAGTCCCTGTTCCTGTTGCTCACCTCCGCCGCCCGCGACTCGCTGCGGGGCGTCGAGACGGTCATCGTCGACGAGGTGCACGCGGTCGCCGGCACCAAGCGGGGCGCCCACCTCGCGGTGTCGCTGGAGCGCCTCGACGAGCTGCTGCCCGCGCCGGCTCAGCGGATCGGCCTGTCCGCCACGGTCCGGCCGGTCGACACGTGCGCCCGGTTCCTGGGCGGTGCTCGGCCGGTCGACGTGGTCGCCCCGCCGACTCCCAAGACCATCGAGGTCGGTGTCCAGGTCCCGGTGGAGGACATGACGCGCCTCGACGAGCAGGAGCCGCCGGAGGATCACCTCGGCGGTCCCGGCCCGCGTCGCGCCTCGATCTGGCCGGCAGTGGAGGAGCGGGTGTTCGCGCTGATCCGGGCGCACCGCTCGACAATCGTCTTCACCAACTCCCGGCGCTCCGCCGAGCGGCTCTGCGCCCGTCTCAACGAGCTGGCCGCCGAGGAGCTCGCCGACCCCGATGCCACGCCGGCCGCCGGTGCCGTGCCCGCCACCCGGCCACCGGCCGAGCTGATGGCGCAGGCCGGCGCGGTCGCGGGTGCGCCGGCGGTGATCGCCCGGGCCCACCACGGCAGCGTCTCCCGCGAGGAGCGCAAGCACATCGAGGAGGCGCTCAAGTCGGGGCAGCTCCCCGCGGTGGTGGCCACCTCCAGCCTCGAGCTGGGCATCGACATGGGCGCGGTCGACCTGGTCGTGCAGATCGAGGCCCCGCCGAGCGTCGCGGCCGGGCTGCAACGGGTCGGCCGCGCCGGGCACCAGGTCGGTGCCGTGTCCCGGGGCGTGGTGTTCCCGAAGCACCGTGGCGACCTGCTCTCCTGCGCGGTGGTGGCCGAACGGATGGCCGAGGGCGCGATCGAGGAGCTGCACCACCCCCGCAATCCGCTGGACGTCCTGGCCCAGCAGATCGTGGCGATGGTGTCGCTCGATCCATGGCGCGTCGCCGACCTCGCGACCGTGGTCCGGCGCGCCGCGCCGTTCGCCGAGCTCCCCGATACGGCTCTGCACGCCGTGCTCGACATGCTCTCCGGGCGCTACCCGTCGACCGCCTTCGCCGAGCTGCGTCCCCGCCTGGTGTGGGACCGGGCCGCCGACCTGCTGACCGGCCGGCCCGGTGCCCAGCGGCTCGCCGTGACCAGCGGCGGCACCATCCCCGACCGGGGTCTGTTCGGCGTCTTCCTGGCCGGGGCGGAGCGGGCGGCGCGGGTCGGCGAGCTGGACGAGGAGATGGTCTACGAGTCGCGCGTCGGGGACGTGTTCCTGCTCGGGTCGTCGTCCTGGCGCATCGAGGACATCACCCCCGACCGGGTGCTGGTCTCGCCCGCGCCCGGCCAGGCGGCCAAGATGCCCTTCTGGAAGGGCGACCAGCCGGGCCGGCCGGTGGAGCTGGGCCGGGCCATCGGCGCCCGGGTCCGCTCCCTGCTGCGGCAGGGCGACGACGCCGCCGTGGCCACGTTGCGCGCCGGCGGGCTGGACGACTGGGCCGCCGGCAACCTGATGGCGTACCTGCGGGAGCAGCAGGCGGCCACCCGCTCCCTGCCGGACGACCGCACGGTGGTGGTCGAGCGGTTCCGCGACGAGCTGGGCGACTGGCGGCTCGCCGTGCACAGCGTCCTCGGCGCGCGGGTCAACGCGCCGTGGGCCCTCGCGATCGGCCGCCGGCTCACCGAGCGGTACGGGGTGGACGCGCAGGTGATGCCGTCCGACGACGGCATCGTCGTCCGCCTGCCGGACACCGCGGAGGAGCCGCCCGGCGCCGACGTGGTGATCTTCGAGCCCGACGAGATCGCCCAACTGGTGGAGGAGTCGGTCGGCACCTCCGCGCTGTTCGCGGCCCGGTTCCGGGAGTGCGCCGCCCGGTCGCTGCTGCTGCCCCGCCGCGACCCGCGCCGCCGCCAGCCGCTCTGGCAGCAGCGGCAGCGGGCCGCCCAGCTGCTGGACGTCGCCCGGGAGTACGCGGACTTCCCGGTGACCCTCGAGGCGGCCCGGGAGTGCCTGCAGGACGTCTTCGACCAGCCCGCGCTGGCCGCGCTGATGCGCGACCTGGCCGCCCGGAAGGTGCGCCTGGTCGAGGCCGAGACGCCGCAGCCGTCGCCGTTCGCGCGCTCCCTGCTCTTCGGTTACGTCGGGGCGTTCCTCTACGAGGGCGACGCTCCCCTCGCCGAGCGGCGGGCCGCCGCCCTCGCGCTGGACTCCGCGCTGCTCGGCGAGCTGCTCGGCCGGGTCGACCTGCGGGAACTGCTCGACCCCGCGGTGCTCGCCGAGACCGAGCGCCAGCTCCGGTGGCTCACCGAGCAGCGCCGCCCCCGGGACGCGGAGGACGTGGTCGAGCTGCTCCGGGTGGTCGGTGACCTCAGCGCCGGCGAGCTGGCCGAGCGCGGGGCACCGGAGGAGTGGTTGACCGGGCTGGCGGCGGCCCGGCGGGTGCTGCGGGTCCGCATCGCCGGCGAGGAGCGCTGGGTGGGTGTGGAAGACGCCGCCCGGCTGCGGGACGCGCTCGGCGTGGCGCTGCCGGTCGGTGTGGCCGAGGCGTACCTGGCACCGGTGGCCGACCCGCTCGGCGACCTCGTCGCCCGGTATGCGCGCACCCACGGCCCGTTCGCGGCGGCGACCTGCGCCGCCCGGTTCGGGCTCGGGGTGTTCGTGGTCGAGCAGGCGCTGCGCCGGCTCGCCGCCGCCGGGCGGGTGGTCTCCGGGGAGTTCGCGCCCGACACGGTCGGCACCCAGTGGTGCGACGCCGAGGTGCTGCGGATGCTGCGCCGCCGCTCGCTTGCCGCGCTGCGCCGGGAGATCGAGCCGGTGCCGCCCCGGGCGCTGGCGACGTTCCTGCCGAGGTGGCAGCAGGTCGGTTCGTCGGCGCGCGGCGTGGAGGCGGTCGCCGCGGCGGTCGAGCAGCTGCAGGGCGTCGCCGTGCCGGGGTCCGCGCTGGAGCGGCTGGTGCTGCCGGCCCGGGTCGCCGACTACTCCCCCGCGCAGCTCGACGAGCTGTGCGCCAGTGGCGAGGTGGTGTGGGCCGGCTCCGGGGCGATCTCCGGCGGGGACGGCTGGGTCACCCTCGCGTACGCGGACGCCGCGCCGCTGCTGCTCCCGCCGCCCGACGGGTCGCTCGCCCGCACGCCGCTGCACGACGCGGTGCTCGACGCCCTCGGCGACGGCCAGGCGCTGTTCTTCCGGTCACTGTCGGACCGGGTCGGCGCAACCGACGACGCGGCGCTCGCCGCGGTCGTGTGGGATCTGGTCTGGGCCGGTCACCTCACCAACGACACCCTCGCCCCGCTGCGGGCGGCACTGGGTGGCGGCGGCGCGCACCGGTCCCGCCCGGTCGCCGGCCGCACCCGCTACCGGCGCCCGGGCCGGGTGGCGCTGCCGTCACGCGGTGGCCCGCCGACGGTCGCCGGCCGGTGGTCACGCCTCCCCGAGCGGGACACCGACCCGACCCGGCGCGCGGCAGCCCTCGCCGACGTCCTGCTGGAGCGGCACGGCGTGGTGACCCGGGGCGCCGTTGTCGCCGAGCAGGTGGCCGGCGGCTTCGCCGCGGTCTACCCCGTGCTGTCCGCACTTGAGGAGCGGGGCGCCGCCCGCCGGGGCTACTTCGTGGAAGGGCTGGGAGCCGCCCAGTTCGCGGTGCCCGGGGCGGTCGACCGGCTGCGCGCGCTGGCCGACCCGGCCGACGGCGGGCGCACCCGCGGCGGGCCCGCCCTGGTCCTCGCCGCCACCGATCCGGCCAACCCGTACGGCGCGGCGCTGCCCTGGCCGGAACGGGTGGTCGACTCGGGCGACGGCGCCGCACCGGCGACCGGGCACCGGGCCGGTCGCAAGGCCGGCGCACTGGTCGTGCTGGCCGCCGGTGACCTCGTGCTCTACGTCGAGCGGGGCGGCCGGACGCTGCTCTCCTTCACCGACGACGCGGACGCTCTCGCCGCGGCCGGCAAGGCGCTCGCCGACGCGGTCCACAGCGGAGCCCTCGGGGCGATCTCGGTGGAGCGGGCCGACGGCGAGGCCGTGCACTCGTCGCCGCTGCGCGACGCGTTGACCGCCGCCGGTTTCCGCACCACCCCGCGCGGTCTGCGCCTGCGCGGCTGAGGCGAGCGTGTGTCAGCTCAGCTCGGTGAGCGCCTTCTCGTACTTCGGGCGCTGGGCGGCCGGCGTCTTCGCGTCGAGGTAGTTGAGCACCACCGCGCCGCGCTGGAACGACTGGCCGCTCCACGTCTCGGCGATCTCCTGGGCGGCGACCTCGTCCGGGAACACGTACACGGTCACCCCGTCGGTGGCGATCAGCTCCGAGCAGCCCAGGCCGAGCCCGTCCGGGCCACAGTCGACCGACCGGTCCTTCGCGTTGGTCACCTTCAGCCCGGCGGCCTTGAACGCGGCGACGACCTCCCGGGCGGCGGGCGCACCCTTCGAGCGGGACGGCAGCGGCGCCTTCGGCTTGGCGGTGGGCCGGCGCTCGGTGCTGCCGGTGGCCTCCGGCCCGGCCGGCTCACCCGGACCGGGTGCCGGCGGCGGGTTGGCGCCGGCGGACGGCGGGCGGGAACCGTCCCCCCAGGCGCCTCCGGAGGACTTGTCGTTGTCGTCGCCGCAGGCGGCGGTGAGGGCGGCGGCGATGGCGAGCACCGCGACGGCGGGCAGGGTCCGGTTGGTCACCCTGGCAGTCTGCCAACCCCCGCCCAGGGCGGTATGGGCCGGTCGGCCAGTGGACTGTCCGACATCCGCCGGTTCCGGCGCGCCCCAGGTCAGCGGCCCGGGCCGGTACGATCCGGCGCGGCACCGGCGGAAGGACGGGACATGGACGGGCTCACCATCCGGCCGGCGGCGACCCGGGACCGGACGGCGGTGGACGCGCTGCACGAGCGGGAGTGGGGCGGCCCGTACGTCATCGCCCACGACACCCGTTACGACCTGCGTACCCTTCCGACGCTGGTGGCGGTGGACGGCTCCGGCGGCGTCGTCGGCGCGCTGGTGCACCACGGCGACGGCGACGGCCTAGAGGTGGTGAGCATCGTCGCGGCGACACCGGGCGGCGGGGTGGGCACCGCGCTGCTCGACGCCGCCGCGCAGGTCGCCCAGGCTCAGGGCCGGGGCCGGCTGTGGCTGATCACGACGAACGACAACCTGCGGGCGCTGCGCTTCTACCAGCGACGCGGGCTGCGCCTGGTGGGCGTCGATCCCGGTGCGGTGGACCGTGCCCGCCGGCTCAAGCCCACCATCCCCGAGGTCGGGGAGGACGGCATCCCGCTGCACGACGAGCTGGTCCTGGAACGCCGGTTCACCGCGGCGGACTGACCTCCGGACAACGGGCTGCTCCTGGAGGCGGCGACGGCGCTCGGCGGGGTACGCGCGGCGGTGGAGCTGACGAATCCCGAGTGGCACGGGGAGCGGGTGTCCGCCACGTTCCACGGCCGGGACGTCTTCGCGCCGGTCGCGGCCCGGCTGGCGGTGAGGGCGGGCGACCTGCTGCGCGTCGCCGCCGGCTGACGACGCGCACCACCGGCGCGGGGACCGGCCGGCGGTGCGCGGGGTACGCGGTCAGCAGCGTGGCACGGCGCCGCCGTACACCGCGGAGAGGTACGCGTGGCTCACGTACTGCCCCGCGGCCAGGCGGTTCCAGCGACTGGTGGTGCCGTACGGGCCGGTGACGGTCTGCCCGGTCACCCAGCACTGGACCGGCACGTGGGCGTAGCGGGCGGCCAGGCCGCGGATCGGGTACCCGGTGCCCGCCCCGGAGCGGATGTTGAGCGGGCCGTCCCCGACGACACCGCGCGGCCCGGAACCGGTCCACAGGTACGCGACGTCGACCCACGCGTTGGTGGTGAGCCGCAGCCCGTCCCAGAAGGTGCCGTCGGCGAGGTCGACGCCCGCCGGGTTGAGCACCGTACGGCCGAACTGGTCCCGGCCGCCGTTGTAGCCGGACTGGTGGGCGGCCTGGGCCTGCGGGAGCCCGCGCGGCAGGTCCTTCCAGTTCTCCCGGACTGAGCTGAGGTTCCAGTAGTCGTCGCGGGTGTTCCAGGGGCCGACGTCCCACACCGGTGCGTACTCGCAGCGGCTGCCCGTGGTGGTGCAGACCCGTACGGTGTAGTCCCCGGCGTTGCGCGGGGCCAGGCCGCGCCGGGAGGGGAGCGCGACGAAGTGGTCGCGGGTGCGGATGGTGTGGCCGTTGGCGGTGGTCTGGCCGACGAGGCCGATGCGGGTGGCGTACACCCGGTAGGTGAGGCCCGGGGTGGCCGCGGCGACGGCGGCGACGTCCACCCGGTCGGCGGTGAGCCACACCGACCGCACCTGCGCCGAGGGCGCGCCGGTGAGCACCACCCGGGCCTGGACGGAGGTCACGGGCGCGTCGAACCGGACCTGCGGGGCGGCCTCCCGCCACTCGGTCCAGCCGCTGGCGCGCCAGCCGCGTACCTGGATCTCGACGGCCGCGCCGCGCGGCACCCGCGCGTCGACCTGGGCCCGGACGCGGTTCGCGGGCCGGGCCAGGGTGCGCGGGACGGCGAGCAGCAGCCCCGCGGCGACCGCGCTGCGGCCGGTCGCGGCGGGCCGGGGATCGGCGAGGCGCAGCCCGGTCGGGGTGTGCCGGACGTTGACGTCGTCGGCGTCGACGAGCGCGAGGTCGACGTTCCACCGGTCGGCGTCGCGCTGTTCGGCCACGGCCGGTGCGGCGGCGACGGCGGGCGTGGCCAGGGGCGGGAGGGTGAGGATGAGGACGGCGGCGAGGGCGGATCGGACGGGACGTCGATGACGACTCATGGGCATTCTCCTCAGAACTCCCCGATAGTGCAGTTGTCGGACGATCCAGAGGAAGCTCGGTACAAATAGCGATACATGCGAATATCGCTCGTCGTGAGGGAGGATGGAGAGGTGCCCGAAGGCGACACCGTCTGGAACACCGCCCGCGTTCTCCAGCGGGCGCTGGCCGGCGCCCGGCTCACCGGCAGCGACTTCCGGGTGCCACAGCTGGCCACCACCGACCTGACCGGCTGGACGGTGCGCGAGTCGGCCAGCCGCGGCAAGCACCTGCTGCTGCGGCTCGGATCCCCCGGACCGGACGGCGGCGAGCGCCGGACGCTGCATTCGCACCTGCGGATGGACGGCGCCTGGCGGGCGTACGCGCCGGGCGAGCGCTGGGCGGCACGCCCGGCGCACCTGATCCGGGTGGTGCTGCGCAGCCCGGGGGCGGTGGCCGTCGGCTACCACCTGCACGAGCTGGCGCTGGTGCCCACCGCCGAGGAGGACCGACTCGTCGGCCATCTCGGCCCGGACCTGCTCGGCCCGGACTGGGACCAGGCCGAGGCCGTGCGGCGCCTCGCCGCCCACCCGGACGCCACCATCGGCGAGGCGCTGCTCGACCAGCGCAACCTGGCCGGCATCGGCAACCTCTACAAGTGCGAGGTGCTGTTCCTGCGCGGGCTGTCACCGTGGACGCCGGTGCGCGCCGTACCCGACCTCGCCGGCACGGTCGCCCTGGCGCAGCGGCTGCTCGCCGCCAACCGGGGGCGCTGGACGCAGAGCACCACCGGGTCGCTGCACCGCGGGCAGACCAGCTACGTGTACGGCCGGCGGGCCCAGGCCTGTCGCCGCTGCGGCACCGCCGTTCGCAAGGAGGAACTCGGCGAGCGGGTCACCTACTGGTGTCCGGTCTGCCAACCGCTTCCGGGGTAGCGCGGCGCGTGCTGGCCCGGCACAGACAACCGCTCACGAGCGGTATGCCGGAGAGGCATAATTGTGCCTCTCCGGCATACCGCGCAATGGCGATACATGCTCCCGACCGTCGAGCAAGGCCCCGAGCGGGCCGGCGTGTCGGGCGGGACGCGCCGGGATCGCGGTGTCGGATTCAAGCGGCGGGCCAGATAGGGACGATTGGGTACTTCCTAACCCACCCACCCGGGTCGCATGCTGCGGTTGAGTGCTCACACACCGTCAGTTCAGCGCGTCCGCCGGCCACGCCGACGTGGCCGGCGCCGCGCCCGACGCCGGGAGAGCCATGGACCTGTTCCGCAGACTCCGGATCCCGTGGGCCGAGCGACCCGACCGCAGGGCGGGCTCTCCCGACGGCAACGGTGCGGTGGTACCGGCGGCCCGGAGCGCCGACGCCCTGCCCGCGCCGGCGAGCCTCGACCCCGCCGCGCTCCCCCGCTGCTTCGGGCCGGTGCCGAACCACGCGCACAGCCCGCTGCCGGTCCTGGACGCCGAGGGCCGGGTGGTGCCCGGCACCGGCCTCCGCAAGTTCGCCGACCCGTTGCCCACGCTCGGCACCGACGGCGGCCTGCCGCTGGCCGTTCCGGACACCATCAGCCACCCCGGGTGCGACTACTACGAGATCGGCCTACGGGAGTACACCCAACGCCTCCACCGGGACCTGCCCGCGACCCGGCTGCGCGGCTACCGGCAACTCAACCTCGGCACCGACCCGGCCGGCCACAACACGGTGGCCCCGCCGGAACGCCCGGTGCACCTCGGCCCGGTGGTCGTCGCGCGGCGCGGCCGGCCGGTCCGGGTGAAGTTCATCAATCAACTGCCGACGGGTCGGGCCGGCGAGCTGTTCCTGCCGGTCGACCCGACCGTCGACGGGGCGGGGACCGGGCCGCTCGACGGGCCGGCCCCGTACCCGCAGAACCGGGCCGTGCTGCACCTCGCGGGCGCGCAGACCGCCTGGATCAGCGCCGGCAACCCGTGGCAGTGGATCACCCCGGCCGGGGAGATCACCCCATACCCGACGGGCCCCGGCCTGACCCACGTGCCGGACATGCCGCACCCGGGTGCGGGAGCCACCACCCTCTACTACCCCAACGAGCAGAGCGGGCGGCTGCTCACGTTCCACGACAACACGGCCGGGCTGGCCCGGCTGACCGTCTACTCCGGTCAGATCGGGCTGTACCTGCTCACCGACCCGGCCGAGGAGCGCCTCGTCGCCGACGGGGTGCTGCCCGCCGACCAGGTTCCGCTGGTGTTCGAGGACAAGACGTTCGTGCCCGACGACAGCCAGCTGGCCCGCGAGGACCCGACCTGGGACCGGGACCGGTGGGGCGCCCGGGGCAGCCTCTGGCACCCCCACGTCTACCAGCCGCGGCAGAACCCGTACCGGGACGACGGCGGCAATCCGACCGGACGCTGGGACTACGGGCCATGGTCGCGTACCGCCGAGGGGGCCGCGCCCGACGCGTCCGGGCCGAACGGCCCGGCGCCGGCGCCCGGCCCCGGGCCGGTGCCGAACCCGCACCACGACCCGGTCGGCGCACCGGACGAGCCGCCGATGACGCCCGGGGTGCCACACCCGTCGGCCGTGCCGGACGCGTACGGCGACACGGTGCTGGTCAACGGTGTGGCGTACCCGTGGCTGGCGGTGGAGCCACGGACCTACCGGTTCCGCATCCTCAACGCGTGCCTGGACCGCAGCCTGAACCTCCAGCTCTACCGGGCCCGCGCCGCCGGGCCGATGTGGGACGCCGGCGGCGGGCCGGCCGACCCGGGGGCCGGCGAGGTCCCCATGGTGGAGGCGGTACGGGCACCGGGCCGACCGGCGGGCTGGCCGACCGACGGGCGGGAGGGCGGGGTGCCGGACCCGCGTGCCGCCGGCCCGGAACTGGTCCAGATCGGCAACGAGGCCGGCCTCCTGCCGGCTCCCGTGGTGATCCCGAACCAGCCGGTGACCTACCGGTACGACCGGCGGGACCCCACCGTGCTCAACGTTGACCGGCACGCGCTGCTGCTCGCTCCCGGCGAGCAGGCCGACGTGCTTGTCGACTTCGCCACGATCGCCCCGGGCACGACGGTGATCCTCTACAACGACGCCCCGGCACCGCTTCCCGGCGTCGACCCCCGGTACGACCACCACACCGACGCCCCCGACCTCACCGCCGAGGGCGGGACGCCGCCGAGCCGCCCCGGCTACGGGCCGAACACGAGGACCCTGCTCCAGTTCCGGGTGGCCGGCGCACCGGCGCCCCGCTACGACCTGGCCCGGCTGCGGGAGCGGCTGCCCCGCGCGTACGCGGCCAGCCAGCGGCCGCCGATCGTGCCCCAACCCGCGTACGACCCGGCGTTCGGCACCCGCACCCCCGGCGAGACCACGGTTCCGGTGCACGCCACCACGGTCGGCTTCACCCCGGCCGGCGGCGCCGCCCCGGTCCTGCTCCCGCTCGCGGTGAAGGCCGTCCAGCAGGTCTTCGAACCCGCACACGGCCGGCTCGCCGGGCGGCTCGGCGTCGGGCATCCGCACGGCGGCCCGCTCGCCCCCGTCGCCCTGCCGCTCGGACCGACCGATCCGGCCACGGAGGTGGTGCACGTCAGCGATCCCGCGACGCCGGTGGGAGCACCGACCGACGGCACCCAGCTGTGGCGGATCCGCGGCGCGAGCCGGCAGACTCAGCCGATCCGGCTCGACGGCGTCGACCTGCAACTTGTCAACCGGGCGGGGTGGGACGGCACGCTCCGCCCACCGGAGCCGAACGAGCTGGGCTGGAAGCAGGTCGTCCGCGTCAACCCGCGGGAGGATGTGGTGGTGGCGCTGCGCCCGGTCGCACCGCCCCTGCCGTTCAAGATCGGCGACAGCGTGCGGCTGCTGGACCCGGACCGGCCGGCCGGCGCCCGCACCGGCGCGACGCCGGTCAGCCCCGTCGACGGTCGGCCGGCGCTGGTGGTCAACCAGCTCGCCAACCTGGGCTGGGAGTACCGCTGGCACAGCCAGCTCGCCGGCCACCGGGACCAGGGCATGAGCCGTCCGCTGGTGCTGCGGGTCGCCCCGAAGGCGCCCACCGGCCTGACCGCCGCATCCGCCCCGGGGTCCGCCACCGCGCTCCCGGCGATCAGCCTGGCCTGGACCGGCAACGGCAGCCGGCCCGCCGCCACAAGTCACCTGCTCCAGCGGGCCACCGACCCGACGTTCACCGAGGGGCTGACCGCGATCACGGTGGCCGCCGCCGTCACCCGCTACACCGACGCGAGCGTCATCCCCGGCGTCACCTACCACTACCGGATCCGGGCGGAGAACGCGGTCAGCTGCTCGGCGTGGTCGAACAGCGCGCCCGCCTCGGTGCAGCTCACCGCCCCGGCCGGGCTCGCCGCGACGGTGCCGCCGGCGGCGCCGCTGCGGGTGGCGCTGCGCTGGCGGAACCGCTCCTTCGCCACCGGCATCGACGTGCAGCGGGCCACCAACCCGACGTTCACCAGCGGGCCGGGGACCACCGCGATAAGCGTCGGGGACAACCATCTGGACGCGTCCGTCGCCCCGGACACCATCTACTACTACCGGGTGCGCACCACGTACCTGGGTGCGGCGTCACCGTGGTCGACGGTGGCGCAGGTGACCACCCCGCCGCGGCCCGCCGCGCCGACGTCGGTCACCGTGACGGCGACCGCGCCCGCACCGGACACCGCGACCGTGATCCTGGGCTGGGTGGCCGGCTCGCCGGCCGGGCCCGGCGCCGGATTCACCGTCCAGCGGGCCCTCGACCCGGCGTTCACCCGGGAGGTGGCCACCTTCACGGTGACCGGCCGGGGCTTCACGAACACCGGGCTGGCCCGCGGGGTCACCTACCACTACCGGATCCGCGCGTTCAACGTGGTCGGCACCTCCCCGTTCACCGTCCCGGTCGCGGTGCGGACGCCGGACTGAGTCAGGGAGTGCGCAGGGTCGGCCCGACGCCACGCAGCTCGGCAAGGGCCGAGGCCACCCCGTGCAGCAGGTCGGTCGCCTCGGTGAGCCGGGCCGCCGCCGGGTGCTCGCCGTCGGGCCGGGCGTTCTCGGCGACGTAGCCGGCGGCGGCCACCACCAGCCGTTCGTACGCGGCGACGCCACTCTCGAGCTGCGCGACCAGGGCCGTGTGGGCCTCCACCAGTGGCGGCCGGGCCTCGGGCGACGCGAGCCGCAGTGCGCGTTCGACGTTGGCGACCCGGGCGGCGAGGTCCCGCAGTGACCGGTCGGCGGTGGCGGCCTCGGTGACGGCCGGCCCCGCCAGGCCGGTCAGGCGGCTCCGCATGCCGGCGAAGGTCAGCGAGGCCCGATCCAGCCGGGCCCACGGCTCGGCGGCGCGGGTGCCCCGCAGCGCGACCCGGGACCGCATCCGGCGGACCTCCGCGAGCACGCCGGGACCGGCGGGGAGTCGCTCGACGGCGGCGACCAGCCGGGCCCGTGAGCGGGCCGCCGCCTCGGCCGGGTCCAGCGCAGGCGGCGCCGGCTGCGCGGCCAGGGCACGCAGGTCGATCCAGCGCCACGCGGCCAGCGCGATCGCACCGCCCGCACCGGCGGCCCAGGCCGCGTCCGCAAGACCGAGACCGGCGTACGGCGTCAGCACCGCCGCAGCGCCGCCGAGCCCTCCGGCCGTGACGCTCCACCGGCGGGCGGACCGCCGCAACCGGCCCAACCGCCGGAAGTACCGCGTACGCTCGTCTGTCACGTCGCCTCCTCGACCCGCGCCGGTCAGCCGGCGGCGGTGGTGTCCCCGGTGCCCCGTTCCCGGCTCATGCTGGCCCGGATCTCGTCGAGCCGGGCGGCGGCCGCCGGGTCGGCGGCCGGGGTGGCCGGGGCGGCCTGCTGATCGGTGCGCCCGACGGCCTGCCGCTCGGCGGCACCGCCGAGCTGCTCACCGGCCATGCTGGCGCGGATCTGCTCCAGCCGGGCGGAACCGGCCGAATCGAGCGTCGCCTTCTGGATCTCCAGCATCCGCCCCTCGACCGAGTTGCCGGCCAGCTCGGCCCGGCCCATCGCGTTCGCGTACCGCCGCTCGATGCGGTCCCGCACCTCGTCGAGGGTGGGGGTGGTGCCCGGCGCGGTGATCGCGGACATCGACTCCAGGGAAGCGGCGACGCTCTCCTGCATCTTCGCCTGCTCGAGCTGGCTGAGCAGCTTCGCCCGCTCGGCGAGCTTCTGCTGGAGGATCATCGAGTTGTTCTCGACGGCCTTGCGCGCCTGCGCCGCCGCGCCGAGCGCCTGGTCGTGCAGGGTCTTCAGGTCCTCGGTGGCCTGCTCGGCGGAGACCAGCTGGGTGGCGAGGGTCTGGGCGGACTGCTCGTAGCGCGCGGCCTCGGCCTCGTCACCCTTGGCGCGGGCCTGGTCGGCCAGCACCAGGGCCTGGCGGGCGTTGCCCTGCAGCCGCTCGACCTCGGACATCTGCCGGGACAGCTTCATCTCCAGCTGCCGCTGGTTGCCGATCACCGCGGCGGCCTGCTGGACGAGCGCCTGGTGCTGGCGCTGGGCCTCCTCGATCGCCTGCTGGATCTGCACCTTCGGATCGGCGTGCTCGTCGATCTTGGCGCCGAAGAGCGCCATCAGATACTTCCAACCCTTGACGAACGGGTTCGCCATCTCCGCGGTATCCCCTCAGTAGCGTCGCGCCGCCCGCGACCCGGCCGGCCACGGTACGGCAGTGGCTCCATCGTCCCAGGCGGGCGCCAGCCCGGCATCCGTACCGGCACAGCGTGGCCACCGTCGCGATCAACCCTACGCGGCGCGGCGCTCACCGACCACGACGAGCACGACGGAACCAGGGCGAACTCAGGGACATCCCTGCCCCGGGAGACGCGGTCGGGGCGGCTCAGGCGGCGCAGACCACGTCGCGGTCGGCGGGACGCACCCGGGTGCTGCGCAGGGTCGCCTTGAGCGGGGAGTCCTGCCGGACCTGCACCGAGACCGTGCCGTCCGAGGAGACCTGGCGGACACTCCGGCCGGCGGCCTTGGCAACGGCCGGCTGCACCGCGGCCGGCTGCTGCTCGACCGGCTCGTCCTGGATCGGCACCAGCACGCCCGGCATCTGCTCGGCGAGCGCGACCGTGTCGCTCACCTCGCGCAGCAGCTCGGACAGGCGCGCACCCAGCGCGTCGCAGATGGCGGCCAGCAGCTCGCTCGACGGCTCCTTCTGGCCCCGCTCGATCTCGGACAGGTAGCCGAGGCTGACGTTCGCGGCGGAGGAGACCTCGCGCAGGGTGCGGTGCTGCCCCTGCCGGCGTGCCCGCAGCGCGTCACCGATCACCCGGCGTAGCAGGACCATCGCACCTCCCCTGGGGGACACCACTCCGCTCCGACCACCCGGACCCAGCGGACCGGCCAACGGAGCCTTCCCGCAACCGTACCCGGTGCCGGCCCGCCCGACATCCCGCCCCGCCCGTCGAAATCGGATGATCCCTCACCGACGGCCGGTGCCGGCCGGGTCCCGGTCGGCGTCCCGGGGATCAACGGTCAGCTGCTCGGCGAGCAGCCGGAGCACCTCCACCACGGCGGCCGACCGGATGCGCTCGCGGCTACCGTCCAGGTCAAGCCGCCGGACCTCGCTGCCGGACGGGCCGGCGACCGCCACGTACACGAGCCCGACCGGCTTGCCGTCCTGCGGCTCGGGGCCGGCCACCCCGGTCGTGGCCAGGCCCCAGTCGGCCCCGCACCGGCGCCGGCCGCCCTCCGCGAGCGCCACGGCGACGTCCGGATCGACCGGCCCGCGCTCGGCGAGGAGATCCTCCGGTACGCCCGCCAGCCGCGACTTCATCTCCGTGGCGTAGACCACCAGCCCGCCCTGGTAGACGCTGCTGACCCCGGCGATCTCCACGATCGCGGCGGCGAGCAGGCCACCGGTCAGCGACTCGACCGTGGCCAGGGTCTCCCGCCGTTCCGAGAGGCTGTGCACCACGCCCGCCGCCGGGCTGCCGACCGGCCGCTCGCCCTCGGCGTCCGTTCCCATCCCCATGGTCAGTTCCCTTCTCACCGGCCGGCCGTGCTACTCGTCCCCGGACCGGCGCCGGTCAGCCGGCGGGCCGGCGCAGGCGCAGCGCCTGGGCCACGTAGTCGAAACCGGTGACGACCGTCACCGCCACCGCGGCGCCCATGATCCAGGGGCCGACCGCGGCGAGAGCGGCGGGCATGGGCCAGAGGTACCAGACGATCGCGAGGATCTGCAGCGCCGTCTTGGCCTTGCCGCCCCGGCTGGCGGCGATCACGCCGTGTCGGATCACCCAGAACCGCAGCGCGGTGATGCCCAGCTCCCGCACGAGGATCACCGCGGTCACCCACCAGGAGAGCTGGTCGTACCAGGAGAGAAGCAGCAGGGCGGCGCCGGTGAGGGCCTTGTCGGCGATCGGGTCGGCGACCTTGCCCACCGAGGTGACCAGGCCGAACCGGCGGGCGATCCACCCGTCCACCAGGTCGGTGACCGAGGCCACCGCGAAGATCAGGCAGGCCGCGATCCGCCAGCCCGGGTGGGTCATCGCCGAGGCCACCACCGAGACCCCGAAGACCGGTACCAGCACCAGCCGCAGCAGGGTCAGCGCGTTGGCCGCGTTGAGCACGGACACCCGGGTGGCGACCGGGGCCGCGGCCGGCTCCGCCGCTCCGGTCATCGCCGCGCTCCGCTCCGGCCGCGGTGGCGGACCTGGCACCTCACCACGTGGCTCCCTCGCCTTGTCCGGGCCCGCCGTCACCGTGCCGCGCCGGGCGCCGCCGAGATCATCTCATCCGGAACGGCGACCAGGTCGACGCCCTCGGTCGCCGTGACCGTGGCCCGGACCAGGTCGCCCGGGCGCAGCGCGGCCAGGTCGACGCCGCCCCCGGGCGGCGCGACGAGCGTGGTCGAGCCGTCGACCTCCGGCGCCTGGTGCGCGGCACGCCCCTCGACCACGCCCTCGTCGGCCGAGTCGACAAGGACCTCCACGGTCGAGCCGAGCCGCTCCTCGGCCCGCTGGGCGCACAGCTCGTCGGCGAGCGCGGAGAGCTTGTCGTACCGGCGCTTGATCGTGGCCGCCGAGACCTTGCCGGGCAGACCGGCGGCCTCGGTGCCGTCCTCGTCGCTGTAGTCGAACACGCCGATCGCGTCCAGCCGCGCCTCGGTCAGGAACCGGACCAGCTCGGCCACGTCGGCACGGGTCTCGCCCGGGAAGCCGACGATGAAGTTGCTCCGCGCGCCCGCTTCCGGGGACAGGGCGCGGGCGCCGGCCAGCAGCTCCAGGAACCGGTCGGTGGAGCCGAACCGGCGCATCCGGCGCAGCACCGGCTCGCTGGAGTGCTGGAAGGACAGGTCGAAGTACGCGGCGACGCCGGGCGTGGTGGCGATCACCTCGACCAGGCCGGGCCGGGTCTCGGCGGGCTGGAGGTAGCTGGCCCGCACCCGGACGATGCCGTCGATCGCGGCGAGCTGCGGCAGCAGCTTCTCCAGCGCCCGCGGGTCGCCCAGGTCCTTGCCGTAGGAGGTCGAGTTCTCGCTGACCAGCACCAGCTCGCGGACCCCGGTCTTGGCCAGCCATTCGGCCTCGGCGAGCAGCTCGTCGGGGGTACGGGAGACGAAGGCGCCGCGGAAGGCGGGGATGGCGCAGAACGCGCAGCGCCGGTCGCAGCCGCTGGCCAGCTTGAGCGACGCGACCGGGCCGGTGTCGAGCCGGCGTCGCAGCACGGGGCGCAGGTGTGCCGGCGTGTGCTCGTCGGCCTCGGCGGTGACGCGGGTGCCGTGGCCGGGCAGCGACACCGCCGCCTCCCGGCGCTTGACCGGGGTGAGCGGCAGCAGCTCGCGGCGGTCGCGGGGGGTGTGCGCGTCGACCGGCCGGCCGGCGAGCACGGCGTCCAGCCGGGTGGAGATCTCCGGGTAGTCGTCGAAGCTCAGCACCGCCTGCGCCTCGGGCAGGCTGTCGGCCAGCTCACGCCCGTACCGCTCGGCCATGCACCCGGCCGCGACCACCTTCGCGCCGGTGTCGGCGGCGGCCAGCAGCGTCTGGATCGAGTCGTGCTTGGCCTTCTCGACGAACCCACACGTGTTCACTACGACCACGTCGGCGCCCTCACCGTCGGTGGTCACCTGCCAGCCGTCGGCGTGCAGGCGCGCGGCAAGCTCCTCCGAGTCGACCTCGTTGCGGGCGCAGCCCAGCGTCAGCAGGGCGACGCGGCGACCGTCAGCGGTTTCAGGGGAGGTGGCAGACACCATCCGAGGGTACCGGGCCGGTGACCGGTGCCCGACAACGGCGGGCGGGCGTCAGCCGGTGGCCGCGCCCACCCGGGCCAGGCGGTCGAGCAGGAAGACCTCCGTGCCGGCGAGGCCCGTCGAGCAGAAGACCGAGATCTGGTCCGCGTCGGTCCGGCCGGGGACCGCCCCCGCCAGGACCGCGCCCAGGTCGCGCAGCCGGTCGGCGTACGGGGGCAGCGCGGCGAGCATCGGCGGGACGTACGCGGTCGCCTGCGCCGGCGAGTCGGTGGCCAGCAGGTCCGCCCGGTCCAGCAGGTCCGGGCCGAACTCGTGGCGGTCGACCTGCTTGAAGCCCACCGCGTTGACGTGGGTGCCCGGGGCCAGGTCGGTGGCGTCGAGCACCGGCTCGGTGCTGGTGGTGGCGAGCACCACGACGTCGCGGTGCGCCACGGCCGCCCGGGCCGAGCCGACCGCCCGGGCCGGGACGGCCAGTTCCGCGCGGACCCGGGCGGCGAAGGCCTCCCGGCGGGCGGCGGAGCGGCTGTACACGGTGACCTCGCGCAGCGGCCGGACCGCCGCGACGGCCCACACCTGGGTCCATGCCTGCCGCCCGGAGCCGACCACGCCGAGCGTGGCCGCGTCGGGGCGGGCCAGCGCGTCGACGGCCACCCCGCCCAGCCCGCCGGTGCGCCGCGACCCCAGTTCGTCGCCGACCGCGACGGCCAGCACCGCGCCGGTACGGCCGTCGTGCAGCACCACCACCTGCTCGCCGCCCGGGTGCCCGAACGTGTCGTAGGACCGGAAGCCGTACCACTCGCCGACCAGGTGCCCGGCGGTCAGGACCATCCGGCCCCCGCCGAGCGCGGCGGCGGCCCGGGGCGGTGCGACCAGCCGGCCGTCGTGGGCGGCGCGCAGCGCGTCCCGCATCGCCGCGACCGTCGTCGGGGCGTCGAGGGCGGCGGCGACCTCGGGGTCGGAGAAGAGCAGCGGCATGGGCCAATACTGCAAGCTGAAGTGAGGTTGAGGTCCACCCGGCGTGGCTCGGATCACCGCCCGCGACGGTGCTACCGTCGGCGACGGCGGCCCCGGCCGTCCCGGACGAGTGGTGGGCGTACCCGGTCAGGCAAGACGCCCCCGTGGCCCGCAGAATCGACTCGTCCCGGCCCTCCGCGACCCGGACATCCCGCAGAGGTGACTCACCATGGCCTGGATCGTGCTGGTGATCTCCGGACTCCTGGAGACCGCGTGGGCGGTGGCCCTCGACCGCAGCGCCGGCTTCAGCCGTCTCGTCCCGTCGGTGGTCTTCGCCGTCACCCTCGTGCTCAGCATGGCCGGCCTCGCGTACGCGCTGCGCGAGATCCCCGTCGGCACCGGGTACGCCGTCTGGGTGGGCATCGGCGCCGTCGGCACCGCCCTGGTGGGGATGGTCGCGTTGAACGAGCCGGCCAGCCTTCCCCGGATCATCTGCCTGCTGCTGGTGGTCGCCGGCGTGGTCGGCCTGAAGATTTACCACTGACGCCCCGCGCCCCCGAGATCGCACCGCAACGACGAAGTTGGGGGCCTCCGGCTCGCCCCGAGGCCACTACTTCGCAGATACCAGGACGATCTTGCGCGGAGGGCAAGGCGTGACTGCCGACCACATTGGGTAGAGATCGGCCGGCACCGAACGACATCTCACCCACCACGGAGGACACCCATGGCCGACATCCACAGCACCGCCCGTCCCCGCAGCGGCGCCGCGCGCATCTGCACCATCCTGGGCTTCGTCTTCGCGGTTCTCGCGATTCTCTTCCTTCCGCCGCTGTTCGGCCTGGCCGGCATCGCCCTCGGCGTCGTGGGCGCCGTGCTCGGCGACAAGCCGCTGGGCTGGTACGCGGCCGGCGCCAGCCTGGCCGGCATGATCATCGGCATGCTGCTCGGAGCGGCGCTCTACAGCTCCTGACCCGCTCCGCTCCCCCGCACGCCACGGGCCCGCCGGTCGCACGGCGGGCCCGTGGCGTGCCACGAGGATGGGGATCAGCTCGTCCGCGCGCGCCGCCCGCCGCGACGACGCGGCTCGTCACTTATCGCCGCCGCGCAGGCCCACCAGGACGTCTTCCAGCTCGTCCGGCTTGACCAGCACGTCGCGGGCCTTCGAGCCCTCGGACGGACCGACCACGCCGCGCGTCTCCATCAGGTCCATCAGCCGGCCGGCCTTCGCGAAGCCGACCCGCAGCTTGCGCTGGAGCATCGAGGTCGAGCCGAACTGCGAGGTCACCACCAGCTCGACCGCCTGCACCAGCAGGTCGAGGTCGTCGCCGATGTCCTCGTCGATCTTCTTCTTGCCCTCCTGGGCGACCGAGAGCACGTCCGGCCGGAACTCCGGCTCGCGCTGGTCCTTGCAGAACTTCACCACGTCGGTGATCTCGCGCTCCGTCACCCAGGCGCCCTGGATCCGGATCGGCTTCGACGCGCCCATCGGCAGGAAGAGGCCGTCGCCGCGGCCGAGCAGTTTCTCCGCGCCCGGCTGGTCGAGGATGACCCGCGAGTCGGCGAGGGAGGAGGTGGCGAAGGCGAGCCGGGACGGCACGTTCGCCTTGATCAGACCGGTCACCACGTCGACCGAGGGGCGCTGCGTGGCGAGCACCAGGTGGATGCCGGCGGCCCGGGCGAGCTGGGTGATCCGGACGACCGAATCCTCCACGTCACGCGGGGCGACCATCAT
Source organism: Micromonospora sp. NPDC126480 (assembly GCF_040302465.1). Classification (NCBI taxonomy): domain Bacteria; kingdom Bacillati; phylum Actinomycetota; class Actinomycetes; order Micromonosporales; family Micromonosporaceae; genus Micromonospora; species Micromonospora sp. NPDC126480. The sequence continues at coordinate 27,095 of NZ_JBEORU010000003.1, forward strand.
CAGGTCGGCCAGCTCGTCGACGATCACCAGCAGGTACGGGTACGGCCGGATCTCCCGCTCGCTGCCCGGCGGCGCCTTGATCTCGCCGTTGCGGACCTTGCGGTTGAAGTCGTCGATGTGCCGGACCCCGTTGGCGGCGAGGTCGTCGTACCGCATGTCCATCTCGCGGACCACCCACTCCAGCGAGTCGGCGGCCTTCTTGGCGTTTGTCACGATCGGCGTGACCAGGTGTGGGATGCCCTCGTAGCCGGTCATCTCGACCCGCTTCGGGTCGATCAGCAGCAGCCGCACCTCGTCCGGGGTGGCGCGGGTCAGGACCGACACCAGCAGCGAGTTGAGGCAGGACGACTTGCCGGCGCCGGTGGCCCCGGCGATCAGGATGTGCGGCATCTTCGCCAGGTTGGCCACCACGTAGCCGCCCTCGATGTCCTTGCCGAGGGCGACCACCATCGGGTGGTGGTCACTGGTGGCCGCCCGGGACCGCAGCACGTCGCCGAGCGCGACGTTCTCCGGGTCGGTGTTCGGGATCTCCACGCCGACCGCGCTCTTGCCCGGGATCGGGCTGAGGATGCGCACGTCCGGCGACTTCACCGCGTACGCGATGTTGCGGGAGAGCTGGGTGATGCGCTCGACCTTGACGCCCGGACCGAGCTCGACCTCGTACCGGGTCACGGTCGGGCCCCGGGTGAAGCCGGTGACCGCGGCGTCCACGTCGAACTGCTCGAAGACGCCGGTCAGCGCGGCGATCACCTCGTCGTTGGCCTTGCTCCGCTTCTTGGGGGCGGCGCCACTGCTCAGCAGGTTCGCCGGCGGCAGCGTGTAGTCGCCGGCCAGCCCGGTCAGTGCGAGCTGCTCAGCCCGGGTGGGCAGCGGCGAGTGCTCGGGCGGCTCGGCCGGCTTGCGGCTGGCCGGCACTTTGGCGGGCGGCTTGCGGGGCAGGACGAGCGTCTCCTGGAGGTCCGCGCCGGCCAGGTCGTCGTCGAAGTCGTCCGGGTCCAGCGGGGGCGGCAACCGCTTCGCGGGACGCTTGCGGGCCGGCTTCTCAGCGCCCTCCTCCTCCGCCTCCTCGGTCGGTGGGCCGCCGGTCACCGCGCCGGCCAGCAGGCCCAGCCGCTCGGGGATCTTGTTGATCGGCGTCGCGGTGACCACCAGCAACCCGAAGACCAGCAGCAGAATCAGCAGCGGGACGGCCACCCAGGCGGTCACCGCGCGTTCGAGCAGACTGCCGACACCCGCGCCGACCAGACCGCCGGCGTAGTCCCGCTGGACCGGGTCCACCGGGTTCTGCCCGATGTGGAGCAGCGCGGCGGTGGCGACCAGCATGGACCCCCAGCCGACCAGGCCCCGACCGCGGTGCTCCGGGTCGCCGGGTTGCCGCATCAGCCGCCAGGCGCCGATCATCAGCAGCACCGGCACCACGATGGCGATCGCGCCGAGGAACAGCCGTACGCTGTCGGCCAACCGCTCGCCGACCGGCCCGGCGCCGGAGAACCAGATGCCGGCCGCGCTGAGCAGGGCGAGGCCGAGCACCAGCAGCCCGGCGCCGTCGCGCCGGTGCTCCGGGTCGAGGTCGCGGGCCGACGCGGCCTGCCGGCCGGCGGCACGCACCGCCCAGCCCACCCCGTGTGCGAGACCCATCCACAGTGCCCCGACGGCGCGGCCGACGTAGACGGCCGGCCCCGGACGGGCCGCGGTGCGGCGGCGGGCCGGAGTGCGGGTCTTCTTCGCCGGCTGGCGGGCACGGCTGTTCGTGGTGCCACGCGGCGACGCGCCGCGCCGCCGGCTCGCCTGAGAGGTACGGCCCGCCATAGCATCAACTTAACGGCGGCACCCGGCAGATCGCCGCTTTTCCGGGTCGTGTCCGCGCGTCGTGCGCGAATCCGCCGCCGATCGTGATATCCGCCTCAGAAGGGATGCCGCATGGCGTCGCCGACCGCGGACGGTCCGGACCGCCCCCTGGGCGGGTACCCGGGCGCCCTGCGCCCGTTGACCGGCGAGCTCATCGCCACCGTGCTCGCCGGTCGCGGGTACGCGGTGGAGACCGACCCGGCCGGCGACCTGGTCGGCCGCTGGGCCGACAGCCTGATCTGGTTCCTGCGCCCGGGCGCCGCCGGGGAGCTGCTCCAGGTGCGCACCGTGGTGGCGCCGACGTTCGCCATCGAGTACGTGCCCGCGCTGCACGCCTTCTGCAACGCCTGGAACCACGACCGGCTCTGGCCGAAGGCGTTCGTGCACGTCGAGGACGACGGGCGGGCGCGGATCTGCGGCGAGGTCATCACCGACCTGGAGCACGGTGTGACCCCGCACCAGCTCGACCGGCTCCTCGACTGCGGCATCTCCACGGGCTGCCAGCTGGCCGCCGAGGTGGCCCGCCTGCCCGGCGGGATGCTGCCGTGACGGGGCCGCACGGCGGCCGGTGGCCGGACGAGGTCGGCTGGTCGGGGTGGCCGCCCCGCCGGCGGCGGCCCGCCCGGGACGCCCGCGCGCTCGCCGAGGAGCTGGCCGACGCCCGGGACTCCCCCGACGGCGAGGCGCGCAGCGCCGAGCTGGAGCGGATCGCCGCGCGCGCCGACGCCACCGGTGACGACCGCTCGGCGCTGGGGGCCCGCCTCGCGCTGATCGAGACGTACCTGCTGCACGGCGAGCGGTGGCGCCTGGTCGAGCCGGTCCGCCGCTGCCTCGCCGCCGTCGACCGCCGGCCCGACCTGCTGCCGGCCGGGGGTCGCGAGCTGCTGTCGCGCTACCAGCGGTACGCGGTGGAGGCGCTGCTCGGCAGCCCGCGCGTCGGCCTGGACCAGGCCCGCGCCCTGCTCGACGACCTCCCGACCGGCGATGGGGCGGTGGTCGCCGAGCTGCGCTGCCGGATCGCCGACCACCTCGGCGACGAGCCGGCCGCCCGCTCCTGGTACGAGCGGTGGACAGCCGCCACCCCGGCACCGGCCGACGGGTGCCCGGAGTGCGCCGCCGTACGGCGGGCCGAGCTGCTCGCCGGCTGGGGCGACTGGCGGGCCGCGCTGGACGTGCTGGCCGGCGTCGGCCCGGGCGACTGCACGGAGGCGCCCGAGCGGGGCCTCGCCGCGGCGATGCTGCCCCGGTTGCGGGCCGGTGAGTCGCACGCGGCCGCGGCGGCGCACGTGCGCGCGTACCGGCGGCACCGGCACGAGCGCGCGGCGTTCCCGTACCTGGCCGCCCACCTGCGCTTCTGCGCGCTCAGCGGCAACCCGGTGCGCGGGCTGGACGTCCTGTCCGCGCAGCTGCCGCGGCTCGACCACGCCGACGACGAGCTGTCCGCGATGGAGTTCGCCGCCGCCGGCGCGCTGGTGTGCGTCACGGCGGTGGACGCGGGGCTCGGCGGCCGGCCGGTCCACCGGCCCGGGTACGGGACGCGGCCGGCCGCGGACCTCGACGTGGCGGCCCTCGGTGCCGTGCTGCTCGACCTGGCCACCGGCCTGGCCGGCAGCTTCGACGCGCGCAACGGCACCGGTCACCAGTCCGGGCGGGTCGCGTCCTGGCTGGCCGATCGGGCGCCGGCGGAGAAGGCCCTGGCCGACCCGGTCCCGCTGCCGTTCGATGTCGCCGACGGCGACTGGCCGGCCGACGAGGGGCCGGGCGACGCACCGGCGGAGGACGTGCCCGTCCCGCTCAGCCTGGCGCTGATCACCGCCGCCCTCGACCGGCGCGGCGACCGGTACGTGGTGGACGCGGGCGACACCGTGGTCGGACGCTGGGGTGAGGCGCTCATCCAGGTGCGGCGGGCCGGCGAGCGCGGCGAGATCCTGCACGTGCGCACCGTCGCCAGCCGCCGGCTCCCGGCCGACCGGCGGCCCGAGGCGTACGCGTTCTGCAACTCGTGGAACCACGACCGGCTGCTGCCGACGGCGTACGTGCACGACTCCGGTGCCGAGCTGGTGCTGGCCGGGGACGTGAGCACCGATCTGTCGCACGGGGTCGCCCCGACCCAGCTCGACGTGCTGCTGGAGGCGGCGGTGCGCACCGGCTCGGCGTACGCCGAGCCGGTGGCGGCCCTGCCGTAGGGCGGCCACCGCGTCAGCGGACCGCCTACCGGGTGGTGACCAGGGTCAGGCGGTTGACCTCGAGGATCTCGCGTAGCGGCTGGAAGAAGGTGACGCCACCGCGCCGGCAGTCGCCGGAGCCGCCCGAGGTGACCCCCTGCGCCTGGTCGCCGGAGATCCAGGACCCGCCGGAGTCACCGGGCTCGGCGCACACGTTCGTCCGGACCAGCCCGGTCACCGTCCCCTCCGGGTAGCGGACGGTGGCGTTACGGGCCTGGACGATGCCGCAGCGGGCGCCGGTGGTGGAGCCGGAGCGGCAGATCGACGCGCCGACCGGCACCTCCTGGGCGCCGGCCACCGGCACCGTCCCGCCGTTGAAGTCGTTCACCACGGGCTGCGGCGTCCAGGCGTTGTTGACCTGGACGAACGCCCAGTCGTCACCGGGGAACGACGACGCCCGGAACACGCCCTGGGCGACGCCGTTCGCGCCCGCCGTGCGGGAACCCACCCGGCCGCAGTGCCCGGCGGTGACGAAGCCACCGACCACCGAGAAGCCGACCGAGCAGCGGCCGGCGCCGTTGATGATGAACGGGTCGCCGCCGCGTACGTCGAAGAGCAGCCGGGGCGCCTCGGCCGACGCGTCCACCCGGACCGCCTGGCGGGGTACGCGGGTCCGGTCCACCAGCCGCCAGGCGGCGTCCTCCGCGCCAGGCCGGGCGAGCACCACCAGCGCGTTGTCGGCGACGTCCACGTACCAGCCGGCGACGGCGTCGGAGGTGGACGCGCCGGCCCGGTCCAGCCGGGTCTTGAACGTGTCGAGCTGCCGGACGCCCCGGGCGACCACCTTCGGCACCGCGCCGGCGGCGCGTACCCGGTCGGCCTCCGCCGGGTCGGCGACCGCGACGTTGAGGGTCCGGCCGTCAGCGCCGAGCCAACTGCCGCCGTAGTCGGCGCCGAGTTCACCGCGCAGCTGGCCGACCACACCCGTGGCCCAGCGCTCGGTCCGGATGCGTGCCGTGACCTGCTCCGGCGTCAGCGACAGGTCGCGACGCATCGCGTCGGCCACCTCCGGCGCGACGCCGTCGGCCGCCGGCACCGCACCGGATCTCGGTGCGGTCTCCTCCCCGGCGAAGGACGGCAGGGTCACCGCCGCCACCGCGCCCACCGTCGCCACCATCACCCCGATGGCTGTCCACCGTCTGCGGTCCATCCGTCACGCTCCTCCCGGCCGGCGCGGTCACGCCCGCCACGTTCGAGTACGGGGCCGGACCGGCGACGGTTGAAGGATCGACGGAAAACAATGGCGACGCCCGCCGGAGAGTGACCGGCGGGCGTCGCTCAGTGACGGAAATCAGACCTCGACGACGGTCGGGACGATCATGGGCCGGCGGCGGTACGCGTCGTTGACCCAGCGTCCCACCGTCCGCCGGACGATCTGCTGGAGCTGGTGCGGGTCGGTGATGCCGTCCGACGCGGCCCGGTTGAGCGCCTCGGTGATCAGGGGCACCACCGGGTTGAACGCCTCCGGGTCCTCGGAGAAGCCCTTGGCGGAGACGGTCGGCCCGCCGACGACCTTCCCGGTGACCGAGTCGACCACGACCGTCGCGGCGATGAACCCGCCGTCGCCGAGGATCCGGCGCTCGGTGAGCAGTGATTCGGACACGTCGCCGACGGCGAGGCCGTCGACGTAGACGTACCGGCTCTTGACGTGGCCGACCAGGCTGGCCCGACCTTCGACCAGGTCGACCACGTCGCCGTCCTCGCAGAGCACCACCCGGTCCGGCGCGACGCCGGACTCGATGCCGAGGCGGGCGTGTGCGCGCAGGTGCCGCCACTCGCCGTGCACCGGCATGAGGTTGCTCGGCCGGACGACGTTCAGCAGGTAGAGCAGCTCACCGGCGGGGGCGTGCCCGGAGACGTGCACCTTCGCCACGTCCTTGTGCACGACGACCGCACCCGCCCGGGCCAGCCGGTTGATCACCCGGTAGACCGAGGTCTCGTTGCCGGGGACCAGCGAGGAGGCGAGCACCACGGTGTCGCCGGGCGCGATCGTGATGTGCCGGTGGTCGCCGCTGGCCATCCGGCCCAGCGCGCTCATCGGCTCGCCCTGGCTGCCGGTGGACATCAGCACGATCTGGTCGGGCGGCATCGCGGTCGCCTCCTCGATGCCGACGACCAGGCCCGACGGGATGTTCAGCAGGCCCAGGTCGCGCGCGATGCCCATGTTCCGCACCATCGAGCGGCCGATCAGGGCGACCTTGCGGCCGTGCTCGACGGCGGAGTCGAAGACCTGCTGCACCCGGTGCACGTGCGAGGCGAACGACGCGACGATGATCCGGCCCCGGGCCTTCTGGAAGATCGAGTCGAGCACCGGCCCGATCTCCCGCTCCGGAGTGACGAAGCCGGGGATCTCGGCGTTCGTGGAGTCCGACAGGAGCAGGTCCACGCCCTCCGCGCCGAGCCGCGCGAAACCGGCCAGGTCGGTGATCCGGCCGTCCAGCGGAAGCTGGTCCATCTTGAAGTCGCCGGTGTGCAGCACCAGGCCGGCCGGGGTGCGGATGGCGACCGCGAGCGCGTCCGGGATCGAGTGGTTGACCGCGAAGAACTCGCACTCGAACGGGCCCAGCCGCTCCCGGCCGCCCTCCCGGACGGTGAGCGTGTACGGCTGGATCCGCCGCTCGGCGAGCTTCGCCTCGACCAGGGCGAGGGTGAACTGCGAGCCGACCAGCGGGATGTCCGGCTTGTGCGCGAGCAGGTACGGCACCGCGCCGATGTGGTCCTCGTGACCGTGGGTGAGCACGATCGCCTGCACGTCGCCGAGCCGGTCCAGGATCGGGCCGAAGTCGGGCAGGATCAGGTCGACGCCGGGCTGCTCCACGTCGGGGAAGAGCACACCGCAGTCGACGATCAGCAGCTTGCCGTCGTACTCGAAGACGGTCATGTTCCGACCGATGGCGCCGAGCCCGCCGAGCGGGATGATCCGCAGTCCGCCGTCCGGCAGCGGCGGCGGGAGTTCCGCGTCGAAGTGCGCCTCGGTCACGCTTCCACCTCATTCTGCGACGCCGTCACCCGGCGTCCGTCGTGTCGTTCGATCATTCGGGGAGGTCCAGGCCCGCCGCCGCGCAGTCGGCGCGGAGCTGGGCGAGCTGCTCGGCGGTGGCGTCCACCAGCGGCGGGCGGACCGGACCGGCCGGCAGGCCCTTGGCCGCCAGGCCCGCCTTGACCAGGATCGTGCCCTGGGTACGGAAGATGCCGGTGTACAGCGGCAGCAACCGCCGGTGCAGGGCGAGCGCCGTGGCGTTGTCCCCCGCGTCGTACGCCTTGATCATCTCCTGGGTCTGCACCCCGGTGAAGTGGGTCGAGGTGCCGACCACGCCGACCGAGCCCACGGCCAGCGCGGGCAGGGTGAGCGAGTCCTCGCCGCTGTAGAAGGCGAGACTGGTCCGGCTGGTCACCCAACTGGTGGCGGTCAGGTCGCTCTTGGCGTCCTTCACCGCGACGATCCGGCCGTGCTCGGCCAGGCGGACAAGCGTCTCGGTCTCGATCGGCACGCCGGAGCGGTGCGGGATGTCGTAGAGCATCACCGGCAGGCCGCTGGCGTCCGCCACCGCGGTGAAGTGCCGCAGCAGGCCCGCCTGCGGCGGCTTGTTGTAGTACGGCGTCACCACCAGCAGGCCGTGCGCGCCGGCCTTCTCGGCGGCGGCGGCCAGCTCGATCGTGTGCCGGGTGTCGTTGGTGCCGACACCCGCCACCACCTTGGCGCGGTCGCCGACGGCCTCCACGACCGTCCGGATGAGCTGTTCCTTCTCCCCGTCGGTGGTGGTCGGCGACTCGCCGGTGGTGCCGTTGACCACCAGCGCGTCGTTGCCCTGCTCGTCGACCAGGTACGTGGCCAGCCGTGCCGCGCCGTCCAGGTCGAGCGAGCCGTCGCCGGTGAACGGCGTCACCATGGCCGTGAGCACCCGTCCGAACGGCCGGGACGCCGCCCGGGCGGGGGTGTCAGGGTGGTCGTGCGTCATCATTCCAACCTAGCGGACGACCGGCGAGGCCCAGCCGGGGAAGGGCTCAGGACACCTCGGCGTGCGGGCTCGCCGCCACCTCGGTGCCGTCGGGCAGGGTCGAGATCACGAAGTCGTTGAACACGTTCGGGGCGACGCCCTGGAGCTGGCGCAGGCACTCGACGGCCAGCTCACGGATCTCCACGTCGGCGTGCTCGGTCGCCCGCATGGCGATGAAGTGCCGCCACGCCCGGTAGTTGCCGGTGACCACGATCCGCGTCTCCGTGGCGTTCGGCAGCACCGCCCGCGCCGCCTGCCGGGCGCGCTTGCGCCGCAGCGTCGGGTTGGGCTCGTCGGCGAACCGCTGCTCCAGCCCCTCCAGCAGCTCGGTGTACGCCCGGACGCTCGCCTCGGCGGCCTCGACGAACCTCTTGTGCAGCTCCGGGTCCTCGGCGATGACCGAGGGCTCGACCATCGCCGCGTCCCGCTCCGGCACGTAGCGCTGGGACAGCTGGGAGTACGAGAAGTGCCGGTGCCGGATCAGCTCGTGCGTGAACGACCGGGACACGCCGGTGAAGTAGAAGCTCACCGAGCCGTGCTCCAGCACGCTCAGGTGGCCGACGTCCAGGATGTGCGCCAGGTAGCCGGCGTTCGTCGCGGTCGCCGGGTTCGGCTTCTTCCAGCTCTGGTAGCAGGCCCGGCCCGCGAACTCGGCGAGCGCCTGGCCGCCGTCGGCGTCGGTCGACCACGGCACGTCGTCCGGGGCCTCGAAGTGGGTCCACGCGATGAGCTTGACCTGGGGCTGCACCATGTCCGGCATTCCTGCGACTGTAGCCGTGCGGCACGCACCGGTGAAATCGGGCTCGCGGTGGGATCGGACCCCACCGGAACGGCCGGGTCAGACGTAGAGCGCGGTGAACGGCGCCCAGGGCAGGTTGCGCACCACCGAGAACGCGAACCAGGCGGCCAGGAAGACGCCGATGACCCTGGTGTCGATGCGCAGCTCGGGCAGCCGCCAGCCGAACGCCTGCTTCCCCGCCCAGGCCACGAACAGGTAGGCCAGGAAGGGCAGCGCGAAGACGAGGAGGAAGTGGTGCCGGGCGGCGGCCGGCAGGTCGGCGTGCAGCACGTACCACAGGGCCCGGGTGCCGCCGCAGCCCGGGCAGTCGAGGCCGGTGGTCAGCTTGAGCAGGCAGGTGGGGGCCGCGTCCGGCGCGGACCGGGTGGGATCGCTGATCAGCGTGTAACCGATGCCCGCCGCGACGCAGCCGAGAGCGGCCAACGGCACCGCCCAGCGCGGTGCCCGTGCGTGCAGCCCGAGCACCAGGCGGGTCAGCCGGTCCGGCTCCGGCGCCGGGTACGGCGGGACCTGCCCGGCCGGCCATCCCCCGCTCGGATCGACCTGCACGCCCGGCCCGCCGGCCGCCGGCAGCCCAGCCGCCTGCGGAGCGGCGTCGTCGCGCGGCCCGTCAACGCTCCTCACGCCGATCACGGTACACCGGCCACGCCCGTCAGCGCGGCCGCCAGCGGCGCCGCCAGGTCGCCGGCCGCCGGAGGCGCCACCGCGTCGAGGCCGAGCCAGCCGGCGAGCCGGTACAGCTCGGCGGCGAGCGCGACCGCCGTCTCTCCCGGGTCGGCGCCGGGCTCGAGCCACGCCGCCGGCACGAGGAGCACGCCGTTCTTCCGGTCGGCCTTCAGGTCGACCCGGGCGGTGAACCGGTCCCCCTGCAGGAACGGCAGCACGTAGTAGCCGTACACCCGCTGCGGCGCCGGCACGTAGATCTCGATGCGGTAGCTGAAGTCGAACAGCCGCTCGGTGCGGCCCCGCTCCCAGACCAGCGGGTCGAACGGGCTGACCAGACGGTTGCCCCGCACCCAGCGGGGCAACCGGGCCTGCGCGTGCAGCCAGGCCGGCTGCCGCCAGCCCGGCACCGTCACCGGCCGCAGCTCACCGGCCTCCGCCAGCTCGGCGATCGCCGTCCGGGCCCCGGCCACCGGCAGGCGGAAGTAGTCGCGCAGCTCCGGCTCGGCGGCCACCCCGAGCGACCGGGCGGCGACGGCGACCAGCGTCCGGTACGCCTCGGCGTCGGTCGGGGTCGGCGCGTCCAGCACGGCGGTCGGCAGCACCCGTTCCGGAAGGTCGTAGCGGCGCGCGAAGGACGTCGTGCGCTCGGCGGCGGCCACCTCGCCGGACCAGAACAGGAACTCAAGCGCCCTCTTCACCGCCGACCAGTTCCACCCCCAGTTGCCCGTCTCCCGCGGCGCGTCGTGCTCGATCTCGGCGGCGGTGAGCGGGCCCCGGGCGGCCACCTCGTCGCGGACCCACGCCACCAGGCCGGGCTGCTCCTCCGCGATGCGGCGCATCCCGCCCCAGGCCTCGGTGCGGGCGCGGGCCATCCGCCAGCGCAGCGCCGGTTGCAGCGGGACCGGCACCAGCGACGCCTCGTGCCCCCAGTACTCGAAGAGGTCGCGGGGCCGGCGGTAGGCGGCCGTGTCGAGCAGCGCGGTCGGGTAGGGCCCGAGCCGGCTGTAGAGCGGCAGGTAGTGCGCACGCTGGAGCACGTTCACCGAATCCATCTGGATCAGCCCGACCCGGTCGAGCACCCGGCGCAGGTGCCGGCGGGTGGGCACGCCGGCCGGCGCGGGGTCGGTGAAGCCCTGGGCGGCCAGCGCGACGCGCCGGGCCTGGGCGAGCGAGAGCGATTCCGGTGCGGCCATCGCCGGCACCCTACTGCCCGGGTACGACACCGGAGCGGCGACTGGACCCGTCCCCGGTCCTGACCTAGAACGGACGCATGCTCACCATCCGCCGCGAGGCGCCCGACGACGCCGAGAGCGTGGCCCGGGTGCACGTCCACGGTTGGCGGAGCGGCTACGCCGGCATCATCCCGGACGAGGTGCTCGACCGGCTGAACGTGGCCGCCTGGGCCCAGCGCCGCCGTGGCCTCGGCACCGCCGATCCCGAACACCCGTTCACCACCCTGCTCGCCGAGCACGACGGGGCGGCGGCCGGCTTCGTGACCTTCGGGCCGTACCGGAACAACCAGGACCGCGGCGACCTGGACCCGGCCTACGGCGAGATCGTCTCCCTGTTCGTGGAGCCCCGGCACTGGGGCGACGGGACCGCGCGGGCCCTGCTGGCCGCGGCCCGCACCGGTCTGGTGACCCGGGGCTGGACGGAGTACCGGCTCTGGGTGCTTGCGGACAACCACCGGGCCCGCCGGTTCTACGAGCGGGCCGGGCTAGCCGCGGACGGTGAACGCTCGACCTACCCGGTGCCGCTCGCCGGCGGACGCCCGCCGGTCGACCTCGCCGAGCTGCGCTACGTCGGTCGCACCGACGGGTGACCGGGCCGGTGCCGACGGCGACCGCACCGGCAGGAGGACGAGCAGCGCCAGGCTGATCCAGACGTAGGTGTTGCTGCCGAGGAATCCGTCCACGCCGGTGAAGTCCCGCTCCCAGGCCCACACGATGCGGCTGATCAGGAAGGCGTACGCGACGGTCGCGGCGGCCAGCAGGACGCGGCGCCGGCGGCTGCCCGCGGACGCCGCCATCGCGTTGTCGACCAGCAGGATGAGCGCCGGCAGCAGCCAGACCAGGTGATGCACCCAGGTGACCGGGCTGACCAGGCACATCACCGCGCCGGTCAGCGCCAGCCCGGTCGCCTCGTCACCGACCGCCGCCGCGGCACGGGACCGCCACACCCAGAGCGCCAGCGTGGCCGCCACCAGCACGAGCCAGGCCACGGTGCTCGGCTCCTCCGGGTTGAGCCGGGCCACCACCCCGCGCAGCGACTGGTTGGAGACGAACGCCAGCTCGCCCACGCGGTTGGTGTTCCACAGCGCCTCGGTCCAGAACTCCCGGGAGGCGTCCGGGAAGAGGGCACCGGCCAGCACGGTCGCGCCGGCGGCGGTGCCCATCGCGGTCACCGCCGCCCGCCAGCGCCCGGTCACCAGCAGGTAGACGATGAAGATGCCCGGGGTCAGCTTGATCGCGGTCGCCAGCCCGACGGCGGCGCCGGCCCACCGGCTGCCGGCCGGCAGCAGCCGCAGCAGGTCGACCGCCACCAGGAACAGCAGCAGCATGTTGACCTGGCCGAAGTTCACCGTCTCGCGCATCGGCTCGTACGCGGCGGCCAGGCAGAGCGCCACCGCGAGGGCGTACCAGCGGGTCCAGCCCGCGCGCCGGGAGATCGGGTCGACCAGCCACCAGAACAGGACCGCGGTGACCACCACGCTCGCCGTCACGCTCACCACGATCGCCGCGTTCCACGGCAGGTACGCCATCGGCAGCATCACCAGGGCGGCGAACGGCGGGTAGGTGAAGCCGTACTGCGTGAACGGCCGCAGGTAGTCGTAGATCTCCCCGCCGTCGTGCACCCAGTGGCGCAGCGCACCGTAGTAGACCTGCAGGTCGAAGAAGCCGTGCCGCACGGCCGCCACGGAGAGGAAGAGGGCCACCCCGACGGCGAGCCCGACCACGCTGGCGACCTGCCCGAGCGTCCGTCCGGCACCCTGCGCCACCGCCGCCTCCTCCGCCCTGCGTAGGCTTCCGTTCCATGGCTCTCGGGTACGTCCGCCCGGCGCGTCCGGAGGACGCCGGCGAGATCGCACGCATCCAGCTCGCGACCTGGCGGGTCGCGTACCGCCGGATCCTGCCCCGGCACGTGCTCGACAACCTGGACGAGGCGTGGCTGGCCCGGCGGTGGACCGCGGCGGTTCAGGAACCACCCTCCGCCGCCCACCGGGTGCTGGTCGCCGTCGAACAGGCCGAGCAATCGTATCTGGTGGGGTTCGCCGCCTCCGGTCCGGCCGACGCCGAGGCACTGGCCCCCGGCGAGCCCGCCGAGGCGCTGGGCACGGACGTCGCCGCGGTCACCGACCTGCTGGTGGAGCCGCGCTGGGGCCGGCGAGGGCACGGCAGCCGGCTGCTCGCGGCGTGCGTGGACCACTGGCGCGACGACGGGTTCGGCCGGGCGGTGGCGTGGGCGTTCGACGCGGACGCGGCGACCCGGAAGTTCCTCACCGGCACCGGCTGGGAACCGGACGGGGCGGCCCGCGCCCTGGACGTGGACGACATGCTTGTTCCCCAGTCGCGGCTGCACGTGGCGATCCCCGCCAGCACGGTGCCGGCCGGCTGACCGCCGGTGTTGTCGGTGGGGTCACCTACGGTGGGCCCATGACCGCAGGGACGGCGAACGCGGCACCGACCACCCCCGACGACCTGGAGGCGCACCGGGTCGAGCTGACCGGCTACTGCTATCGCATGCTCGGGTCGATCTTCGACGCGGAGGACGCGGTCCAGGAGACGCTGCTGCGGGCATGGCGGGCCCGGGACGACTTCGCCGGCCGGGCGTCCGTGCGCACCTGGCTCTACCGCATCGCCACGAACGTCTGCCTGGACCTGCTCCGGGGGCGTGCCCGCCGGGCGCTTCCGGTGGATCTCGGCGAGCCCTCCCCGCCGGTGCTCGCCTCCCTCGGCGCGCCCGAGCCGGGCTGGGTCGAGCCCGCGCCGGACGCGGCGGTCCTCCCGGCGGCCGGCGACCCGGCGGAGCTGGCCGTCGCCCGCGAGTCGGTCCGGCTGGCCTTCCTCGCCGCCCTGCAGCACCTGCCGCCCCGGCAGCGGGCCGTGCTGATCCTCCGCGACGTGCTGCGCTGGCGCGCCGACGAGGTGGCCGGGCTGCTCGACGGCACGGTCGCCTCGGTCAACAGCGCCCTGCAGCGGGCCCGGGCCACGATGGCTGCCCGCGGCGACGCCGCACCGACGCCGGACCTGGACCGGTCCCACCGCGAGCTGCTGGAACGCTACGTCGCACTGTTCGAGCGGTACGACGTGGAGGCGCTGGTCACCCTGCTGCGCGACGACGCGGTGCAGTGCATGCCGCCGTACGCGCTGTGGCTGCGCGGGCGGGACGACATCGCCGCCTGGTTCACCGGGCCGGGGGCGGAGTGCCGGGGCTCGCGGGTGACGCCGCTGCAGGCCTGCGGTGGGCCCGCCTTCGCGCAGCACCGGGCCGACCCGGCCGGCGGGCACCGGGCCTTCGGCATCCACGTCCTCGAGGTCGCCGAGGGACGGATCAGCCGCATCACGACCTTCCTGGAGCCCCGCCTGTTCCCGCTCTTCGGGCTGCCCACCCGGCTGCCCTGACAGCCGGCCGGGTCAGCCCTTGTCCGCGCCGGCCGACTCGTCGCGGACGAAGTAGCGCTGGAAGATCACGAAGATCACCGCCACCGGGATGGTGGCGAGCAGCGCCGCGCCCAGCTTGAGCGGATACTGCGTGCCCTTGCCGAGCGAGCCGCTGACCAGGTCGGCCAGGCCACGCGGCAAAGTGAACAGGTCCGGGTCCTGCACCGATACCAGGCTGTGCGGGAACTCGTTCCACGAGCCCTGGAACGACAGAATGGTCAACGTGATCAGCGCCGGCTTCGCCATCGGCAGCACCACCGACCAGAAGGTGCGGAAGACACCGGCCCCGTCGATGCGGGCGGCCTCCTCCACGCTCACCGGGACGGACTCGAAGAACTGCTTCATGATGAAGATGCCGGCCGCGTCGGCGAGCAGCGGCACGACGAGCCCGGGATAGCTGTTGTAGATGCCCAACTGGTTCAGCACCAGGAACTTCGGGATCAGCAGGACCACCGGCGGCACCGCCATCACGGCGACGACCGCGGCGAAGAGCCAGCGCCGCCCGGGGAACCTCAGCCGGGCCAGGGCGTACCCGGCGAGGGAGTCGAAGAACACCCGGCCGAGCGTGACCAGCACGGTGACCAGCAGGGAGTTGCCCAGCCAGAGCGGGAAGTTGGTGCCGGCGAAGATCCGCTCGAAGCCGTCGAACGTCAGCGGGTCCGGGATCGGCGAGAGCGGGTTGGCAGCCGCGTCCGGCTCGGTCTTGAACGAGTTGCCGATCTGGATCACGAACGGGTAGAGGAAGACCAGCCCGAAGAAGATCAGGACCGCGTACCCGAGGATGCGGCTGGCGAGGACACGGCCGGTGCCGGCGCGGCGGCGGCCGGCCGGCGCGGGGGGCGCCGCCGCGGGTCGGTTGGTAAGCGTGGTCACGACCGGCCTCCTCGCCCCGGCAGCCGACGCCAGGCGCCACGTCGGCCGTCGCGGTCCGCCATGATCCGCCGCTGGACCAGGGTGAGCGCGATGATGATCAGGAACAGCACGAACGAGATGGCGGCGCCGGAGCCGTAGTCGAAGTCCCGGAACGCGGTGCGGTACGACAGGTACGCCGGGGTGAGGGTGGTCTTCGCCGGGTCGCCCTGGCTCATCACGTACACCTGGTCGAAGACCTGCCAGGATCCGATCAGGCCGAGGGTGAGCACCAGGAACATGGTCGGTTTGATCAGCGGCAGGGTGACGTGCCGGAACCGCTGCCAGCGGGTGGCGCCGTCGAGGCTGCTCGCCTCGTCCAGGACGACCGGGACGTTCTGCAGTGCCGCGAGGAACATCAGCATGAAGGTCCCGGACGTGGTCCACACGACCAGCGCGATGATCGACGTCATCGCGACGCTCGGCCCGGACAACCAGTCCCACCAGCTCAGCCCGAACGGGCCACCATCGGCCAGCGGGGCCGGCGGGCCGTCCACACCGACCACGCCGAACAGCAGGTGCAGCACCCCACGGGAGTCGGCGAACCACTGCGGCCCGTCGACTCCGAGGACGGCGAGCAGCTTGTTGACCGCTCCGGAGTTGGCGAAGAGGAAGAGGAACACCACGCTGATCGCCACCGAGCTGGTCACCGACGGGAAGTAGAAGGCGCTACGGAAGAACGACTTGCCCTTGAGCAGCCGGTTGTTGACGATCAACGCGAGGCCGAGGGCCAGCGCGGTCTGCGCCGGCACCACGATCACCACGTAGTAGAGGTTGTTCCGGATGCTGGTCATGAAGTCGCGGCGCTCCAGCCCGTCCTCGGTGAAGAGCCGGGTGTAGTTCTCCGTGCCCACGAACGGCACCTGCGACGTGAACGGGCTGCCCTGCCCGTTCCAGTCGGTGAGGCTCACCCAGAGCGCCATCAGGATCGGCAGCAGCAGGAACAGCCCGAGGATGGCGATGACCGGCGCGACGAAGAGCCACCCGGCGACGGCCTCGTTGCCCCGTGGCCCGCGGCCGCGCCGGTGCGGCGGCCGGGCGGTAGTGGTGGCCGGCGTGACCGTGGCGTGAACTGCCATCTCCCCTCCCTCCGGGTCGGAGGTGAAAGGAAGGGCCCCTTATTAACGCATAGGGTTAACAAGGGACCCTTCCTTGCACCTCAGCCGCCGAGCGCCGCCTTGGCGTTCTTGTCGAAGTTCGCCAGGATCGTCTTCGGGTCGCCGGTGGCGAGGCCCTGCAGGCTGGCCTCCAGGTCCCGCAGGACGCTGTCCATCTTCGGCGCGTTGACCGGACCCTGGGCGTACGCGGCGCCGTCGATGAACGGCTTGTCGGCCGGGAAGGCGGCCGTGTACTGCTCGCGCACCGACTGGCGCGACGGCATGACGCCGAACGCCTTCGCGAACGTCATCTGCTGCTCGCCGGCGGTCATCGCCTCGACGAACTTGATCGCCGCCTCCTTGTACTTCGACTTCGCCGCGATGCCCCAGCACTGGGTGAAGGAGAGCGTGCCCTTGCCCTTCGGGCCGGCGGGCAGCTCGACGACCCGGTACTTCACGGTCGGGAAGTCGTTCTGCAGCGCGCCCTTGATCCAGTTGCCCTCGATGGTCATCACCGCGGCACCCTTGCCGAACGCCTCACCCGACCAGCCGGCGTCGAGCTGCTTCGGGAAGCGGGCCAGCCCTTCGGTGAGCAGCGACTTGACGTACGTCAGGGCGGCCACGTTCTCGGCGCTGTCCGCGGTGGGCTGCTTGCCGTCCTCGTTCATCAGCCAGCCGCCGTTCTGCACCAGGAACGCGCCGATCCGGTCCCGGGTGTCACCGAGGGCAAGCGGCACCATTCCCGTTGCCTTGATCTTGCGCGCGGTCGCGGTCAGCTGGTCCCAGGTGGTCGGCACGTCGGCATCGGTGAGACCGGCCTTCGTCCACAGGTCCGTGTTGATCTGGAGGGCGAGGGTGGAGAAGTCCTTCGGCGCGCAGTAGAGCTTGCCGTCGTACGTGAACGTGGTGCGCAGGCTCTCGTAGAAGTCCCCGGTGTCGCTGATTTTGTCGCCGTACGGCTCGAGGGCGCCGACGCTGGCATAGTCGGCGAACCGGGCGGCGTCGACGTAGAAGACATCCGGCGGGGTGCCGCCCGCGAGGGCCTGCCCGAGCTGCTGGGTGAGGTCCTGCGCGGGGGTGACGGTGGCCTGGTTGCCGGAGGCGGACGCCCACTTCGCGGCGGCGTCCTGGACGGCCGTGGTCTCGGCTTCACCGGAGGAGCCGATCAGGATCTGGAGGTTGGCCGGGCCGCTCGACTGGGCGGTGTCGCCCGGGTTGTCGTCGAAACCGCTGCCGCAGGCGGCGGAGCCGAGCAGCGCGGCGGCGGTGAGGCCGGCCAGCGCCGCCCGGGTGAGCGAGCGAGGTGTCATCGGTTCTCCTGTGGGGGGACGGGGGGTCAGGCGGTGTGGCGCCGCACCAGCGCGGGCTGGAGCAGCACGTGGCCGGTGGTGTGGTGCCGGCCGTCGAGGACGGCGGTGAGCAGGTCGACGCAGCGGGCCGCCGCCTCGCCGAGCGGTTGGCTGACGCTGGTCAGGCCGACGGCGGCGGCGACCGGGGTGTCGTCGAAACCGATCACCGCCACCTCCGGGGCGGTGGCGCGGGCGGCCTGGAGCGCGCCCAGGGCGAGCGAGTCGCTGGCGCACAGCAGCGCGGTCGGCGCCGCCTCGGCGAGCAGGCCACCCGCGGCCCGTTCCCCCTCGGCGATGCCGTCCACGGTTTCGCGGTCCAGCCCGACCGGGTCCACCCCGGCCGCGACGAGCGTGCGGTGCCAGCCGGATCGCCGGTCGTCGCCGACGCCCGAGCCGGCCGGCCAGCCGAGGAAGCCGATCCGGCGGTGCCCGGCGGTGAGCAGGTGGGTGGTGGCCTCGGCGGTGCCGGCCGCGCCGTCGACGTCGACCCAGGGGTGCGCGTCCGGAGCGTCCCAGGGCCGGCCGAACGTCACGAACGGCACGCCCCGGCGCGCCAGCCAGGCGGTCCGGGGGTCTCCGTGGTCGGTGCCGGTGAGCACGAAGGCGTCGAGGTCGTACGACCCGAGCAGGTCGTCGTACGTCGCGATCTCCCGCTCGGTGTCGTGCGCGGTGTAGAGCATGACGCGGTAACCGGCGGCCTCGGCGGTCTCGGTGAGGCCGTGCAGGAACCGGTCGAGCACCGAGCCGTTGATCCCGTCGCGGGTGGGCTCGATGCGCACCGCGATGAGCCGGGACCGGCCGGTGCGCATCTGCCGGGCGGCCTGGTTGGCCCGGTAGCCCAGCGCGGCGATCGCCTCCTGCACCCGCAGCCGTGTCTCCTCGCGCACGATGTGCGGCGCGTTGAGCACGTTGGACACCGTCTGCCGGCTGACTCGAGCGCGCTGGGCCACCGTCGCGATGGTTACCTTTTCGGCCACTTGATCCCTCTCGCCGTCTTGAACGATCCAATTTGGATAGGGCAGGATTAGATCGTTCAAGTTGCTGGAATGTTTCGCACTCTGCACCGCCCGGGGACGGTCTGTCAAGACATCCGTTCCCGCCGAGACGACCTGGAGCCGCACCGTGACCGAACCCCACCTGCAACCCCTGCTGCACGACCTGGTGGGGGTGGTGCTCGCCCCGACCAGCGCGCTGGGGGACGCGGCCGGGCAGATCCGCCCGGCCGGCGTCCAGGGCGTCTTCCACGCCGACACCCGGGTGCTGAGCCGGGCCGAGCTGCGCGTGGACGGCCGGGAACCGGAGGCGCTGGCGCGGGGGGCGGCGGGCCCGCACGGCGTGCGGTTCGTCGGCCTCGCGCGCTGGCTGGGCGATCCGGGCCCCGATCCGACGGTACGCGTGGAGCGCACCCGCCAGGTGTTCACCGGCGGGCTGACCGAGGAGGTACGGATCGTCTCCACCGCCTCGGTACCCGTGCGGGCCACCGTCGACGTCGACCTCGCCTGCGACCTGGCGCCGATCGAACTGGTCAAGTCCGGCCGGTCGACCACCCCGGTGGCGGCCACCGCGGCACCCGCCGGTGGTCTGACCTTCTCCGGTGCGGACGTCACGGTCCGGGTCACCGCCGACGGGGCCGAGGTGCGCACCGACACCCCCGGCCTGCGCTGGCCGGTCAGGCTGCCGCCGCGCGGCAGCGCCACACTGCGCTGGCGGCTCTCCGTCACCGACCCGCGCGCCGTCGTCGTCACCCCGACCGCCGAGGCGTCCTGGTCCGAGCCCCGAACACTGGCCGACGACCGCCGGCTGGTCCGGCTGCTCGACCGGTCCCTCGCCGACCTGCGCGGGCTGCGCCTGGCCGACCCGCGGGCCCCGCACGACGTCTTCCTCGGCGCGGGCGTGCCGTGGTTCCTCACCCTGTTCGGCCGTGACAGTCTGTGGGCGGCCCGGATGATGCTGCCACTCGGCACCGACCTCGCCGCCGGGACGCTCCGGGTGCTGGCCCGCCGGCAGGGCACCCGGGTCGATCCCGGCACCGGCGAGGCACCCGGGAAGATCCTGCACGAGTTGCGGCGGCACGAGTTCGCCCTGGCCGGTGACGGGCTGAAGCTTCCACCGGCGTACTACGGCACGGTCGACGCCACCATGCTCTGGGTCAACCTGCTGCACGACGCGTGGCGCTGGGGCCTGCCCGCCGACCAGGTCGAGCCGCTGCTGCCCCACCTGGAGGCCGCCCTCGGCTGGCTCGAGGAGCACGCCGACGCCGACGGCGACGGGCTCGTGGAGTACGTCGACACCACCGGCCACGGCCTGTCCAACCAGGGCTGGAAGGACTCCGGCGACGCCGTGCGGTTCCGTGACGGGCGGATCGCCGACGCGCCCATCGTGCTGGCCGAGGTGCAGGGGTACGCGTACGAGGCCGCGATCAACGGGGCGGCCCTGCTGGAGGCGTTCGACCGCCCCGGTGCCGACCGGTGGCGCGCGTACGCGGGCCGGCTCGCCGACCGGTTCCGTGCGGTGTTCTGGGTGGACGGCCGGTACGGGCCGCAGCCCGCCCTCGCCCTGGACCGGGACAAGCGTCCCGTCGACTCGCTGACCAGCAACATCGGTCACCTGCTCGGCACGGGGCTGCTCACCGGCGAGGAGGAGGCGCAGCTGGCCCGGCTGCTCACCACCGAGGCGATGACCGACGGGTTCGGGCTGCGCACCATGTCCGCCGACGACGCCGGCTTCAGCCCACTGTCGTACCACTGCGGGTCGATCTGGACCCACGACACCGCGATCGTGCTCGCCGGGCTGGCCCGGGCCGGCTTCCGCCAAGCCGCGCTCGGCCTCGTCGACGGCCTGCTCGCCGCCGCCGAGGCGTTCGACTACCGGCTCCCCGAGCTGTACGGCGGTGACGACCGGGCGCTGCTCGGCCGCCCGGTGCCGTACCCGGCCGCGTGCCACCCGCAGGCGTGGTCCGCGTCGGCCGCCGTGCTGCTCCTCCAGGCGGCCACCGGCCTCTACCCTGACGTGCCCGCCGGCACGGTGCGACTCGCCCCGCTCGCCGGCCCGGACCTCGGCGGCGTCTCGGTCGCCGGCCTGCACGTCGCGGGCGCACCGGTCACCGTCACGGTCGACCGGACCGGTGCCGCCTCGCTCACCGGCCTACCCGCCGGCCTGCGCCTGACCGGCGCCGATGGCGCGGTGGTCCCCGCCCCGCGCTCCGCGCCCGCAGGGACACTCGGGCGGACGTGACGAGCGCGTACGCCCGGCGCCGGAGGCCGAGGACGCCTGACCTCAGACGGGGGCCGTGAGCTCGACGACGATCTCGTCGTCCTCCATCGCGCCGGTCGGGACGAAGCCGAGACTCACGTACAGGCGGGCCGCCGCGGTGTTGTCGGGGTGGTAGGACAATCGCACCGGGTTCCCGCCGCCCTCCCGGGCCAGCCACCGCGCGAGGGTCACCACGGCCGCCCGGCCGACGCCGTGATCCTGCTCGGCGGCGTCGACGAGCATGCCGCCGAGCCACCGGGAGCCGTCGTCGTCGACGCCCCACATGACGTGACCGACGACGGTCTCGTCGGCGTACACGGCCAGGGAGTTCCAGACGTCGGAGCGCTCGGTCAGCAGCAGGTAGCGGGCGGCGAGGGCGGGCACCCAGGCGCGCTGGTCGTCGCGCGGGGCGACGTCCGCCACCGCCCGCCAGTTGTCGTCGTCGACCGGGCGCAGGGTCACCCGGCGCCCGATCCGGTCGGTCAGGTCTGAGTCGATCACCCGGGCAGCCTAGAGCCACCCGGGTGATCCGCCGAGCGGTTTCAGTCGAGCAGGGCGTCCAGGCCCACGGTGAGGCCGGGCCGCCTGCGTACCTCGCGCACCGCGAGCAGCACGCCGGGCATGAAGGAGGCCCGATCGTACGAGTCGTGCCGGATGGTAAGCGTCTCGCCGGTGGTGCCGAAGAGCACCTCCTGATGGGCGACCAGGCCGGTGGCGCGGACGGCGTGCACGCGTACCCCGTTGATCTCGGCGCCGCGCGCGCCGGGCACCTCATCCTTGGTGGCGTCCGGCACCGGTCCCATGTTGGCCTCGGCGCGGGCCGCCGCGATCAGGCGCGCGGTGTACGTGGCGGTGCCGCTCGGCGCGTCGAGCTTGCGGGGATGGTGCTGCTCGACGATCTCGACCGACTCGAAGTGCCGAGCGGCCCGGGCGGCGAACTGCATCATCAGGACCGCACCGATGCCGAAGTTCGGGGCGATGACGACGCCCACCCCCGGCTTGCGGGCCAGCCAGCCACGCACCCGGTCGAGCCGCGCCTCGGTGAAGCCCGTCGTGCCGACCACCGCGTTGATGCCCTGGTCGATGCACCAGTGCAGGTTGTCCATGACGACGTCGGGGGTGGTGAAGTCGACGACCACCTCGGCGCCCGCGTCGGAGGCGTTGAACAGCCAGTCGCCCTGGTCGACCATCGCCACCAGGTCCATGTCCGGCGCCGCGTCCACGGCCCGGCACACCTCGACGCCCATCCGGCCCCGGGCGCCGAGCACACCGACCCGGATCGGCTCGTCCGCGCTCTTGTCCTGCTCGTCAGTCACGGCCCACAACCTATCCCAACCGGTACGCGGACACCCTCGCGGTCGGCGGTCGTCGGCGGAACGTGGTCCCACGGAGATGCCGCTGGCCGGCACCCGGGTTCGGGTGCCGGCCAGCGGCATGGTTCCCCCTGTGAGGAAGGTCTGTGGTCAGCTGTTCCAGTGCTCGGCGACGAGGTCGGCGGCCTGCTGCTCCCACTGGGCGTAGTGGTCCGGGTAGGCCGAGACCTGCACGGTCTGCGCGGCCACGGTCAGCGGCATGTCCTGCCACCCGTCGACCTGCTTGAGACCCTTCAGAAACGCCATCGTCGAGTACTCCGGGTCGGTGATCTGCTCGACCGTGCCCCACCCGCTGGACGGGCGCTGCTGGAACAGGCCCTGCGAGTCGTGGTCGTTGCGCTCACCCAGATGACCCAGGTTCTCCAGCTTCGACTCCTGCAACGCCGTGCCGATCGCGACCACCGCGGCCCGCTCGTCCATGCCGGCCTTCTTCGTCGCCGCGATGATCGCCTTCACGTTGGCGACCTGCTCATCGGACAGGTCGATCCGCGACTGCGCACCCTGCACACCATGCGGGATCAGCTTGCCCATGTCCGGCTTGTCGGCCTGCACCGCCACAGCGGCGGCCGGGCTGCTCGCCATCGCGGCGGTGGTGGTGTCGTGGTTCAGCGGGCCGGCGGCCATGCCACCGGCGAAGGCCAGACCAGCGATACCCAGAACGCTCTTACGAATGATCGTGTTCATGACGGAGGCTCCATTCGGGGGATTGGCACCACCACCCGGGGGGACGGGCGTGGTGGTGCAAGCACCATCCGAGGCGCTCACAAGACTTGGGGGATGGACACCCGGCCGGGGCGGGGGGACTGCCTCACGGCGCCGGGTCCAGATGTAACGACCGACCGGCCGGCATCATTCCGGCCCACCGCCAACGGGCCCGAAGCCCGCGCGGTCCTGCTCGATCGTCCACGTGATGTAACGACCCCGAGCCCGCCATCATTCCAACGACCGGGTGCCCCCGACCACACCCCGGAACCGGACACCCGACGCAGGGCGGGACACCGCCACCCGGGCAGGCAGCGGCGATCACGCTGGATGGCGGATGTAGTGGCCTGCTGCGCGCTGGGAGGCCACTACATCTGCGTCGCAGCGCGATCTTGCCCGTGGGGCAACCCGCCGGCGTTACGCAACGACCGTACGGGCGGGGCCGGACCACCCAGACAGGGACAGGTCAGGCGCTGAAGTCGGACTCGCCGAACGGGCCGACCACCGCGAGGGACATCGGGCGGGTCAGCAGCTCCGCGGCGAGCGAGTTGACGTCGTCGACGGTGACGGCGTCGACCCGGGCGAGCAGCTCGTCGACCGGCATGAGGTCGCCGTACAGCAACTCCCCCTTGGCCAGCCGGCTCATCCGGGAGCCGGTGTCCTCCAGGCCGAGCACGAAGGAGCCCTTGCTCATGCCCTTGCCCCGGGCCACCTCGGCCTCGGTGAGCCCGTCGGCGGCCACCCGGGCCAGCTCGGTACGCGTCAGCTCCAGCACCTCGTCGACCTTGCCGGGCGCGCAGCCGGCGTAGACGGCGAACAGGCCGCTGTCGGCGTACTGGCTGGCGTAGGAGTAGACCGAATAGGCGAGGCCGCGCTGCTCGCGGATCTCCTGAAACAGCCGGCTGGACATGCCGCCGCCGAGGACGTTGTTCAGCACGCCGAGGGCGAAGCGCCGGTCGTCGAGCCGGTCGATGCCGGAACCGCCGAGCACGACGTGCGCCTGCTCGGTCTCCTTCGGCTCGACGACGGTGGTGGCGGGCTTCGTGCGTACCGTCGGGGTGGCCGCCCGGTGCGGCGCCGGCACGGCCGGATCGGTGTCCAGCGGGCTGCCGCGCAGCGCCTGCCGGACCAGCTTGACCACGGCGGCGTGGTCGAGGTTGCCAGCGGCGGCGATGACGATCCGGGGCGCGGTGTAGTGCCGCCGGTAGAAGCTCTGGATCTGCCGACGGGTCATCGGGGTGACCGTCGCCTCGGTCCCCGAGATCAGCCGGCCCAGCGGGTGCTCCCCGTAGACGGCCCGGGCGAAGAGGTCGTGCACCTCGTCGCCGGGCTCGTCGTCGTGCATGGCGATCTCCTCGAGGATCACGCCCCGCTCGGTCTCGACGTCGGCCGGGGTGAGCACCGAGTCGGCGACCAGGTCGCACATCACGTCGATGGCGAGCGGCAGGTCCTCGTCGAGGACCCGCGCGTAGTAGCAGGTGTACTCCTTCGTGGTGAAGGCGTTGGTCTCGCCGCCCACCGCCTCGATCGCCGAGGAGATCTCCAGCGCGCCCCGCTTGTTGGTGCCCTTGAACAGCAGGTGCTCCAGGAAGTGCGCGGCGCCGGACTGCGGGCCGGTCTCGTCCCGGGAACCGACCGAGACCCAGATGCCGAACGAGACGCTGCGCATCGTCGGGATCGCCTCGGTGAGCACGCGCAGCCCGCTGGGCAGGACGGTACGGCGGACCGTGCCGCCCAGCGGATCGTCGCTGAGCGTGCGGGTGACGGCGCGGCCGGAGCCGCTGCCCGAAGGGCTCCGGAACGCCGCCACCCCCCGTCGACCCGGCGGAAACGGCGCGGAGGCGCGACTCACGAGGTGCTCCCGGTTCGACGAGGGGTGGGTGGTGCGATGGTCAGACGTCAGCTGTGCCGGGTCCGGCGGCGCGGGCGCGAGTCGCCGCCGCCCTCACCGCCCTCGCCGCCCTCGCCGCGGTCCGGGCCCCGGCTGCCGCGCTCACCGCCACGCTCGCGGTCACCGCGGTCACGCGGACCCCGGTCGCCCCGGTCGCGGCCGGCCGGCCGCTCACCGCCGGCCTCGGCCGGAGCCTCGGCACCCTCCGGGCGCACCTTGTCCAGGTAGATCTTGCCGCGCTGGTCGATGTCGGCGATCTCCACCTCGACCTTGTCCCCGACGTTGAGGAAGTCCTCGACCTTCTCGACCCGCTTGCCGTCGCCCACCTTGGAGATGTGCAGCAGGCCGTCGCGGCCGGGCAGCAGCGAGACGAACGCGCCGAACGCGGCGGTCTTGACCACCGTGCCGAGGAACCGGTCGCCCACCTTCGGCAGGGTCGGGTTCGCGATCGCGTTGATCCGCTCGACCGCCGCCTGCGCCGACGGGCCGTTTGTCGCGCCGACGTAGATGGTGCCGTCGTCCTCGATGGAGATCTCGGCGCCGGTCTCGTCCTGGATGGCGTTGATGGTCTGGCCCTTCGGGCCGATCACCATGCCGATCTTGTCCACCGGGATCTTGACGGTGGTGACCCGGGGGGCGTAGTCGCTCATCGCGGCCGGACCCTCGATCGCCGACTGCATCACGTCGAGGATCGTCTGCCGGGCCTCGTGCGCCTGCTGGAGCGCGGCCGCCAGCACGTCGGACGGGATGCCGTCGAGCTTGGTGTCGAGCTGGAGCGCGGTGACGAAGTCCGGGGTGCCGGCGACCTTGAAGTCCATGTCGCCGAAGGCGTCCTCGGCGCCGAGGATGTCGGTAAGCGTCACGTACTGGGTCTTGCCGTCGACCTCGTCGGAGATCAGGCCCATGGCGATGCCGGCGACCGGCGCCTTGAGCGGCACACCGGCGGAGAGCAGGCCGAGCGTGGACGCGCAGACCGAGCCCATCGAGGTGGAGCCGTTGGAGCCGAGCGCCTCGGAGACCTGCCGGATGGCGTACGGGAACTCCTCGCGCGCCGGCAGCACCGGGATCAGCGCCCGCTCGGCGAGCGCGCCGTGGCCGATCTCGCGCCGCTTCGGCGAGCCCACCCGGCCGGTCTCACCGGTCGAGTACGGCGGGAAGTTGTAGTTGTGCATGTAGCGCTTGGACTTCTCCGGGGAGAGCGTGTCCAGCGCCTGCTCCATCCGGAGCATGTTCAGCGTGGTGACACCCAGGATCTGGGTCTCGCCGCGCTCGAAGAGCGCCGAGCCGTGCACCCGCGGCAGCACGCCGACCTCGGCGGACAGCGGACGGATGTCGCGGGGGCCGCGACCGTCGATGCGGACCTGCTCGCGGAGCACCCGGTTGCGCACCTCGGACTTGGTAAGCGACCGCAGCGCGGCGGACAGCTCCTTCTCCCGGCCCTCGAAGCGCGGGCCGAGCTCCTCGGCCACCTTCGCCTTGATCCGGTCCAGGGCCTCCTCGCGGTCGGCCTTGCCGGCGATCTTCAGAACCTCCGCCACGTCGGCGCGGGCCAGCTCGGCAACCGCCTCGTAGGCGTCGTCGGAGTAGTCGAGGAACACCGGGAACTCGGCGACCGGCTTGGCGGCCACCTCGGCCAGCTCGCTCTGCGCCCGGCACAGCTCGCGGATGGCGGGCTTGGCGGCCTCCAGGCCGCTCGCCACGACCTCCTCGGTCGGCGCGGGCGCGCCGTCGGCGACCAGCTTCACGGTGTGCTCGGTGGCCTCCGCCTCGACCATCATGATCGCGACGTCGCCGTCGGGCAGGGCGCGACCGGCGACCACCATGTCGAAGGTGGCGCGGCCCAGCTCCTCGTGGGTCGGGAAGGCGACCCACTGGCCGTCGACGTGGGCCATCCGGGTGGCCCCGATCGGGCCGGAGAACGGCAGGCCGGAGAGCTTGGTCGACATCGAGGCGGCGTTGATCGCCACCACGTCGTACGGGTGCTGCGGGTCGAGGGCCAGGATCGTCTCGACGACCTGGACCTCGTTGCGCAGGCCCTTGACGAACGACGGGCGCAGCGGCCGGTCGATCAGCCGGCAGGTGAGGATCGCGTCCTCACTGGGCCGGCCCTCCCGGCGGAAGAACGAGCCGGGGATGCGGCCCGCGGCGTACATCCGCTCCTCGACGTCGACGGTCAGCGGGAAGAAGTCGAACTGCTCCTTCGGCTGCTTGCCGGCGGTGGTGGCGGAGAGGACGACCGTCTCGCCGAGCTGGGCGACGACGGAGCCGGCGGCCTGGCGGGCCAGCCGACCGGTGGAGAAGGTGATCTCACGGGTGCCGAAGGCCCCGTTGTCGATCACGGCGGTGCGGGACTCGGTGCCGAGGTTGCTCTCGGTCATCTGCGGTTGTGCTCCTTCGCGTAACGGACCCGCGACGCGGAGCTGCTCAGACGGCCGGTCTTCGATCGAAGCGCCCGGGCGGGACGGCGTCGTGCCGGATGCCCGGGGGCCACTACCGGAGACCGGTACGCTGACCGGCTCCCTGGGTGTCGGGTGGTCGCGCGGTCCTGGTTGTTCGGGTTCCCGGTGAAGTGGAACGGGGGAGCGGCCCGGTCGGCCACTCCCCCGTCACGTCACCGGCGCAGACCGAGCCGCTCGATGAGCGACCGGTAGCGGTTGATGTCCTTCTTCTGCACGTAGTTGAGCAGCCGACGGCGGCGGCCGACCAGCAGCAGCAGCCCGCGGCGGCTGTGGTGGTCGTGCTTGTGCACCTTCAGGTGCTCGGTCAGGTCCGCGATCCGCTTGGTGAGGACCGCGACCTGCACCTCCGGCGAACCGGTGTCGCCCTCGGCGGTCGCGTACTCCGCGCGGATCTGGGCCTTGGCTTCCTGGTCGAGCGCCATGTTCTCCCTGTTTCGATGGGTTGTTCGGTGGTGTCCGCCGTGTCGGTCTCACCCGAGCGGCCGAGCCGTGTGCCCGGAGCGGACGGTCCTCGCACCCGCGGCGTCGTGCAGGCACGCGAGGCCCCACGTCGGTCAGCCGACGTCCCCGCCAGCTTACCAGCACTCCGCCGGGCCGGCCGGTCAAGGGCCGCCACGCGCCGCCGACCGCCGCCGGGCACCGCGTACCGCCCGTCGCCCGGTCCCGTCGCGCTCAGCCCAGGACCCGGCGGGTGCGCTCGACGTCCTCGGCGATCTGGGCCACCAGCGGCTCGATCGCGTCGAAGCGGACCTGCCCCCGCAGGTGCGCCACGAAGTCCAGGGCGAGCCGCTCGCCGTACAGGTCACCGTCGAAGTCCAGGACGTACGCCTCGACCCGCCGTTCCCGCCCGGAGAAGGTCGGGTTCGTGCCGATGGACACGGCCGCCATCAGCGGCTCCCGCTGCCCGCGGCGAACCAGCCGGGCCGCGTAGATGCCGTCGGCGGGGACCGCCGCGTAGCGGTGGCACAGCAGGTTGGCGGTGGGGAAGCCCAACTCCCGGCCGCGCTGGTCCCCGCGCACGACGACACCCTCCAGCCGGTGCGGCCGGCCCAGCGCGTTGGCGGCGGCCACCACGTCGCCGGCGTCGACGCAGGAGCGGATGTACGTGGAGGAGAACACCGTCCCCGCCTCGGCGACCAGGGGCGCGCCCTCGACGGCGAAGCCGAACGTGCGGCCGAGCCGTTCCAGCAGCGGAACGTCCCCGGCCGCCCGGTGCCCGAACCGGAAGTTGTCCCCCACCACCACAAGCGCGGCGTGCAGGTGCTCGACCAGGACGTCGTGCACGAACGCCTCCGCCGGCAGCCGGGAGAACTCGGGTGTGAACGGCACCACGCAGAGCACGTCCGCGCCCAGCGCCTCGATCAGCTCCGCCTTGCGGGCCGGCTCGGTGAGCACCGCCGGGTGCGAACCCGGGCGCACCACCTCGGCCGGGTGCGGGTCGAAGGTGACCACGACCGACTTGACGCCCAGCTCCCGGGCCCGCGCCACGGCGTGCCCGATCGTCGCCTGGTGCCCCTTGTGCACGCCGTCGAAGACGCCGATGGTGACGACCGACCGCCCCCAGCCACCGGGCGCCGCGTCGTACCCCCGCCACCGCTGCATGCTGCTCCTCCCCTGCCGCCGTCAGGCCGGCGCCAGCACGATCTCCGCGCGGGCCCGACCGTCCCGCTCGCTGACGATAGCGATCAACCCGCCCGCCGGGCCGAACACGGCGTACGGGCCGTCGATCCCGACCGGATCCAGCGGGCCGCCGTGGGAGAGGACCCGCTCCTCGTCGGCGGTCGCGTCCCGGCGCGGGAAGTACCGGTCGGCCGCCGCGGCGAGCGGCAGCGTGACCACCTCGGGAGCGCGACGCTCCAGGTCGTCGAGGGTGGCGGCCTCCGCGAGGTTGAAACCGCCGACCGCGGTACGCCGCAGCGCGGTGAGGTGGCCCCCGACGCCCAGCGCCAGGCCCGCGTCGCGGGCGATCGCCCGGACGTAGGTACCGGACGAGCAGGTGACGTCGACGTCCACGTCGACCAGGTCGGGCTCGTCCCGCCGGACCGCCCGCACGTCGAGGCGGGCGATGGTGACCCGCCGGGCCGGCAGGTCGACGCTCTCCCCCTCCCGGACCCGCTTGTACGCCCGCTGCCCGTCGATCTTGATGGCGCTGACCGCGCTCGGCACCTGGTCGACCTCGCCGGTGAGCGCCGCCAGAGCGGCCCGGACCGCGTCGTCGGTCACCCGCCCGGCCGGCGTGCTGGCGATCACGTCGCCCTCGGCGTCGTCGGTGACGGTCGCCTGCCCGAGCCGGATCGTCGCGGCGTAGCTCTTGCCGGCCCCGATCACGTACGTCAGCAGGCGGGTGGCCCGGCCCACGCCGATCACCAGGACGCCGGTGGCCATCGGGTCGAGCGTGCCGCCGTGCCCGACCCGCCGGGTCCGGGCCAGCCGGCGCACCCGGGCCACCACGTCGTGCGAGGTCATGCCACCGGGCTTGTCGACCACGATCAGTCCGTCTGCGCTCACGTGCGCCAAGCCTGCCAGACGCCGCGGTTCGGTACGGCGACGGGCCGCCGCCCGAAAACCGGACTGTGACCTTCGCCTCCGGCTGCCATCATGTCCACAGTGACGCCCGTCGCCACCGGGCGTCCGGACCACGGGGAGAAATCGATGGGCACTCGGCACGACGACCGGACGGACCAGGCCGAAGGTTTCCTGCGCACACCGCAGCCGGCCAGCACGCTGCCGGACTGGATGCTCGATCCGCCGCCACCGCGCCGCACCGTCGGCGACCGCGTCGCCGCGGCGTTCTGGTCGCTGCCCGGCGCCACGGCGCTCCGCCACCGCTGGTGGGCCTGGCAGCGCCGGCAGCGGCTCTACCAGCGCTTCCCGAACGCGGCGAAAGTGACCGCCCTCGTCCTCTGCTTCGTGGTGGCCCTGGCCCTGGTGCTGGCCGCCAACGCCCTCTACGGGATGTCCTGAGCCGGCCGGCCGTCGCGCGGGCACGCGCCGGGTCAGGCCCGCACGGCGCCGACCACCGCCCAGCCACCGGAGCGCAGGCGCAGCAGCAGGGCGACCAGCCGGAGCACCACGAACAGCGTGAGCCCGGCCCAGATCCCGCCGAGTCCCAGGTCGAGCCCGTACGCCAGCCAGATCGCCGGCAGGAACCCGCCCAACGCCGCCACGATTGTGAGGTTGCGCAGGTAGCGAACGTCCCCGGCGCCGATCAGCACCCCGTCCAGGGCGAAGACGACGCCGGCCAGCGGCAGCATCGCCACGAACCACGGCCACGCCACCATCGCCTGGTCGCGTACCTGCGGGTCGGAGCTGAACCACCCGGGCACCACGCCGGCGCCGGCGGCGACGAGCAGCGCGAACGCCACGCCGCAGGCGCCGCCGAGCAGCCCGATCCGGCGGGCCAGGCCGCGGGCCGCCACGGCGTCGCCGCCGCCCAGCGCCGCGCCCACGAGGGCCTGGGCGGCGATGGCGAGCGCGTCGAGCACCAGGGCGGTGAAGAACCACAGCTGCAGGGCGATCTGGTGGGCGCCGACGGCCGCCGCGCCGAACCGGGCGGCCACCGCGGTGGCGGACAGGAAGCTCGCCTGGAACGCGACGCCGCGGATCAACAGGTCCCGGCCCAGCACGAGCTGCTGCGCGATCATCCGGGGTTGCGGTCGCAGGGCCACCCGTTCGGCGACCAGCGCACCGGCGAACAGGGCACCGGAGATCGTCTGGGCGATCACGTTCGCCACCGCGGACCCGGGCAGGCCGAGACCGGCCGGGTAGACCAGCAGCGGGCAGAGCACCGCGGAAAGCAGATTCGGGCCGAGCACGAACCACAGCGGGCGGCGGGTGTCCTGGATCCCACGGAGCCAGCCGTTGCCGGCCGCGGCGAGCAGCAGGCCCGGCGCGCCGAGCGCCGCGATGCGCAGCCACTGGGCCGCGGCGTCGGCGACGACGCCGTCGGAACCGGCGAGCGTACGTGCGAGCGCCCCGCCGCCGATCTGCATACCGACCGCGACGGACACACCCACCGCGAGGGCCAGCCAGGACGCCTGGACGCCCTCGGCGACGGCGGCGGCGCGGTCACCGGCCCCGAACCGCCGCGCGGACCGGCCGGTCGTGCCGTACGCGACGACGGTGCCGAGCCACGCGATGAGCGTCAGCACGGTGCCGCCGATCGCGAGCGCGGCGAGCGGAATCCGGCCGAGGTGCCCCACGACCGCGGTGTCGACCAGCACGTAGAGCGGCTCGGCGGCCAGCACCACGAGGGCCGGCAGGGCGAGCGCCGCGATCCGGCGTGGCGACGCGGAAGGGGGCGCGGTGGCGACGGACTGGCTCATCGCCGCCGATCCTGGCACGCGGAAGTAAGGGATGCAATCGCGTGCGTCACTTACCGAACGGGTCACCCCGTCCGGCCCGGTCGGCGCTCGGTCACGGCACGCGAGTGCCGCGAGCCGGCGTCAGCCGATCGGCGCGAGGATCACTGGCGGGTGTCCATCGACGTCTGCAGGGCGCGGCGCATCTGCTCGCGGGCCTCGTCGGTGGTGTCGGGCTTGGGCTTGTTCGGCATGGCGGTGAGATCCTTCCAGGGCGCGAGCCACCGGCACGGCGGTGGAACTCACGGGCGGTGTCTGCACGCCCGTGGCGGTCCGGGATCACCGGAGCGGCTCATGGGACGGCGAGCCCGGGTCGGTCCGACCCTGGAGGGAGGCGGTGCCGGGTGCGGCCCCACCCCCACGACCAGCGCCATCCGGTGGCACCGGCCAATTCCCAAGTTATCGTTCAGGTCCGCATACTGCCGAGGGTTCCCACCATCTGGGCGCCCCGGCGCGAGGGCTCAACGGGCCAGGAAGTGCCAGCCCAGCCACCACCAGAAGCCGAACACACCGATCCGGCCGACCGGCACCGACCCCACCTCGTAGCGCATGACGTACGCACAGAGCTCACCGAGAGTCGGAATCCGGGAGCCCTCCCGCCGCGCCGCCCACTCGACCAGGGCGAACAGCGCCAACGCCGCCAGGAAACCGCCGATCGCCAGCACCCGCATCATCGCCGCACCAACCCCCAGAACGCGGACAGCCAGGCCAGCCAGGCCGCGGAGCGGACCAGCCGGTCCTCCAGCAGCGGATCGGCCAGCCGGGAGAAGGTCGGGAAGTCGTCGCCCGCCGCGGCCACGAAGGTGGCTCCCTCGAACACCACGAACACCGTCACCGGAAGCGCCCACCACACCGCGCCGGAATCCAGCCGGTGCGGGGCCGGGCGCCGGGGCACCCGGTTGCTCAGGCCGAGCCAGATCAGCACGCCGCCGGTGCCGAGCGTCCAGAGGTTCGCCTCGACCGAGAAGGACGGGAACCGACCGCCGACCAGCGACAGGCAGACGAGCACCGGCACGGCGAAAGCGGGACGGTCCCAGGCGCGGGGCGCCTCGACGGTGAGGTCGCGGGGCTGCTCCATCCCGCAATTCTGCCCATGGTCACCGACGGCCGGAAGGTGGACACTCCCCGGAGCCGACCCTGATCTTCGCTCGGTCAGCCACCCGTCACGTCGAGCAGCGCCCCGTCCAGCTCGCGGCGGATGGCGTCGACCACCTGGTCGGCGCTGCCCCGCCCGGTGAAGCCGGCCGCGAAGCGGTGCCCGCCGCCGCCCAGCGCCACCGCCACCCGGCTCACGTCCACGGCACCCTTGCTGCGCAGCGAGACCGCCCACTCCCCGGCCCCGGTCTGCTTCACCACGCAGCTCACGTCCGCCTCCGCCGTGCACCGCACGGAATCGATGAGCGCCTCCAGCACGTACGGCCGCTGCCCGTACCGGGCCAGGTCGTCCA
This sequence comes from Micromonospora sp. NPDC126480, assembly GCF_040302465.1. Classification (NCBI taxonomy): domain Bacteria; kingdom Bacillati; phylum Actinomycetota; class Actinomycetes; order Micromonosporales; family Micromonosporaceae; genus Micromonospora; species Micromonospora sp. NPDC126480. The sequence goes on from NZ_JBEORU010000003.1 coordinate 60,133, forward strand.
GGGTCGCCCAGGTCCACACCAGACCCCGGCCACCGGCCGCGTCCGGCTCCAGTCGGGCCCGGCCGGCCACCTCGCCGAAGAGCCGCACCGCCCCGAACGGCCGGGTGTCGAAGATCCGACGGGAGATGTCGCCCGGGCGGATGCCGGTGGCCAGCAACCGGGCCGCGAACCGGTGCACCTCCGGCGTGGTGGCCTCGAACCGGAACGAGCCGGTGTCGGTGCTCAACGCCACGTACAGACACTCCGCGATCGCCGCGTCCAGCGGCACCCCGAGACGGGTCAGCAGCCCGTCGACGAGCACCGACGTGGCCGCCGCGCGGGGATCGACCAGGTTTACCGCTCCGAACCGGGTGTTGGACGCGTGGTGGTCGAGCACCACGCTGGTGGCGGCGGTCCCCAGCCGGTCGACCAGCTCCCCCAGCCGGGACTCGCTGGCCGCGTCGAAGCAGACCACCAGGTCCGGACGCGGGTCCGCGTCCGTGGCCGGCACCAGCAGCTCCTCGCCCGGCAGCCCGCGGAGCGTCTCCGGCACCTCCGGCGGGCCGGGAAAGGTGGCCTGCACCCGCCCGACGCCGATCCGCCGCAGGCCGAGGCCGAACCCGAGCATGCTGCCGAGGGCGTCACCGTCCGGGTTGACGTGGCAGATCAACAGCACCCGCCCATCGCCCGGCACCCCCCGTACGGCGGCGACCGCCGCCGCCCAGTCGGTCTCGGCCGGCCCGGCGGGATCGGTCACCGGCGGTCCCCGCCCCGGGGCGGGACCTCGTCCTCGGCGTCCTCGTCCTCGTCGTTCCCGGCCTCGTCGTCGGTCTCGTCGTCCAGCCGGTACGGCTGGGCGTCGCCCGCGTACTCGGCCCGGGCGGCGAGCCGCTGCACCTCGGCGTCCGCGTTGCGCGCCTGAGCGAGCAGGTCGTCGATGTGCTTGACCTGGTCCTGCACGTCGTCCAGGACGAAGGTAAGGGTCGGCGAGTGCCGCAGCCCCAGCGCCTTGCCCACGGTGCTGCGCAGCATGCCCTTGGCACTCTCCAGTGCCGCGGCGGTGCCGGACTGGGCGGCCGCGTCGCCGAGCACCGTGTAGAAGACCGTGGCGTCCCGCAGGTCCGCGGTGATCCGGGCGTCGGTGATGGTGATCATGCCGAGCCGGGGGTCCTTGATCTGGCTGCGCACCACCGACGCGACCAGCTCACGCACCCGCTCCGCGTGCCGGCGTACCTTGGCCGGATCCGACATCTCGCCACCTCCACGGCGTCCCGCTCCCGGCCGCCGCCGGGGACGCGGAACGTCACCCGGGCCGGCCGGCCAACACCTCGAACACTACCCGCGCCACCCGCCCGGCCGTACGCCGCCGGCGGGGGTGGCCCCGGGGCCAGCGGCTCAGTCGTCCTCGCCGTGCAGGCGGCGGCGCACCGACAGCAACTCGGTCTCCGGCCGGGCGGCGACGAGGCGCTCGCACGAGTCCAGCACCTCCCGCACGTGGGCCGCCTCCGCGGCCACCACGGCCACGCCGATCCTCGCCCGGCCGTGCAGGTCGAGCGCGCCCACCTCGGCGGCCGACACCTCGAAGCGGCGCAGCGCCGCCACGATCGGCCGGACGTAGGATCTCTTGGCCTTGAGCGACCGGGAGTCACCCGGCAGCAGCAGGTCGAATACCGCGGTTCCGGTGAACATCGCCCCGGACGTTACGGACCGGCCCAGAAACGATCAAGGGGTTTACGCCGGTGTGGCGTAAACCCCTCGATCGTGTCCTACCGGATCAGGCGCGAACCTTCTCCCGCATCTCGAAGGTCTCGATCACGTCGCCGACCTGGACGTTGTTGTAACCAGCCAGGGTCAGACCGCACTCGAAGCCCTCGCGCACCTCGGTCGCGTCGTCCTTGAACCGCTTGAGCGAGCTGATGGTGAGGTTGTCCGCCACCACCGTGCCGTCGCGCAGCAGGCGGGCCTTGGCGTTGCGCCGGATGAGGCCCGACCGGACGATGCAGCCGGAGATGTTGCCGATCTTGGACGAGCGGAAGACCTCGCGGACCTCCGCCGAGCCCAGCTCGACCTCCTCGTACTCCGGCTTGAGCAGGCCCTTGAGCGCCGCCTCGATCTCCTCGATGGCCTGGTAGATGACGGTGTAGTACCGGATCTCCACGCCCTCGCGGTCGGCCATCTCACGGACCTTGTTCGAGGCCCGCACGTTGAAGCCGATGATCGTGACCGCCTCGGACGAGGCGCTCGCGAGCATGACGTCGCTCTCGGTGATCGCGCCGACGCCCCGGTGGATGATCCTGAGCTGGACCTCCTCGGGGATGTCGAGGTTGAACAGCGCGTCCTCGAGGGCCTCCACGGAACCGGAGACGTCGCCCTTGAGCACCAGGTTGAGCGAGGTCTTCTCGCCCTCCTTGAGCTGCTCCATGAGCGTCTCGAGGGTGGCCCGGCCACGGGAGTTGGCGAACGCCGCCGCCCGCCGCCGCGCCTGCCGCTGCTCGGCGATCTGCCGCACGGTGCGGTCGTCCTCGGCCGCCAGGAACGTGTCGCCCGCCCCCGGCACCGCGGTCAGACCCAGCACCAGCACCGGACGGGACGGGCCCGCCTCGGAGACCTGGTTGCCGTTCTCGTCGAGCATCGCCCGGACCCGGCCGTGCGCCCCACCGGCGACGATCGAGTCGCCCGCCCGCAGGGTGCCCTTCTGCACCAGCACCGTCGCCACCGCACCGCGACCCTTGTCCAGGTGCGCCTCGATGGCCACACCCTGCGCCGGCCCGTCGATCGGAGCGGTCAGCTCCAGCGACGCGTCCGCGGTGAGCAGGACGGCCTCGAGCAGGTCCTCGATGCCGATGCCCGGCTTGGCCGCCACGTTGACGAACATGGTGTCGCCGCCGTACTCCTCGGCGACCAGCCCGTACTCGGTCAGCTGCTGGCGGACCTTGTCCGGGTTGGCCTCCGGCTTGTCGACCTTGTTGACCGCCACCACGATCGGCACGTCGGCCGCCTTGGCGTGGTTCAACGCCTCGATCGTCTGCGGCATCACGCCGTCGTCGGCCGCCACCACCAGCACCACGATGTCGGTCACCTGGGCACCACGGGCACGCATGGCGGTGAACGCCTCGTGACCCGGGGTGTCGATGAAGGTCACCGCCCGGTCCTCGCCCTCGTGCGGGACGTGGACCTGGTACGCACCGATGTGCTGGGTGATGCCACCCGCCTCACCGGCCACGACGTTCGCCTTGCGGATCGCGTCGAGCAGCTTGGTCTTACCGTGGTCGACGTGACCCATGACGGTCACCACCGGCGCACGGCTGACCAGGCGGTCCTCCGCGACCTCGGCGTCGAGGTCGATGTTGAACTGCGCGAGCAGCTCGCGGTCCTCGTCCTCCGGGCTGACGATCTGCACGTTGAAGCCGAGGTGCTCACCCAGCAGCAGCAGGGTGTCGTCAGAGCAGGACTGGGTCGCGGTCACCATCTCGCCCAGGTTGAACATCTCCTGGACCAGCGAACCCGGGTTGGCGTTGATCTTGTCGGCGAAGTCCGACAGCGAGGCGCCACGGGACAGCCGGACGACCTGACCCTGACCGCGGGGAGCACCCGAGGACATGGTCGGGGCCGACAGGTTGTCGAACTCCTGTCTGCGCTGCTTCTTGGACTTGCGACCGCGGGTCGGCTTGCCACCCGGACGCCCGAAGGCGCCCGCGGCACCGCCGCCGCGACCGCGACCGCCACCACCGGGGCGACCGGCGCCGCCGGCCGGAGCGCCGGGGCGGAAGCCGCCACCGCCGCCACCACCACCACCGGGACCGCCGCGGTAACCACCGCCGCCGCCACCGCCGCCGCCGGGACCGCCGCGGTAACCACCGCCGCCGCCACCGCCGCCGCCGGGACCGCCGCGGAAGCCGCCGCCACCACCCGGACGGCCGGCACCCGTGCCGGGACGACCGGCGCCGGGGCCACCGGGACGACCCGGACGCTGGCTCGGCATGGAGGCCGGGCTCGGTCGGGGCGGCATCGAGGCCGGGCTCGGCCGGGGCGGCATCGACGCCGGGCTCGGCCGCGGACCACCCGCGCCCGCCGCCGGCGGCCGCTGCTGACCGCCCTGGATACCGAACGGGTTGTTACCGGCGCCGCGCGCCGGCGGACGCCCACCGGGCCGGGCACCGGGGCCCGGGGTGGGCGCGCCGGGACGACCGGCGGCCGGGGTGCCCGGCCGGGACGGCATCGCGCCGGGGCCGGGGCGCGGACCCGGACGCGGACCACCCTCGGTGGGCGGCTCCCGCCGGACGTTCTCCCGCTGCTGCTGCCGGGCAGCCTGCGCGGCCTTGACCGCGGCCTCCTGCTCGGCCTTCAGCGCGGCGGCACGCGCCTCGGCGGCCGCCACCTCGATGTCGTGGGCGCTCGCCGGCTTGGCCACCGGCGCCGCGGTCTGCGGCGGGCCCGGGACCGGTCCCTTGGGCTTCGGACCCGGCGACGGCGCACCCGGCCGCCGTGGCGGCATGGGCTTGGCCGAGACGCGGGGCGCGCCCGGAGTCGGCGACGGGGTCGGGGTCGACGCCGGCGCCGAGGGAGCGGCCGCCTGCGGGGCGGCCGGCGCCGGGGAGCCGGCGTTGTTGACGAACGCGCTACGCAGCCGTCGGGCGACCGGCGCCTCGACCGTGCTGGACGCGGACTTCACGAACTCGCCCATCTCCTTGAGCTTGGCGAGAACGGTCTTGCTTTCGACCCCGAGCTCCTTGGCAAGCTCGTGTACGCGGGCCTTTCCTGCCACTGCACTCCTCACTCCGAGGTCGTGCGGGCAGCACCCGCAGCGACCTCACTCGTGCACTTGAAGCCTGGTCATTTCTGCGACTTCATCGTGTGCTCATGTCGGTCGTCCTACCTTGCTAGCGACCCGCGCCCGGTCGGGTTGACCGGACGTCGTGGATGGCGCATCGAGGTGCTCCGCGAGCTCACCGTGGTCGAGGACCCCGGTGACGCGCAGCGCCCGCCCGAAGGCGCGACGCCGCACCGCCTGCGCGAAGCAGGCCGGATCCGGGTGCATGTTCGCCCCCCGACCCGGCAACCTGCGGGCCGGATCGGGCCGGAGGCTGTGACCAGCCTCGTCACCGATCGCGACGATCCGCAGAAGTTCACTGGCCGGCGCCCGACGCCGGCAACCCACACAGGTGCGCTCCGGCAGCGCGCGTCGTGCCACTGGAGAAAGTCTACCCCTAGCTCCCGGAGATCGCGCCGCCCGGCTCCGGTACGTGATCGGCTCCGCCCCGCCCGGCCGGACCGGCCGGCTCGGCGTCGGAACGGATGTCGATCCGCCAACCGGTCAACCGGGCGGCAAGCCGGGCATTCTGCCCCTCCCGACCGATGGCCAGGGAGAGCTGGAAGTCCGGAACCGTCACCCGGGCGGTACGCGTGGCCAGATCGACCACCTCGACCCGCAGCGCCTTGGCCGGCGAGAGCGCGTTGCCGACGAAGGTGGCCGGATCCTCCGACCAGTCGATGATGTCGATCTTCTCGCCGTGCAGCTCGCTCATCACCGCCCGCACCCGCTGTCCCATCGGCCCGATGCAGGCGCCCTTGGCGTTCACGCCCGCGGCGGTGGACCGGACCGCGATCTTCGTACGGTGACCTGCCTCACGTGCGATCGCGCTGATCTCGACCGTCCCGTCGGCGATCTCCGGCACCTCGAGGGCGAAGAGCTTCTTCACCAGCGCCGGGTGCGACCGGGACAACGTGATCTGCGGGCCGCGCATTCCCTTGGCCACGTGCACGACGACGCAGCGGATCCGCTCGCCGTGCGCGTACCGCTCGCCGGGCACCTGCTCCGACTGCGGCAGGACGCCCTCGAGCTTGCCCAGGTCGACGGTGACGATGCCCTTCTCGGCGCGCGCCTCGTGCGCCTGGACCACACCGGTCACCAGGTCGCCGTCGCGACCCACGTACTCGCCGAAGTGCGCCTCGTCGGTGGCCTCCCGCAGCCGCTGGAGAATCACCTGCTTGGCGGTCATGGCCGCGATCCGGCCGAAGTCGTGCGGGGTGTCGTCCCACTCCCGCACCACGGTGCCGTCGGCGTCCACCTCCTGGGCGTACACCAGGGCCGCGCCCGTCTTGCGGTCGATCTCCACCCGCGCGTGCGACTCGGCGCCCTCGGTGTGCCGGTACGCCGTCAACAGCGCGGTCTCGATCGCCGCGAGGATCGTGTCGAACGGGATCTCCCGCTCGCGCTCCAGTGCGCGCAGCGCCGCGAGGTCGATGTTCACCTCTCCTCGTCCTCCACATCGTCGTCGTCGAGGTCCGCGTCGTCGCCGGCCTCGTCGAACTCGTCCGCTCCGCCGATCTCGTCGAGGCGGTTGAACTCGACCTGCACCCGTCCCGGGCCCAGGTCGGCGTAGCTCCATTCCGCGCGGCCGGCGTCGGTCTCCAGCACCACCCGCTCGTCGTCGGCGTCGACAACCCGCCCGGTGAGCTGGCGGTCGCCGCCCTCCGGCCCGCCGCGTACGGTCACCTTCACCAGCCGGCCCGCGTTGCGCCGCCAGTGCCGGGGCAGCGTGAGCGGGCGGTCCACGCCCGGCGAGCTGACCTCGAGCTGGTACTCCCCGGCGACGATGTCCCCGCCGGCCTCCTCGGCGGCGTCGAGCGCGGCCGAGACGGCCCGCGACACGTCGGCGACCGCGTCGAGGTTGATCCCGCCGTCGGCGTCGACGATCACCCGCACCACGTGCCGCCGGCCGGCCCGGGACACCGACAGGTCCTCCAGGTCGTACCCGGCGTCGGTGACCACCGGCTCGATGACCTCCCGCAGCCGGGCGCGCCGCGCGGCGAGGTCGCCACCGCGGCCGACCCGGTCGCCACCGCGGCCGACCCGGTCGGCGCCGCGCTGGCCGGCCGCGCGCCGCGGTCGCCCCGTCGGCCCGGTCGGCCTGGTGGCACGGCCACGCTGGGTCATCTGGCGCCCCTTCTGCTGTCGACGGCGCCCGTCCGGTCGCCATAGCCATACGCCACCGGGGCGGACGCACCGGTGGTTGCGCAGAGCGTAACGCGCCGTCCGCCCGCCGGCCCGGGCGGCGCACCGACGCCGGTGGCCGCGTGGCCGGCCACGATGGTGTTGACTTGTGCGGTGGCGACCGGCAGAACGACCCAGCGCGACGGGACAATCCGGCATTCCCGGCGGAAGGTGCTACGGGCGGGTGCCCTCCTGGCGCTCGGTGGCGCCGTGGCGCCGCTCGCCGGCTGTGATCCGTTCGGCCCCGACGACCCGGCACCCGGCCCGGACCCGCTCGCACCGCTTGTGGACGAGGCGCTCGCGCTCGCCGGGGCATACCGGGACGCCGCTGCCGCCCACCCCGCCCTGGCCGACCGGCTGGCCCCGATCGCCGAGACGCACGCCGCACACGCGGCGGAGCTGGCCCGGATCGCCCGGGTGACCCTGCCGTCGGCGTCCGCCGCACCGGCCTCCGCCGCCCCGGCCGCCGACCCCGACACCGCGCTCGCCGCGCTGCGCGAGCGCGAGACGACCGCCCGCGACACGGCCACCCGGGCGTGCGTCGCGGCGCCGGCCGAGCGGGCCGCGCTGCTCGCCTCCGTCGCCGCCGCCCGGGCCACCCACCTGGAGGCGCTGCGGTGAGCACCCCCACCCCCACCCCCACCCCGACCACCGGCGGCGCCGCCGCCGCGCTCGGCGCGGCGCTGGCCGCCGAGTACGCCGCCATCTGGGCCTACGGCCCGATCGGGGTGCGCCTCACCGACGCCGCCCGGAAGGCGGCCCGCGACGCCGAGGCGGCGCACCGGCGGCGACGGGACGAACTCGTGCTGCAGCTCAGCACCGGCGGCGGGCAGGTTCCGGCCGACCGCGCCGGCTACGCCCTGCCCTTCCCGGTGACCGACCGGGCAGGGGCCCTGCGGCTCGCGGTCGAGGTCGAGGAGCGGACGGCGGCGTACTGGCGGGCGGCGGTGGCCGCCACGACCGGCGCCGACCGGGAGCGGGCGCTGGCCGCGCTCGTCGACTGCGCGGTCCGGGCCACCCGCTGGCGGCGCACGGCCGGGACGACCCCACTGACCGTGCCGTACCCGGGTCGGCCGGCCTGACCAGCGCCCCCCTCCAGTTGCCGATGCCATACCAGGTATGCATACTCCGGAGCCATGTCCATCCGTCACGGGCTGCTCGCCCTGCTCGAACGCGGCCAGATGTACGGCTACCAGCTGCGTTCGGCGTTCGAGGAGTCGACCGGGTCGACCTGGCCGCTGAACATCGGGCAGGTCTACACGACCCTGTCCCGCCTCGAGCGGGACGGGCTGGTGCGGTCGCTACCGGAGAGCGAGGCCGGGCAGCGCCCGTACGAGATCACCGACGCCGGGCGGGCGGACCTGGCGCTCTGGTTCGCCACGCCGATCAGCCGTAGCGACCGGCCCCGGGACGAGCTGGCGATCAAGCTCGCGCTCGCGCTCACCACACCGGGGGTGGACGTGCGGTCGGTGGTGCAGACCCAGCGGGCCGCCACGATGCGTACCCTCCAGGAGCTGACCCGCCTGAAGTACGCAAGCGACCGGCCCGAGGACCTGCCCTGGCGGCTGGTGCTGGACGCGATGGTCTTCCAGACCGAGGCGGAGGTCCGCTGGCTGGACCACTGCGAGAGCAGCCTGGTGCGACACCGGTCACCGGGAGCGACCCGGGCCGGCGGCACCGCGTCGGACGCCGAGGCGGTGGAGGGGGCCGACGAGGAGGTTCGCCGGTGAACGAGGCCCGTGCGGTGAGCACGGCGGCGGACGAGGCGCCCGCTCCGGTGCTCGACGTACGCGAGGCGCACCGCACCCACGGCAGCGGGCCGACCGCAGTGCACGCGCTGCGCGGCGTGAGCCTCACTGTGCACGCCGGCGAACTGGTCGCGGTGATGGGCCCGTCCGGGTCGGGCAAGTCCACGCTGCTCGCCCTCGCCGGCGGGCTGGACGGCCCGACGGCCGGGGAGATCCACGTCGAGGGGCAGCGGCTGGGCGGGCTGGACCGACGCGAACTCGCGCGGCTGCGCCGCCGCCGCATCGGCTACATCTTCCAGAACCTGAACCTGCTGGGCAGCCTGACCGCGGTGGAGAACGTCGCGCTTCCCCTCGAACTCGACGGTGCGGGCGTACGCCGGGCCCGCCGGGCGGCGCTGGCGGCCCTGGCCGAGGTCGGCCTGCCGGAGCTGGGCGACCGCCTTCCCGACCAGCTCTCCGGCGGCCAGCAGCAACGGGTGGCCATCGCCCGCGCGCTGGTCGGCGACCGCCGGCTGGTCCTGGCCGACGAACCGACCGGCGCGCTCGACTCGCAGACCGGGGAGGCCGTGCTGCACCTGCTCCGCCGCCGGGTCGACGCCGGTGCCGCCGGGGTGCTGGTCACCCACGAGGCCCGGCACGCCGGCTGGGCCGACCGGGTGGTCTTCCTGCGCGACGGGGTACTTGTCGACTCGACGGCGCCGCTGGGTGACGTCGAACAGCTGCTCACCGGCAGCGGCCGGTGAACCCCGCCCGGCCGGGCGCGCGCCTGGCGACGGCGGCCGGCTCGTGGTGGGTCGCGCTGCGTATCGCGCGACGGGAGGCGCGGCGGGCGCGGGGCCGCACCGCCCTGGTGCTCGCGATGATCGCGTTGCCGGTGCTCGCGCTCGCCTTCGCGGCCACCACGTGGGACATGTCCGAACTCACCCGGACCGAACGGGCCGCACGGCAGCTCGGCGTCGCGGACGCGGAGCTCACCCGGGTGGCTCGCGGTCCGGTCGAGCAGACCCCGTGGGGCGACGGCTGGAGTTCGCCGAGCGACGATCCGTTCCCGCCCGGCCGGACCACCGCGGCGGAGGTCACCGGCCTGCTGCCGCCCGGCTCGCGGGTCCTGCCGGTGCAGCGCTGGGCCCGGTTCGAGGCCCGGCTGGCCGACCGGGTCGAGGACGGCGTCGACGCCCGGGCCGTCGACCTCACCGATCCGCTCGGACGCGGCCTGACCCGGTTCCACGCCGGTCGCGCACCGACCGCCGCCGGCGAGATCGCGGCCAACCCGGCCGCCCTGCGGCGTCTCGACACCCGCCTCGGCGGCACGGTGACCTCCGCCGACGGCCGCCGCACCTGGACCGTGGTCGGCGTGGTCGAGTTCCCCGACCACCTGAACGCCCTGGTCACGCTGCCGCCGGGACGGCAACCGGACGAAGGGGCGAGTTGGCTGGTGGACCTGCCGGCCGCCGCTGACCACGACCTGTTCCGGCACCTCAACGCACACGGCTGGCTGGTTCAGGCGCGTACGCCCGGGCCGGCGCCGAGGGACGGCTTCGCGCCCGACGCGTACTCCTGGATCTCCTCGGTGAGCATGGCGGATGCCGGTGGTCCGGTGCTCGTCGGCGGGCTCGCCCTGCTGGAGGTGGTGCTACTGGTCGGGCCCGCCTTCGCCGTCGGCGTCCGGCGGCGGCGCCGGGACCTCGCACTGGTCGCGGTGGCCGGTGGTGACCACGCCCACCTGCGGCGGATCGTCCTGGCCGACGGGGTGGTCCTCGGGGCGGTCGGCGCCGCCGCCGGCCTGGTGCTGGGCGTCGCCGCGGCGGTCGCCGCCCGGCCGCTGACCGAGGAGTACCTGTTCGGCGAGCGCTTCGCCGGTTACCGGACCCCGCCGCTGCTGCTGGCGGCCATCGCGGCGGTCGCCGTGCTGGCCGGGGTGCTCGCCGCGCTGGTGCCGGCCTGGACCGCCGCCCGGCAGGACGTCGTGGCCGGGCTGGCCGGCCGGCGGACACCCCCGGCGTACCGGCGCCGCTGGCTGGCGGCGGGCATCGCGCTCACGACGGTCGGTGCGGCCCTGGCGGCCACGGGAGCCGTGTGGACCAGCCCGACGGTGATCCTCGCCGGCCTCGTCCTCGGGGAGCTGGGGCTGGTGCTCGCCACGCCCACGCTGATCGGGATGCTCGCCCGCGCCGGTCGGGTACTGCCGCTGGCCCCGCGGATCGCGCTGCGCGACGCCAGCCGGAACCGTTCGTCGGCGGCCCCGGCGATCTCCGCGGTGATGGCGGCGGTCGCCGGCAGCGTCGGCCTGGGTATCTGGCTGGCCAGCGACGCCGCGCGCAGCGACGACGCGTGGCGGCCCGGCCTGCCGACCGGGACCGTGCTGGTCACCCGGACCGACTCGCACGCCTGGTTCAGCACGCGGATGACCGGGCCGAGCACCCCGGACGGACCGGCGCTCCCGCCCGTGGACGCGGTCGCGGCGGCGGCGCGGACGCACCTCGGCGCCGGCGGGCTGGTGCCGCTGGCAGAGCTCGGGTGCCCGGTGGCGGGTGACGACACCTGCCGGGTCAGCCCGGGGATCCCGCCCGGCCGGGCCTGCCCGTGGTCGTACCAGGACACGCTCACCGAGGCGGAGCGCCGCCGGGCCCGGGCGGACGAGCGCTGCCGGCGCGGACCGGACGACCAGGCCGGGCCGTACCTCGCCGTGGCCGTGGACGACGGCCCGGCGCTGCCGCTGCTCACCGGTGCCGCACCGGCCGACGCCGCGGCCGCCGCGGCGGTGCTGCGCGCCGGCGGGGCGGTCGTCACCGACCCGCGCTACGTGGTGGACGGCCGGCTGGAGCTGCTCGCCCGGGTCGGCCCGGACGACACCGTCGCGGCTCGGGTCACCGTTCCCGGCTACGCGGTGAGCAGCCGGCTCGCCACCGACCAGCTGCTGCTCTCCCCCGCGGCGACCGTCCGACTCGGGCTGACGTCCCGGCCGCTCGGGTGGGCCCTGCACGCGGACGGTGCGGGCGACCGCGACCGGCTGGACCGGTTCGTCGCCGCGCTGTGGCCGCACGGCCCGGTCGCGGTCAGCTACGAGCAGGGCCGGCCGGCGAGCGACACGAGGCCGGTCCTGCTGCTGCTCGCGGTGGCCGCCGGCGCGATCACGCTCGGCGCCGCCGGCGTCGCGACCGGTCTGGCGGCCGCCGAGGGACGCGCCGACCTGTCCACCCTGGCCGCCGTCGGCGCCGGGCCGGGGGTACGGCGGATCCTCTCGCTCTGCCAGGCCGGCGTCATCGCCGTCGTCGGCTCGACGCTGGGGATCCTCGCCGGTCTCGGCTCCGCCGTCATCATCATGGCCGCCACCAATCGCAAGTACGCGACGAGCTGGCCGGTCGCGGAGCCGTACCCGTTGGTCGTACCCGGTGCCACCGTCGCCGTGCTGGTGGTGGTGCCACTGGTGGCGATGCTCGGGGCGGGCCTGTTCACCCGCTCCCGGCTGCCGGTGGAGCGCCGCCTCGACTAGGGGCACCGCGGGGGGTGCCGTCGCCGGCCGCGAGCCGGCAGACTGTCCCCGTGTCCGTACTGGGAACCATCACCCGCCGGGTCGGTCACCACCGGTGGTTCGGCGCCGTCGCCCGCCTGCTCGTTCCCGCCGACCGCGTGGTGGGGCGGATCACCCGGGGGCGGGTGGTCGCCCTGGGCCTCATTCCGTCGCTTGTCATCACGACCACCGGCCGGCGCTCCGGCAAGCCTCGCAGCAACCCCCTGCTGTACGTGCCGGACGGCGACGCGTACGTGGTGATCGGGTCGAACTGGGGGCAGGCGCACCAGCCCGGCTGGGCGCTGAACCTGCTCGCCGAACCCGCCGCGGTGGTCGACGTCAAGGGCCGCCGGGTCCCGGTGCGGGCCGAGGTGGCCGAGGGCGCCGAGCGGGACCGGCTCTGGCAGCTGCTGGTCACCGAGTGGCCGGCGTACCGCACGTACGTGCAGCGGGCCGGCGGCCGCGAGATCCGCGTCTTCCGGCTGGTTCCGGACGGGCGCGCCGCACCGGCCGACCCGCCCCGGCTGGACTAGCCTGCGGTGCGGGCGGTCCGGCGGGGCGTGAGGTGAGCGGCGTGCACTCCGATGACGGCGAGGCGTACCGGGACGATCCACGGTGGGCGGTCGCCGAGCGGGTGGCCGAGGCGGCCCGGCGGCGCTTCCCGGCGGACGTGCTCGCCGTCGCGGTGCACGGGCCGCTGGCCCACGGTGACGACGACGGCGGTGGAGACCGCGAGGTCGGGCTGCTGGTCGTGACGTACCGACCGGGCTGCGGGCCGGCCCCGGCGACCCGGCGGGTCGACGGTGTCCTGGTCGAGCTGACCGTCGTCGCCGCCGACGATCACCTCCAGCGGGCCCGGTCGCTCACGCCGAGCTGGCCGCTGACCGCCGACCGGTACGTCACCACCTGCGCCCTGCACGACCCGACCGGCTGGCTGCGCACGCTGCGCGACGAGCACCTGGGGCGGCTGGCCCGGGCCCGGCCGGCGGAGTTCAGCGCCGCCGCCCGGCAGGCGTGGTACCGGGGCAGCGCGGCGCACGCCCGGGCGGCCCGGCTGGCCGAGTGGTACGAGACCGACCAGGCCCTGCTCATGCTCGGCGAGGCGCGGCTCGCGGCGGCGACGGTGAGCGGCCTGCTCAGCCGCACCTACTTCCGGGACCCGGGTGACGCCGTGCGGCGCACCGGGTTGGCGGGCGCCGACATGACCGAGGTGGGGGCGGTGCTCACCCGGCAGGCCGACGAGCTGGCCGCCCGGGGCCGCCCGGTCGACGGCACCGTGGAGGAGCTGTTGAGCGGCCCGTGACGTGCTGAGCGGCCCGTGACGTGCGTAGCGGCCCGTGCTGTTAAGAGGGGGCCCCTGCTCTACCGGAGGCGTTAACAGGGGGCCCTTCCTTACAACCCGCCCTGGATGCCGATCAGGGTGCCGATGCCGTACGTGGCGGCGGCGGCCAGGCCGCCAAGCAGGAGCTGGCGCAGGCCGGTCGACCACCAGGGCCGGCTGGTGAACCGGGCGACGATGGCACCGGCCAGGAAGAGCCCGAGGCCGCCGAGCCCCAGCGCCAGCCAGAGGCTGGACAGACCGACCAGGTAGGGCAACAGCGGCACCAGGGCGCCGACCGAGAAGCACAGGAACGACGACACCGCCGCCGCCCACGGGCTGGGCTGGTCGTCCGGGTCGACGCCCAGCTCCTCCCGGACGTGCACCCGCAGCGCCTCCTCGGGGTTGCGGCGCACCGCCTCGGCGACCTGTACGGCCAGGTCGCGCGGCAGCCCCCGGGCGACCCACGCGTCGGCCAGCTCCCGCGCCTCCGCCTCGGGGTGCCGCTCCAGCTCCCGCCGCTCCTTGGCGACCTCGGCGGCCACCTGCTCGTTGGCGGACCGGACGCTCGTGTACTCGCCCAGCCCCATCGAGATGGCGCCGGCCACCAGGCCGGCCGTGCCGGTGAGGACGATGGTGCGGGGCGACACGCCGCCGCCGCCGACGCCCGCGATCAAGGCGATGTTGGTGACCAGGCCGTCCATCGCGCCGAAGACGGCTGGGCGGAGCCAGCCGCCGGAGACATCCGCGTGGTGCGCCTCGCGCAGCGCCGCCGGCGTCGCGGTCACGGCAGCGTCAGGATCTCGTGGCCGTCCTCGGTCACGACGACGGTGTGCTCGAACTGGGCGGTCCACTTCCGGTCCTTGGTCACCACCGTCCAGCCGTCGTCCCACATGTCGTACTGGTAGGTGCCGAGGGTGATCATCGGCTCGACGGTGAAGGTCATCCCGGGCTCCATCACCTCGGTGGGGCGCGGGCTGTCGTAGTGCGGCACGTAGAGCCCGCTGTGGAAGGACTCCCCGATGCCGTGACCGGTGAAGTCGCGCACCACGCCGTAGCCGAAGCGCTTCGCGTACGACTCGATGACGCGGCCGATGACGTTGATCTGCCGGCCGGGGGCCACCGCGCGGATGCCGCGCATCATCGCCTCGTGGGTGCGCTCGACGAGCAGCCGGGCCTCCTCGCTGACCTCACCCACGCAGAAGGTGGCGTCGGTGTCGCCGTGCACCCCGTTGATGTACGCGGTCACGTCGACGTTGACGATGTCCCCGTCCTGCAGGACGGTCGAGTCCGGGATGCCGTGGCAGATCACCTCGTTGAGGCTGGTGCAGCAGGACTTGGGGAAGCCCTTGTAGCCAAGCGTCGACGGGTAGGCGCCGTGGTCGCAGAGGAACTCGTGCACCACCTTGTCGATCTCGTCGGTGGTGACACCCGGCTTGCAGTGCTCGCCCGCGAGCTGGGTGGCCTGCGCCGCCAGCCGGCCGGCGATCCGCATCCTCTCGATGGTCTCCGGCGTCTGCACGTGCGAGCCACGCCACTCCTGGGGACGCTTCTTGCCCACGTACTCCGGTCGTGGGATGTGGGCGGGCACCTGCCGCCACGGGGAGAGTGTGCCTGGGGTCAGCGGCGCACGGACGGTCATGCCGCAAGCCTATCGCCGCGGCCCGGGGTGACCCGCGTCACGGCCGGTCACCGTCGATTGTTGCTCCGCCAGGTCCGCTGTGCCATGGTTTCTCCGTGGATCAAGAGGGCCCGCCTCCCGTGTTCTCCGCCAGCGCGGAGCTCGAGGACGACCACCTTCGCGTCGTGGTGACGGGCGAGGTCGACATGGCGACCGCCGACACGATGTTCCAGACCGCCCTCCGGGAGCCGGCCGACCGGGTCACGCTCGACCTACGTGGGGTCACCTTCTTCGACTCGGCCGCGATCCACGCGGTGGTCCGGCTGGCCCAGCAGCTTCCCGGCGCGCTCGTCGTGCTGCCGTCCCGCCAGGTCGCCCGGGTGCTGGAGATCGCCGGGCTCGGCGACCAGGCCTGGCTCCGGCCCGCCTGAGCGGCCGGGAGCCGCGCCGGGCCGCCACCGCGGGCGGGCTCAGCTCTGCAGCCGCCGGCGCAGCGTCACTTCCGTCCCGTCCGGGGTACGGCGGACCGACAGCTCCCCCAACGCCCGGATCAGCGTCAACCCGCGCCCCCGGAATCCGGAGCCGCTGGACTCGCGCCACCGGCCGCTGTCGCGGACCGTGGCCACCACCGTGCGGTCCTCGATGGTGACCTCGACGCCGATCGTCGTCTCGGCCGGGTCGACGGGGTGCTCGATGGCGTTCGCCGCCGCCTCGGAGACGGCCACGGTCAGATCGAACAGGTCGGTCTCACCGACGTCGTGGGCGACGAGGAAGTCCTCCAGCCGCTTGCGCAGCACGCTCAACCGGGTCGGGTCGGCGGGGAGCCGCAGGGCGAACCGGTTGAGTTCGGTCGCCTCGACCGCGAGGACCGCCACGTCGTCCCGGCGCGGCTGCTCGGCGACCCGCTGGACGACCGTGTCGACGAGGTCGGCGACGTGCTCACGGGGCGTCACCGCGTCCCGGCGGAGCTGCTCCAGCGCCGCATCGATGCCCTGATTCCGGTCCTCGATGAGGCCGTCGGTGAACAGCAGCAGTCGGCTGCCCGGGGTCAGCTCCCCCTCGACCGTCCGGTACGCGGTGCCGGGGATCGCACCGACCGGCGGGCCGAGCGCCCGGTCGTGCAGGAAGGCCACATCGTCTCCTCGGATCAGCAGCGGGGACGGGTGGCCGGCGCTCGCGTAGCGCAGCCGGCCGGTGCGGGGACTGAAGGCGAGGCAGACGACCGTGGCGAAGGAGCGCCCCTCGGTGGAGTCCACGAGGCGGTTGAGCCGGGTCAGCGAGGCGCCGGGATCGAAACCCTCAAGCACGTAGGCCCGCAGCGCGTTGCGCAGCTCGCCCATCGCCGCGGCGGCCCGGACGCCCTTGCCGACCACGTCGCCGATGACCAGCACGAGGGTGTCGTCGCCGAGTGCGATCGCGTCGTACCAGTCGCCACCGACCTCGACGTCGGTGGTGCCGGGCAGGTAGCGGCTGGCCACGACGGCACCCGGCAGCTGCGGCAGCGAGCGGGGCAGCAGGCTGTGCTGGAGGGTGGTGGCGATGCGGTGCTCGGCCTCGTAGAGCTGGGCGTTCTCCAGCCGGACGCCGACCAGGCGGGCGAGTTGGGTGAGCGCCGTGTCGTCGGTCTCCGCGCGGTCACCGCCCGGGTACCAGACCCGCAGTTCGCCGAGTCGCTCGTCGGTGGAGCCGGTCAGCGGCAGCACGAGCGACGGGTCGGCCGCGGTGGTGCCGCCGGCGTCGGCCTCGAAGCGGGCGCCGGCGGCGTTGATCACGACCCGGGCGGCCTCGGCGAGGCTGAGCGCGTGCCGGGCGGCGACCCGGAGCACGTCGCCGGTGGAGCGGGCGGTGTTGACCGCGACGGCCGCGTCGGCGAGGGCCCGCAGCCGGCGGATCGCCTGGCCGCGCAGCTGGCCGAGTTCCACGTTCGCCCGGACGCGCGCGATCAGTTCCTGTCCGGAGAAGGGCTTCGTGAGGTAGTCGTCCGCGCCGACCGACAGCCCCGCCACGGCCTCGGCCGAGCCGGCCCGCGCGGAGAGCAGCACGATCGGCAGGTGCCGGGTACGCGGGTCGGCGCGCAGTGCCGCCACCAGGCCGAACCCGTCCAGCCGCGGCATCATCACGTCGGTCAGCACCAGGTCGTACGGGCTCTCGACGGCGGCCCGCAGCGCCTCGACGCCGTCGTTGACCGTCACCACCTCCCAGGACGGCGCAAGCAGGCGGGTCACGTGCTCGCGCAGGTCGGGGTTGTCGTCGGCGACCAGGATGCGGCCGGCGGCACTGGGCCCGCCGGTGGCCCCGCCGACCGCCGCGGCGGCGCCGTTCCGGCCGGACGTGCCGGCCCACAGCTCGGTCTCCGCCACGTGCAGCTCGGCCTGGGCCAGCTCGCCCGGCAGGGTGTCCGCCGCCTCGGCGACCCGCTCGGCCGGCAGGTGCGCGGACCCGAACGGCACCGTCACGGTGAACGTGCTGCCCGCGTCGACCGCGCTGCGCACCTCGACCCGCCCGCCGTGCATCTCGACCAGTTCCCGGACCAGCGCCAGACCGATGCCGGTGCCCTCGTGGGTGCGGGAGCGGACCCCGGGAACCCGGTGGAACCGCTCGAAGACGTGTGGCAGTTCCTCCGGCACGATGCCGACGCCGGTGTCGGCGACGTCCAGCCGGGCCGAGTCACCGGCGGCCCGGACGGTGACCCGGATCTCGCCGTCGAAGGTGAACTTGACCGCGTTGGAGACGAGGTTCAGGACGATCTTCTCCCACATGTCCCGGTCGACGTGGACCGGCGCGGGCAGCGGCGGGCAGTCCACCACCAGCCGCAGCCCGGCCCGCTCGGTGACCGACCGGAAGGTGCTGGCCAGCCGTGCGGTGTAGCCGGCCAGGTCGGTCGGCTGGTAGTGGGCGGCCGGCCGACCGGACTCCAGCCGCGAGAAGTCGAGGACCGTGTTGACGAGCTTGAGCAGCCGCAGCGCGTTGCGGTGCGTCATGGTCAGCCGGTCCGTGTACGCCTCCGGCAGCCGCGGATCGGCGAGCAGGTCCTCCAGCGGGCCGAGCACCAGCGTCAGCGGCGTACGGAACTCGTGGCTGACGTTCGCGAAGAAGTTGGTCTTGGCCCGGTCGAGCGCGGCCAGCTCGGCGGCGCGGGCCCGCTCCTGCTCGTACGCCTGCTGCCGGTCGACCGCGCGGGAGATCTGTGCGGCGAGCAGGTAGAAGAAGTTGCGGTATTCGTCAGAGAAGGCGAGGCGGGGCGAGACGCCGACGGTTAGCGTCCCGAACTGCTCGTTGGTCGCGGTGATCGGCAGGACCAGCGCCCGCTCGGCGCCGACCGGCGAGTCGAGCAGGTCGGTGACCGGAACGCCGGTCGGACCGTCGCCGGCGGCCAGCTCGTTGAGGAGCACCGGGGACGGCAGGGTGACCGGCGCCGGGTCGAGGCCGCTGTGCCCAGCGAGGGCGAGCCGGCCGCCGGCCTCCCGCAGGTGGATCAGCGCGAACGGCACGTCCGCCCGGTGCCGGTCGAGCACCCGGGCCGCGCTGCGACCGAGCTCGACCGTGCCGGTCACCTCGGTCAGTTCGCCGCCGAGCTCGGCGAGCGCCCGCAGCCGCCGCTCGCCCAGGACCCGGCCGGTGGTCTCCGAGACGATGCAGAACACCCCGCCGACGCGCCCGTCGGCGTCCCGGACCGGGTCGTAGGAGACGTCGAAGTAGACGGTCTCGAGGAACCCGTGCCGGTCGATGAGGAACGGGTGGTCCTGCCCGTAGTACGGCGTCCCGGTCCGGCGTACGCCGGTCAGCACCGGCCCGAGGACGTCCCACGTCTCCGCCCAGTGCTCCCGGGCCGGCTGCCCGATGGCGTGCGGGTGCTTGGTGCCGATGGTCGGGCGGTAGGCGTCGTTGTAGAAGGCCAGGCTCTCCTCGCCCCAGAACAGGACCAGCTGCGACCGGGACGCGAGCATCGTGCTGACCGCGTGGCTCAGCGCGGCCGGCCAGGTGTGCGGTGGGCCGATGGAGGTGGTGGACCAGTCGAACGCGCGGAGCCGTTCGCCCATCTCGCCACCGCTGTCGAAGGCAGCTTCGAGCAGCGGGGGAAGAGTCCCGTCAACGGGACCGCCCGACGGGCGTGCCCCCTGCGTGCCCTCCTGGGCCGAGCTCATGCAGCCTCCCGGTCCGGCCGTTCCCCGCCTCGGCCCGATGACCATCGGCGTGCCCGCCTTGTACCCCGACGGACCAGCAACGTAACGCATCGGCGAGGTTGTGCGCTGCTTAGCTGGCTCTCGCCGACGCCGACCCCATGCCCGGGCAGCGCGGCCGGGGGTCGGCGCGCCCGCGACTGTGGCGTCCGTCACGCCACACGGGCCGGTCTCCACTCGCGACCGGCGTGGCAGCGCCCCGCCACACCGCCCGGGTCGCCGCCGCGACGGACGCGGTGACGCCGGTCACCGGCCGGGTCACAGCGGGGTCACGTACGCGCCGGTGATCCCGCCGTCCACGACGAACTGCGCGGCGGTCATGAAGGAGGCGTCGTCGCTGGCCAGGAAGGCCACCGCGGCGGCGATCTCGGCCGGCTCACCGAACCGGCCCATCGGCACGTGCACCAGCCGCCGGGCGGCCCGCTCCGGGTCCTTCGCGAAGAGGTCGAGCAGCAGTGGCGTGGCGATCGGTCCGGGACAGAGCGCGTTGACCCGGATCCCCTCCCGGGCGAACTGCACGCCCAGCTCCCGGGTCAGCGCGAGCACGCCACCCTTGCTGGCCGTGTACGCGATCTGCGACGTGGCCGCGCCCATCAGCGCCACGAACGACGCGGTGTTGATGATCGACCCCTTGCCCTGCCGCCGCATGTGCGGGAGGACGTACTTGCAGCACAGGTAGACGCTTGTCGTGTTGACCCGCAGCACCCGCTCCCAGGCGTCCAGGCCGGTCGCCAGGATCGAGTCGTCGTCCGGCGGGGAGATCCCGGCGTTGTTGAACGCCACGTCCACCCGCCCGTGCCGGGCCGCCACGCCGTCGAACAGGTCCCGGACGGCCGCCTCGTCGGACACGTCCGCGCCGACGAACTCGCCGCCGACCTCGTCGGCGGCTCGCTTCCCGGCCTCCGGGTCGATGTCCACGCAGACCACGCGGGCCCCCTCGGCGGCGAACCGCCGCACCGTGGCCAGCCCGATCCCGCTGCCCGCTCCGGTGACCACGGCCACCCGGTCCTGCAACCGACCCCGCACCCTCTCACTCCTTCGTCGAGATGAACACGTTCTTGACGTCGGTGAAGGCGTGCAGCGCGTCCGGGCCCAGCTCGCGGCCCAGGCCCGAGCGTTTCATCCCACCGAACGGGGTCCAGTACCGCACCGAGGAGTGCGAGTTGACGCTGAGGTTGCCCGACTCCACCGCCCGGGCCACCCGGACCGCCCGCCCCACGTCCCGGGTCCAGATCGAGCCGGAGAGCCCGTACTCGGTGTCGTTGGCGAGGCGGACCGCCTCGGCCTCGTCGTCGAAGGGCAGCACCGAGACCACCGGGCCGAAGATCTCCTCCCGCCAGTGCCGGTCCGCCGGCGAGTCGGCCAGCAGCACCGTCGGGGCGTGCCAGAAGCCGGGGCCGTCCGGGCGGGAGCCGGTGAAGGCCACCCGGGCGCCGGTCACGTACCCGGCCACCCGGTCGCGCTGGCCCGCCGAGATGAGCGGACCCATCTCGGAGTTCTCGGCGGCCGGGTCCGCCACCCGCAGGGCACGCACGGCCGGTTCCAGCAACTCCAGGAACCGGTCGTACACCGGGCGCTGGACCAGGATCCGCGACCGGGCGCAGCAGTCCTGGCCGGCGTTGTCGAAGACCGCGTACGGCGCGGTGGCGGCGGCCTGTTCGAGATCGGCGTCGGCGAAGATCAGGTTCGCGGACTTGCCGCCCAGTTCCAGGGTCAGCCGCTTCACCTGGGCCGCGCAGCCGGCCATGATCCGCGTGCCGACCTCGGTCGAGCCGGTGAAGCAGATCTTGCGCACCGCCGGGTGGGTGACGAACCGCTCCCCCACCACCGGACCCGAACCCGGCAGCACCGTGAAGACACCGTCGGGGAGGCCCGCCGCGCGGCCCAGCTCGGCGAGGCGCAGCGCGGTGAGCGGGGTCAGCTCGGCCGGCTTGAGCACCACCGTGTTGCCGGCGGCGAGGGCCGGGGCGAAACCCCAGGCGGCGATCGGCATCGGGAAGTTCCACGGCACGATCACCCCGACCACGCCGAGCGGCTCGTGGAACGTCACGTCCAGGCCGCCGGGCACCGGGATCTGCCGGCCGGTCAGCCGCTCCGGGGCGCCCGCGTAGTAGTCGAGCACGTCCCGGACGTTGCCCGCCTCCCAGCGGGCGTTGCCGATCGTGTGCCCGGAGTTGCGCACCTCCAGCCGCGCCAACTCCTCCAGGTGCTCGTCGACGAGGACGGCGAACCGCCGCAGCAGCTTCGCGCGATCCCCCGGCGCGATCCCCCGCCAGTCCTCGTACGCGACGGCAGCCCGCCCGATGGCGGCATCGACATCCCCGGCCGACGTCGCCGGCACGTTGGCGACGACTTCCCCGGTAGCCGGATTGACAACCTCGCTCACCCGCCCCCCTCTCCGTCGATCATGGAGTCGTGGTGCCCCACAAGAGCCGCGAACCACCGTGAACCGCCCACCACAAGTCCATGATCGACCTGGCGGGACTGTCACAGGCGTTCGAAGCCACGGATCAGCTCCCAGTCCGTCACCGCCGCGTCGAAGGCCGCCAGCTCCACCCGTGCCTGGTTGGCGTAGTGGTCGACCACCTCGTCACCGAAGGCGTCGCGGGCCAGCGCCGAGTCGCGCCACAGGGTGTGCGCCTCGCGCAGGGTGCCGGGCACGCGCTCGGCGCGCATGTCGTCGTACGCGTTGCCGGTGCACTCCGGCCCCAGCTCCAGTTTCTGTTCGAGGCCGTGCACCGCGCCCGCCACCAGGGCGGCGATCGCCAGGTACGGGTTGACGTCCGCGCCGGGCACCCGGTTCTCCACCCGCATCCCCTCGCCGTGGCCGACCAGGCGCAGGGCGCAGGTGCGGTTGTCGGTGCCCCAGCGCAGCGCGGTCGGGGCGAACGACCCGGGCTGGTAGCGCTTGTACGAGTTGACGTTCGGGGCGAAGAACAGGCTGAACTCCCGCATCGTGGCGAGCAGCCCGGCGAGCACCCGCTGCCCGGTCGGTGACAGGTGCGCCGGGTCGTCGCCGGGCATCGCCGACCGCCCCTCCGTGTCCCGCACCGAGAAGTGGATGTGGCAGGAATTGCCCTCGCGCGCGTTCGGCTTGGCCATGAAGGTGATCGACATACCCTCCTGCGCGGCGATCTCCTTCGCGCCGTTCTTGTAGATGACGTGATGGTCGGCGCAGGCCACCGCCTCGTCGTAGCGGAAGGCGATCTCGTGCTGGCCGAGGTTGCACTCACCCTTGGCGCTCTCCGGGGTCAGCCCCGCGCCGGCCATCTCCGTGCGGATCCGGCGCAGCAGCGGCTCCACCCGCGCGGTGCCGAGCAGCGAGTAGTCCACGTTGTACTGGTTGGCCGGCGTGAGGTCCCGGTACGCGCGCCGCCACGCCTCCTCGTACGAGTCCCGGTAGAGCACGAACTCCAGCTCCGTGCCGGCGTACGCGGTCAGCCCGTGCGCGGCCAACCGGTCCAGCTGGCGGCGCAGGATCTGCCGGGGCGAGGCGACGACCGGACCGGCGCCGTCCAGCCACTCGAGGTCCGCCAGGAGCATCGCGGTGCCCGGCTGCCACGGCACCCGGCGCAGCGTGGCCAGGTCGGGAACCATCGCGAAGTCCCCGTAGCCGCGGTCCCAACCGGCCATCGCGTAGCCGTCGACGGTGTTCATGTCGACGTCGACGGCGAGCAGGTAGTTGCAGCCCTCGCTGCCGTGCGTGACCACCTGCTCCAGGAAGTAGGGCGCGTGGAACCGCTTGCCCTGCAGGCGCCCCTGCATGTCGACAAGGGCGAGCACCACGGTGTCGATCACGCGCTCGGCGACGGCGACCCGCAGTTGTTCCAGCGTGAGCGGAGCCTTCCTCATCTGCGAGCCTCCATGCGAAAGGTCTACTACCAAACCTTTGTACCCGTCAATGGCCGGCTCAGGTGAGCAGGCCGCGCAGCAGCTCCGCCGTCGCGTCGCAGTGCTCCTCCATCGCCGCGCGCGCACCGTCCGGGTCGCCGGCCAGGATCGCGTCGACGACGCGGGCGTGCTGCTCGTCGGAATGGTCGAGGTTCCTCGTGATCACCGGGATGGCGGCGAGGAGCCGGTCGAGGGTCAACTGCACGTCGGCGACGGCCGCGGCGAGCGACGGGGAGCCGCTGGCCGCGGCGATCAGCAGGTGCAGGCGTGAGTCCGACACGCGACGGGTGAGCGGGTCGCGGTCCCGGGAGGCGGCCAGCGCCGCGACCAGGTGCTGCCGCTCCCCGGCCGGCAGGCTCCGGTCCGCCGCCAGGGCCGCCGCGCCCGACTCCAGCACCCGGCGGAAGTCCAGCGCGTCGTGCAACCGCTCGCCCATCTCGCGGGCCAGTTCACCGGCGTCCGGGCGTCCCAGCCCGGCACCGTGCCCCGGCCGGGGCGAGAGTACGAAGGTTCCGCCGTACCGCCCGCGACGGGACTCCAGGTAGCCCGCGTCCCGCAGGGCCCCGATCGCCTCCCGGAGGGTCACCCGGCTGACCTGCAGGCGCTCGGCCAGTTCCCGCTCCGCGGGCAACCGCTCGCCGGCCCGGACCATGCCGAGCTTGATCGCCTGCGCCAGCCGCGCGACGGTGATCTCGAAGGCGTTGCCGCCCCGCACCGGTCGCCACGCCGGCAGCGCCGGCACCCCCGTCGGCGGCGTCCGCGGCCCGTCCCCGGTCCGGAGCCCGTCGGCCCGGGCCGCTCCGGCACCCGTACCGGCGGGCATCGGCCCGGGGCCGGCGTCACCCCGCTCGGCGGCACGGATCGTCATCGGCCGTCCTTCCCCTGCGTCCGGGTGGCGGACGCCCGTCGGCGACCGCCACCCGGGCAACCTAGCTCTGGTCGGCGGTCGGCCCGGTGACGGGCTCGGCACCCGTCGCCGGCTTGGGGATCACCGGGTCCGGCACGTTGTGACGGGGGCCGGTGAACCAGCGCCGGGCGCTGAGCATCCACCACAGCCACGCCCCGCCCAGGACGACGCCGACCGCGACGATCGTGTAGTTGAAGGTGCTCGGCGTGATCGGGCTGCTGGTCGGCAGCACGAACAGGACGCAGATCAGCGCGACCCAGACGATCGCGATCCACCCGACCGGCCCGCTCCAGCGACCGAGGTTCCACGGCCCGACCTGGAACTCCGGTGTGCGCCGACGCAGGAAGACCGGCGCCACGTACGCGATGTAGAGGCCGATCACCGCGATCGAGGTGGCCGCCAGGTAGGCGGTGGTGTTCCACAGCGACGGCACGACCAGCAGGGACGAGCACCCGACGCAGAGCCAGATCGAGTTCGTCGGCGTGCCGGTACGCGGGTTGACGCGCTTCCAGACCCGGGAGCCGGGCAGCGCCCCGTCCCGGCTGAACGCGTACGCCATGCGGGAGTTCGCCGTGACCGAGGCCATGCCGCAGAAGAACTGTGCGACCACGCAGATGAACAGCAGGAACGTTCCGAGGTCGCGTCCCGCCGCGTCGATGAAGATCTGCGCCGGAGGCAGGCCCAGCTCCGTCGTCCGCTGCGCGTCGTAGTCCTGGATGGACCACGTGATCGCGAAGAGGAGCACGAAACCGGCGGCGACCGAGGCGACGACGGACATCACGATCCCGCGCGGCGCGGAGCGGGAGGCGTCGTGGGTCTCCTCCGCCACGTGGGCGCTGGCGTCGTAGCCGGTGTACGTGTACTGGGCCATCAGGAGACCGATCAGGACGGCGTACCCGGCCGCTCCGGCGAACGTGAAGCCCGTCTCGTTGCGTACCTCGAGGAAGACCTCGGAGACGGGTTTGTGCTGGTCCGGGACGATCGCCAGCACGGCGACGATGACGGCGACGCCGACCAGGTGCCACCAGGCGCTGATGTCGGAGAGGACCCGGACGAGGTTGACGCCGAAGGTGTTGAGCAGACCGTGGGCGGTGATGATCAGCAGGAAGATCAGGAAGGTGCGTTCGGCGGTCACCTCCATGTCGAACGTGAGGCTCAGGAAGGCCGACGTGGTGATCGCCGCCCCGAAGTCGATCGCGGCGGTCACCGCCACCTCGCCCAGGAAGTTGAACCAGCCGACGAACCAGGCCCAGGCGGCCTTGTTCCGTTTGGCCAGCGCGGCGGCCCACCAGTACAGGGCGCCGGCCGTGGGGTAGACCGAGCAGATCTCGGCCATGGCCAGCGCCACGAAGATCACCATGCCGCCGACGAAGAGCCAGCCCAGGGTTATCGCCATCGGGCCGCCGGCGGTCATGGCGATGCCGTACGACGTGATCGCGCCGGCCAGGATCGAGATGATCGAGAATGAGACCGCGAAGTTGGAGAAGCCGGACAGCTTGCGGCGCAGCTCCTGCCGGTAGCCCAGCTGCGCGAGCCGCTCCTCGTCCGTCACCGCGGATGGTCGGGGTACTCCGTCCTGAATCGTCGAGCCCATCGGTGTCTCCCTTGGACGAAGGGTGTGACTGTGACCTGCGTCACCGCCTGACGGGATGATGAGCCCGCCGACTCACGCAGGTCAATGGAGATCGACCGAAAATCGTTCCGGACCAGACCATTAACCGATGTCGGCGTCGGCGCCTCCGGCCCGAAATGCGTTGCGGGCCCGCCCGGCCCGAGCGCATCCTTGACCTCGTGGCCAGGCCCGATCGCGACGGGCCAGCGCCGGGCGCTCGGCAACGCCCGGCCCGCGGCGGCGCGGGGCATCGACCATCTCTCTCTCACGCACGGCGCTCCGCCGTGCCCGACCGGTCCCCCCGCGCCGCCGCCCGTCCGCCGGCCCCGCCCGGCCGTCAGGCGAACAGCAGGCCGGCCACCCACAGGGCGGCCACGGTCAACCCGGCGAGGAACTCCACCAGCATCGAGAGCCCGGCCGCTTTGAGCGCGTGCACGGTCGACGGCCAGGCGAGCCGGTTGCTGCCCAGCCGCAGCCGCTCGGCGCCCCACACCCCGCCCACGAAGCCGAGCACCAGCCCCACCACGGGCACCACGAAGAAGCCGACCAGGCCGAGCAGCCCGCCGGCGAGCAGCGACGACGTGGGCACCCCGCTCTGCTTGAGGTTGCGCCCCGGCCAGGCGTACTTGACCACCGCCCCACCGGCCACCACCACCGTGGCGAGGGCGAGCACCAACCACCGCCCCGGGCCGGCCCCGCCGAACAGCGCCCAGACCAGCACACCGCCCCAGCACAGCGGCAGCGCCGGCAGCCCCGGCACCACCACACCCGCCAGCCCCGCCACGATGGCCAGCCCGGCGACAAGCGACACCACCGCCTGCGTATCGGTCAGACCCACGCCGCCGCCCCTCCGATCGCGTGCCCGCTCGCCGGCCGACCACCGCGGCCGGTCGGCCACCACACCCGGCCGTCCGACCGTACGCCGGTCACGTCGCCGCCCCGCGGAGGCGGGCGGTGATCTCGCCGGCCGGCACCGGCGGGCCGAACCAGCGGCCCTGGCCGGTGTCGCAGCGCAACGCCCGCAGCCGCTCGGCCTGCACCTCGGTCTCCACCGCCTCGGCGGTGACCCACAGCTCCAGCGCGTGCGCCAGCCGCACCAGGGCGTCCACGATCCGCTCGTCCCGGTGCCCGGTCGCCGCCTCCGGACCGTCCTCGCGGATCCCCTCCACGAACGGGCCCGCCAGCTTCAAGCACTGGATCGGCAACCGCCGCAGGTACGCCAGATTCGAGTACCCGGTGCCGAAGTCGTCGATCGCCAGCCGTACCCCGAGCCCCGCGAGCTGGTACAACGACCGCAGCGGCTCCCCGGCGGTGCCCATCACGGCACTCTCGGTCAGCTCCAACTGCAGGAGTTCGGCCGGGAGCCCGCTGCGCGCCAGAGCGTCCGCCACCGTGTCCACGATGGCCGGGTCCTCCACCTGCCGGGCCGCCAGGTTGACGCTGACGACGAGGCGGGCGTCCGGGAACTCGCGCCGCCAGGCGTCCGCGTCCCGGCACGCCTGCCGCAGCACCCACTCGCCGAGCCGGACGATCAGGCCGGTCTCCTCCGCCAGCCCGATGAACCGGTCCGGACCGACCAGGCCCAACTCCGGATGCTGCCAGCGGACGAGCGCCTCGACGGCCAGCATCGAACCCTCCAGGAGGGACACGATCGGCTGGTAGTGCAGCACGAACTCGCCCCGCTCCAGGGCCGCCGGCAGCCCGGCGACCAGCGCCGAGCGCGCGATGTCCTGCGCGCTGCGCTCCGGGTCCCACACCGCCCAGCGGCCCCGGCCCTCGGCCTTGGCCCAGTACAACGTGGTGTCGGCGGCCTTCATCAGCTCCGACGCGTCGGTCGTGCCCACCGGACACTCGACGATGCCGACGCTCGCCGAGACCGCGAGCTGGTGGTCGCCGACGCGGACCGGCGCGGAGACCGCGGCGAGCGCCGCCTCGGCGACCCCCACCACGTCGTCGATCTCCTCACCGTCCTCGACCAGGATGACGAACTCGTCGCCACCCATCCGGGCGACCAGGTGGCCGCGGGCCGCGACGCAGTCGGCCAGCCGGTCGGCGATCGCCACGAGCAGGCGGTCCCCCAGGTCGTGCCCGAGGCTGTCGTTGACCGCCTTGAACCCGTCCAGGTCCAGGAAGCAGACGCCGACCCGACGCTCGGGACCGGCGGTCTCGAAGAGCAGGTTGAGCGTCTCGAAGAACAGGGTCCGGTTCGGCAGGCCGGTGAGCGGATCGTGCAGCGCCTGGAAGCGGAGCCGCTGCTGAAGCTCGTACCGCTGGGTGATGTCCTCGATCATCGCGACGGTGAACCGGGGCCGCCCGTCGTCGTACCGGACCAGCGAGACGGCCAGATCGGTCCAGACGACGCTGCCGTCCTTGCGGTAGTAGCGCTTCTCCACCCGGGCCGAGTCGTGCTTGCCCTCGATCAGCTCCTGGTACAGCTCCCACATCCCCACCGCGTCGTCCGGATGGAACAGCGACGCCACGTTGATCTGCCGCAGCTCCTCGATCGAGTAACCGAGCATGTCGGAGAACGCCTGGTTGACGTCGAGGACGTGGCCGTCGACCCCGGCGATGCCGATCCCGATGGCCGCGCCGGCGAACACCGCCCGGAAGCGCGCCTCGCTGTCCCGCAGGGCCTGCTCCACCTCGTCCCGCGCCTGCCAGGCGGACCGCGCGATCCGCTCCTGCTGGGTGAAGGTGCGGTCGCGCAGCGCCCGGGCGAACCCGGCGGCGAGCGCGCCCTGCAGCGCCGCGACGCGCTCCGCCGTACGCGCGGTACGCGGATGGTCGGGCAGCACGCGGTCGAGGAAGCGTTCGCCGAGCGCCCGCACCGACCAGTCGAGCACGCCCGGCTCGGTCAGGTGCGCCTCGACCAGCGCCCGGCCGACCTCGTCCGCCGGGCCGGCCGTGAACGGCTCGGCGAGCAGCGCCGCCGCCAGCCGGACGGAGTGCAGGTGCAGCAGCCGCTCGGTCTCGCCCGCGCTGAGCGGCACGAAGCCGAGCCGGCGCACCGCGCGGGCCCACTCGGCCGCGTACCCCTGGGCGCCGCCGACGTCGCGCCCGCCCGGCTTCCGGACGGCGGCCACCTCGATCAGCCGGCCGGTCGGTCGTACCGGGCCACG
Source organism: Micromonospora sp. NPDC126480 (assembly GCF_040302465.1). Lineage (NCBI taxonomy): Bacteria > Bacillati > Actinomycetota > Actinomycetes > Micromonosporales > Micromonosporaceae > Micromonospora > Micromonospora sp. NPDC126480. The sequence goes on from NZ_JBEORU010000003.1 coordinate 89,014, forward strand.
CCGCCGAAGGCGCCGAACTGCTCCGGCTTGTCGTCCACGTCGGACGGCGAGTCGGGCCGCCACAGCGGCATGTGCACGACCCCCGGCTCCAGGATCGTCCAGTCCCCGAAGAAGCCGGTGATCTCGGCACGGGAACGCAGGGTGATCTCCGTGTCGGTCCGCGCCGACAGCCGCTGAGCGTCGAGCATCTCCTGCGGCTGGTCCTCGTACGTCGAGTGGGAGATCACCAGATGGCTCCCGGGGGCGGCGGCGGCCCGCAGCGTGGCCAGGACGTCGCCGGGACGGTCCGCGTCCGGGATGAAGTGCACCACCCCGGCGAGCAGGATGCCCAGCGGACGGTCGAAGTCGATCAGCCCGGACTCCCGGGCCCCGGCGAGGATCCGCTCCGGCTCGCGCAGGTCGGCGTGGAGGACGCCGGTCAGGTCGTTGCCGGCCAGCAGTTCCCGGCTGTGGGCCACCGCGACCGGGTCGATGTCCACGTAGACGACCCGCGCCTTCGGGTTGGCGGACTGGGCCACCTCGTGCACGTTGCCGACCGTGGGGATGCCGGAGCCGATGTCGAGGAACTGATCGATGCCGGCGTCCAGCAGCACCCGAACGGCACGGCGCAGGAACTCGCGTCCGGCACGCATCGTGGCCGCGAGGTTCGGGGTCATGCTCGCGATCTGCTCGGCGAGCTGCCGGTCGATCTCGAAGTTGTGGGCGCCGCCGAGGAAGTAGTCGTACACCCGGGCCGCGCTCGGCCGGGAGAGGTCGATCTCGGTGGGAAGTCCGTCCGGCATCTGCACTGTGCTGCACCCCAAGTCGTCGCCGCGGTGCGGGAGGGAACCGGTGTCGAGCGTGCGGACACGCGGAGGCCCACCGGCCGACCCGCGGATCGTGTGGTCCACACCACTCTAGGCGCGCCGCACCCCGGACGGGAGAGTCGAGCGCGCCACTTCCCCCCGCCGCCGGATGGCCGACCACCCAGGGTGACCGTCCGAAGTCGATCGACCACAGTGGCCGCTCGATGGCGAGCAGCGGCACGGCGGGCGGCGGCTGTCAGTCGGCGGACTCCAGCAGGAGCGAGATCCCCTGGCCGACTCCGACGCACATCGTGGCCAGCGCCCGCCGGCCGCCGCGTCGGCGCAGCTCGAGCGCGGCGGTCAGGGCCAGCCGCGCTCCGCTCGCGCCGAGCGGGTGACCCAGCGCGATGGCGCCGCCGTTCGGGTTGACGTGCTCGGCGTCCTCGGGCAGGCCCAGCTCGCGCAGCACCGCCACGGCCTGCGCGGCGAACGCCTCGTTCAGCTCGATCACGTCGACCTCCCCCAACCCGAGGCCGAGCCGGTCGAGCAGCCGCCGGGTGGCCGGCACCGGGCCGACGCCCATGACCCGCGGCGGCACGCCGGCCGCCGCGGCACCGGAGACACGGGCCAGCGGGACCAGGCCGTACCGCGCGACGGCCGCCTCGGAGGCCACGAGCAGGGCCACCGCGCCGTCGTTCACCCCGGAGGAGTTGCCGGCCGTGACCGTGCCACCGGCCCGGAACGGGGTGGGCAGGGCGGCCAGCTTCTCCAGCGAGGTCTCCCGCGGGTGCTCGTCCACCTCGACCAGCTTCGTCTCCCGCCGGCCGGCCGGCGCCGCCACCGGCACGATCTCCTCGGCCAGCCGGCCGTCGGCCTGCGCCTTCGCCGCACGCTGCTGGGAGCGGTACGCGAACTCGTCCTGGGCGGCACGGTCGATCCCGTGCTCAGCGGCCACGTTCTCCGCGGTCTCCGGCATCGAGTCGGTGCCCCACCCCTGCTTCATCAGCGGGTTGACCAGCCGCCAGCCGATCGTGGTGTCGCAGACCTCCGCGGTACGGGAGAACGCGGTCTCGGCCTTGGGCAGCACGAACGGCGCGCGGCTCATGCTCTCCACGCCGCCGGCCACGACCAGGTCGGCCTCGCCCGCGACGATCGACCGGGCGGCGGTGGCGAGGGCGTCCAGGCCCGAGCCGCAGAGCCGGTTGACCGTGCTGCCCGGCACCTCTTCGGGCAGCCCGCCGAGCAACGTTGCCATCCGCGCCACGTTGCGGTTGTCCTCGCCGGCCTGGTTCGCGCAGCCGAGGATCACGTCGTCGGTGCGGGCCCAGTCCACCGAGGGGTGCCGGGCGACCAACTCGCGGATCACGTGCGCGGCCAGGTCGTCGGGACGGACACCGGCGAGCGCGCCGCCGTACCGGCCGATCGGGGTGCGGACACCGGCCACCAGGTATGCCACGGTCATCGCGAGTCCTTCGGGGGTGGGAAGGGCGGGGTGGAGGCGTCCGCCGGGTCGCGGGTGACGCCTCGACGACAGGATATCCACGCCCGGAACGGATAGGTTGACGGCATGGCCGGGGCCCAGTTCAGCGCAGAGACCAGCGGCAGCGGCGAGTTCGTGCGCCAACGCAACCGCTTCACCGGCCGGGTCACCCCGGATTCCGACTCACCGCCCGGTGGCGGCCCGGACGCGCAGGGCCGCTGGCCGCTGGAGCCGGGCCGGTACCGGCTCATCTGGTGCCGGGCCTGCCCGTGGGCCCACCGGGCCCGGATCGTCCGGGGCCTGCTCGGGCTGGCGGACGCGATCTCGCTCGGCACCGTCGACCCGATCCGGGACGAGAAGGGCTGGCGGTTCAGCCTCGACCCGGACGGGTTCGACCCGGTGCTCGGCATCGGCTACCTCTCCGAGGCGTACCTGGCGACCGACCCCGACTACACCGGCCGGGTCACCGTCCCCGCGCTTGTCGACACCCTCACCGGCCAGGTGGTCACCAACGACTACCCGCAGCTCACACTCGACCTGTCGACGCAGTGGCGGTCGCTGCACCGGCCCGGCGCGCCGGACCTGTACCCGGAGGAGTTGCGGCCGGAGATGGACGCCCTGATGGCCGAGATCCACCGGGACGTCAACAACGGCGTGTACCGGTGCGGGTTCGCCACCACCCAGTCCGCGTACGACGACGCGTTCCGGGCGTTGTTCGCGCGGCTGGACGCGCTGTCCGAGCGGCTGGCCGGGCGGCGCTACCTGATGGGGGACTCGATCACCGAGGCGGACGTGCGCCTGTTCACCACGCTGGTCCGCTTCGACGTGGCGTACCACGGGCACTTCAAGTGCAACCGGCACAAGCTGACCGAGCTGCCGGTGCTGTGGGCGTACGCGCGGGACCTGTTCCAGACGCCGGGCTTCGGGGAGACGGTGGACTTCGACCACATCAAGCGGCACTACTACGCCACCCACAAGATGATCAACCCGACCGGGATCGTCCCGCTCGGCCCGGACCTCTCCGGCTGGACCACGCCGCACGGGCGTGGCTGACCCGCCCGCCACCGGGGCCGGACGTCCGTCCGCCGATCCGCGACGTCAGGCACACGGCGGCACGCGTCCGGCCGTCGACGCCCCCGGCCGCCGGGCTGGCGGGACCAGGTGGCGGGCCGCCGCAATAGCGCCCCGGATCGCGGCCGGCGCCGCCGCCGGCAGCATCGTGGCGGGCGCGGTCGCGGTGACCGTCGCGGTGGTCGCCGGTCCCGGTCCGGGCCTGACCGGGTACGTCAGCGAGGCGGGCGTCACCGACAGCGCGTACGCGCCCGCGTACCGGATCGGGGTGTTCGCCCTGGCCGCCGGGGTGCTGCTGCTCGCCGCGGCGCTGCCGCCGGTCCTGCGCCTGGCCGCCAGCCTGCTCGCCGCCGGCAGCGTGTTCGCGCTGATCTCCGGCGCGGTGGCCTGCAGCGCGGGCTGCCCGCTGCCGCCGTACGAGCAGGCGACGCCGGCCGACCTGGTGCATGGCGGCGCGAGCATCGCGGCGGTCGGCGCGGTGGTCCTGGCGATGCTGACGACCGCGCTCACCCGGGACGCGCCGCGTGCCCTGCGTCGCCTCGCCGCTGTGGCGGCCGGCATCGCGCTGCCGCTCTCCGCCGCGACGGCGGTCGCCCTGCTCGCCGTCGGCCGGGGCGGCCTGCTCGCCCTGCTGGAACGGTTCCTCCTGCTGGTCTGCGCCCTCTGGGGTACCGCGACCGCCGCCACGCTCGCCCGGCGAAGCGGCAGTTGAGCCTCCGGCCGGCCGGTCGACCAGGCCTGGACCTCCCCCGGGCCTGGCCGCTCCCGTCCTCGTGCCGCGACGTGGGCACCTGACCGGGCGGCGGGGCGAAGGCCCCCAACACAGTTCTATGTAAGGAGCGTCACCGGATCCGCTCCTTCCTTTCCCGGTTGCTGCCGGCGTAGCGTCGACCGGCGATGACCAACGTCTGGAATCTCACCGTCCGCCTGTACGTCGATCTCCGACTGCAGGCCAGCGGTGTCTGTCCGGCGCGGCTGCACCCCTGACGCCGCCCTGACCGACTCCCTTCCAGACTTGGACCCTTCATGCGCAAGATCCCCTTTTCCGTGCAGATCCTGCTCGGCCTCGTCCTCGGCGTGGCGCTCGGCTTCGTCGCCCGCGCCTACGAGCTGAGCTGGCTGGCCGGCACCCTCGACACCGTCGGCGGCGTCTTCGTCCAGCTGCTCAAGCTGGCCGTACCGCCGCTCGTGTTCACCGCCATCGTGGTCAGCGTGGTGAGCCTGCGCGGCGTGGCCAACGCCGCCCGGCTGGCGCTCAAGACCCTGCTCTGGTTCGGCGCGACCGCGCTCGTCGCGGTGAGCGTGGGCATCGGCCTCGGGCTGCTCACCGACCCCGGCCGCGGGGTCACGCTGGACACCGCGGCCGCCACCGCCCCGAAGAAGACAGGCTCCTGGACGGACTTCCTGACCGGCATCGTGCCGACCAACCCGGTCGGCGCGTTCGTCGAGGGCAACGTCCTGCAGATCGTCTTCCTCGCACTCATCGTCGGCGCCGCCGCGCTGCTGGTCGGCAAGGCCGCCGAGCCGTTCGTCGAGCTGAACCGGGCACTGCTGGAGATCGTCCAGAAGGCGCTGTGGTGGGTGATCCGGCTCGCCCCCATCGGCACGCTGGGCCTGATCGGCAACGCCGTCGCCTCGTACGGCTGGGACCTGCTGGCCCCGCTCGCACGCTTCACCACCGCCGTGTACGTCGGCTGCGCGATCGTGCTGTTCGCGGTCTACCCGCTGCTGCTGGTGGCGGCCGGGCGGCTCAACCCGCTGCGCTTCTTCGCCGGCGCCTGGCCGGCGATCGAGCTGGCCTTCGTCTCGCGCTCCTCGGTGGGCACCATGCCGGTGACGCAGCGCTCGGTCGAGCGGCTCGGCGTCCCCCGCGAGTACGCCTCGTTCGCGGTGCCGTTCGGCGCGACCACGAAGATGGACGGCTGCGCGGCGATCTACCCGGCTCTGGCCGCGATCTTCGTGGCCCAGGTCTTCGGCGTGGACCTGGGGTTCACCGACTACCTGCTGATCGCGTTCGTCTCGGTGGTCGGCTCCGCGGCGACCGCCGGCCTCACCGGGGCGATCGTGATGCTCACGCTCACCCTGAGCACGCTCGGCCTGCCGCTGGCCGGCGCCGGCCTGCTCCTGGCCATCGACCCGATCCTGGACATGGTCCGGACGGCGACAAACGTGGCGGGCCAGGCGCTCGTGCCGACGATCGTCGCCGCCCGCGAGGGCACCCTCGACCGGGCCGCGTACGACTCGGCCGGCCGGCGGACCCCCGGTGAGCGGACCGCGGTCGAGCGTGATCCGCAGGACGCCCGGGACGGAAGGCTGGCGCCCGCCCCGGCCTGAGCGACCCGTTCGCCGGTGCGGGCACCCGGCGGGTGTCCGCACCGGTCCGCCGCCCCACGCACCGTCCCACGCCGACCCGACCGCGACGGAGGGCAGCTCCGCCGCGTTGCCTGGAGGATGACCCCATGACCGCCCTCTTCACCCCGCTCGCCCTGCGTGCGGTGACCCTGCCCAACCGGGTCGCTCTCGCGCCGATGTGCCAGTACTCCGCCGGCCCCGACGGCCTGCCCACCCAGTGGCACCTCGTGCACCTCGGCACCCGCGCCGCCGGCGGCGCCGGTCTGGTGCTGACCGAGGCGACCGCGGTCGTACCCGAAGGGCGGATCAGCCCGCAGGACACCGGCCTCTGGTCGGGCGCGCACGTCGACGCCTGGCGGCCGGTGACCTCGTTCGTCGCCGCGCAGGGCGCAGTGCCGGCGGTGCAGCTGGCGCACGCCGGGTTCAAGGCCTCGACGTACCGACCGTGGGCTCCCCGGCGGGGCGGGGTCCCGGACGCCGAGGGCGGCTGGACGCCGGTCGGTCCGGGCGACGAACCCTTCGTCGCCGATTACCGCCGGCCGGCCGCGCTCGACGAGGCCGGCATCGCGGAGGTGGTCGAGGCGTTCGCGGCGGCGGCCGGCCGCGCCGTCGACGCCGGTTTCCGCGCCGTGGAGATCCACGCGGCGCACGGCTACCTGCTGCACGAGTTCCTGTCGCCGCTGACCAACCGCCGCACCGACGGCTGGGGCGGCGACCGCGCCGGGCGGATGCGCCTCACCCTCGCCGTGGCGCGCGCGGTCCGCGCGACGGTCGGGGAGGACGTGCCGGTCCTGGCCCGGATCTCCGCCACCGACTGGGTCGACGGCGGCTGGACCGTCGAGGACAGCGTTGTTCTCGCCGGCGAGCTGGCCCGCGCCGGCGTCGACCTGGTCGACTGCTCGTCCGGCGGGGCGTCACCCGACGCGAGCGTGCCCGTCGGGCCGGGCTACCAGGTGCCGCTCGCCGCCCGGATCCGGCGCGAGGCCGGGGTCGCGACCGGCGCGGTCGGTCTGATCGTCGAACCGGAGCAGGCCGAGCAGATCGTGGCGACCGGCGCGGCCGACCTGGTGCTGCTCGGCCGCGAGCTGCTCCGGGACCCGTACTGGCCGCACCGCGCCGCCGCCAAGCTCGGCGCCGCACCCAGCTGGCCCTCCCAGTACCTCCGCGCCACCTGACCCGGCTCCCGCGGGCGGGCGCGGGTTCAGCCGGCCAGGTGGGACCAGGCCGGTTCCAGGTCGCGCCAGGGGCCCTGGGCGGCGACCCGGCCGTTGTCCAGGACCACGACGTGGTCGGCCCGAACCAGCGCCGCCCGCTTCGACGTCGAGCCCACCACGGTGACGCCGTGCCGGCGCAGCGCCTCCCACAGCGCCAGCTCCGTGGTGACGTCCAGCGCCGAGGACACGTCGTCGGCGACCAGCAGTTCGGTACGCGGCGCGAGCGCCCGGGCCAGCGCGAGGCGCTGGAGCTGCCCGCCCGACAGCCGGGTCCCCTTGTGCCCGATGACCAGCCCGAGGCCGGACCCGGACGCCGCCAGGTCGTGGTCGAGCTGGGCGGTGGACACCGCGGCGGCCGCGTCCACCGGGTGGCCGAGGGTGATGTTGTCCGCGACCGTCCCGGACAGCACCCGGGGTAGCTGGCCGACGTAGCCGACCTGTTGCGGGCGCAGGAACAGCTCCGGCTCGGTCACCGGCTCGCCGTTCCAGGTCAGCCGGCCGGTGTGCGGCACGATCCCGGCCAGCGCCCGCAGCAGCGACGACTTCCCCGAACCGACCCTTCCCACCACAAGCACGAGCTGGCCGCGCTGCACGGTCAGGTCGACATCCCGGACGGCCGGCACGCCGTCGGCGTGCCGGACGCCGAAGCCGGACAGCTCCAGCCGGCGGAGCGGGTGGCGGGGCGGCACCGGCGGGGCCGGAGCGCTGCCGGCCGCCAGGTCCACGCCCGGCACCTCCGTCGAGTACGCCGGCATCCCGGTCATCGCCACCGTCCGGTGGGTCCACACGCGCGCCGAGGGCACCTGGGAGAGCAGCGACGCCGTGGTCCAGGCGAACCAACGCGCCGCCGCCAGGGTGGCCACGGCGACCAGGGTCGCGCCGGCCGACAGTCCACCGGCCAGGTACAACCCCCACGCGCCGATCGGCAGCAGCCCGCTGACCAGCGAGGGCGTCGACCGGGACCACACCTGCACGGAGATCTCCCGGCGCTGCCGTTCACTGCGGGTCACGTCCAGGTCGGCGAGGTGCCCGAGCACGGGCCGGGTCGCGCCGGCCAGCTTCACCGTCCGGGCGGCGGACAGCGAGGACACCAGCGCCGTCGCGAACGCCGCCCGGGCCGCCACCGTCTCCCGGGCGGTGCGCTCCAGGCGCGGGCCGAACAGCGTCGCGGCCAGCCCGGAGACCACCATCGTCCCGGCGAAGAAGAGCCCCGGTACGACGCTGCCGGAGATCGCTGTCATCGCCACCAGCAGGACGACGGCGGCCGCCTGGTCCAGCAGGTTGTCCGCCAGCTGCACCACCCGCTCGGTGTCGCCGCCCTGGGCGACCACCTCGGCCGGGGTGTGCGTGCTGACCCGTCGCGGTCCGGTCTGCCCGTGCACCAGCCGTAGGCTGATCCGCAGCATCTGCCGTACCCACCAGCCGGGGAACCAGATGCTCGTGTACCAGGGGATCGGCAGCGTCACGAGCAGCCCGGCGGCGATGCCGAGCGCGGGCAGCCACGGGTTCCCGACGCCGTCGACCACGTCCGCCCAGAGCCACGGCAGCAGCGGGCCGTCCAGCCCCACAAGAACCAGCACCATGAACAGCGCGAGCGCCGCCAGCCCGTACCTCGGGTCGTTGCCGACCAGTCGGACGATCTCCCGCAGCGTCCGCCGGTGGCTCGCCGCCGGCGGTGGCGTGTTCTCCGGCCGGCCGGCGGGCGCGGACGGCGCGCGGTCCGGCGGCGGCAGGACCGGGTCGGCCGTGCCGTCCGGGTCCGGTCCCTCGAGCAGGTCCAGGCCGCCGCCGCTGCCGCCGCGGGCACCGGTGCGGGCGTACGCGGCGGTGTGGCTGGTGGCGAGCAGTTCGGCGAAGCGCGCCGACTCCCGCAGCGGCCCGGCCTCGACCACCACCCCGTCGGCGAGCACGACCACCTCGTCGCAGTGCCGCACCGAGGAGAGCCGGTGGGCGATGACGATGCCGATCCGGTCCCGCAGCAGCCGCTCGGTGGCGCGCTGCACCCGCGTCTCGGTGACCGGGTCGAGCCGGGCGGTCGCCTCGTCCAGGATCACCACGTGCGGGTCGCGCACCAGGATCCGGGCGAACGCGACCAGTTGCTCCTGCCCGGCCGAGAGCACGTGCCCGCCCTCGCCGAGCCGGGTGTGCAGCCCGTCGGGCAGCTCCGCGATCCAGCCGGCGAGACCCAGCTCGTGCAGCGCACGGGCCGCGTCGTCGATCAGGTCCGGGTCGAAGAGGGCGACGTTCTCGGCGAGTGTGCCGGCCAGGATCTCGGTGCGCTGCGGCACCACCGCGACCCACCGGCGCAGCTGCTCGACGTCGAGGTCACGCAGGTCCCGGTCACCGAGCATTACGGTGCCGGGCGGCACGTCGACCGCCCGGGTGAGCACCTTCGCCAGCGTCGACTTGCCCGAGCCGGTGCGGCCCACCAGCGCGTACGAGCGGCCGCGGGTGAACGTCAGGTGGACGTCGCGCAGGGCCGGGCCGCGGGTGCCGTCGGCGGCCGGGTAGCGGAACGTCAGGCTCCTCACCGCCAGGTCGCCGTCGACCGGGGCCAGGCCGCCGACGGGTTCCTGCGGGGAGTCCTCCAGCAGCTGTACCCGGCCCCAGGCGCCCAGCGCGTACTGGAGTTCCGGCACCATCCGGCTGACGTGCTCGACGGTGGCGCCGAAGGCGATGGCCAGCAGCCAGACGGCGGTGAGCCGGGCGCCGTCCATCCGTCCGGTGGCCAGCGCCCAGGCCCCGGTCAGCACCACGGCGGCGATGCCGGCGCGGGTGACGCCGGCGGCCACGGTGGTGATCTTCGCCGACATTCTCCACACCCGCATTCCGCGGGAGAGCACGGCCGCCGCCCGCGTCGCGTACAGCCGCAGCACGTACGGCTGCGCGAGGCTGGTGCGGACGTCGTCCTGGCCGTGGATCGCCTCCTCCATCACCGCCGCCAGGTCGGACCAGGCCTCCTCCTCCGCCATGCGCGCCGGCACGATCCGCGCCGTCGGCCGGCGCAGGCCGACCGCCAGCCCTCCGGCGAGCAGCAGCATGGTGAGGCCGGCCGGCCACCAGACACCCACCGCGACGACCGCCGACAGCACACCCACCGCGAGCATCTGCGCGATTCGGACGCCCTGCGCCCGGATCGCGGCGGCGACCTGGTAGACGTCGCCGTCGATCCGGTCGAGCAGCTCCCCGACCGGCGTCGTCTCGAGGGTGGGCAGGTCCTGCCCGAAGGCGACCCGGCAGAGCCGGCGCCGGACGGCGGCGGACCAGTCGGCGGTGACCCCCGCCATCATCAGGCTGACCACGAGGTCGCTGACCACGGCGGCGATCAGCGCCACCGCGAGGACGGCGAAGTAGCCGCGTGAGCGGTGCAACAGGACCGGTCCGGCCAGCGCCGCGGCGGCCGCCTGGCCGCCGGCACCGAGCACGACCAGGACGGCCACGACCGCCATGCGGCGGGGCGCGGTGGCCCACATGTCGCGGAGCAGACGCACGGCGGGGACCCCTTACGGCAGGCGGTGGCGGTACGCCCAGCCTCACCGACGCGGCCCGGTCGCTCAACGCATTTACCCGTCGATGCGTCGCCGCCCGGTGACGCACCGTGTCGCGTTAACAAGGGGCCCTTCCTCTACCGGAGGCGTTAAGAAGGGGCCCTTCCTTTCAAAACAGGACGGTGGCCAGGGTGCCGACCGGGCGGAAGCCGCAGCGCTCGTACACCCGGCGCGCGGGCAGGTTGAAGTCGTTGACGTAGAGGCTCACGGTGGGCGCGACGCGCCGCAGCGCGTCGCGGACGACGGCGGCCATCGCCGCCGTGGCGATCCCCCGGCCCCGCCACTCGGGGGCCACCCAGACGCCCTGCACCTGGGCGGTACGCCGGGTCACGACCGCCAGTTCGGCCTTGAACACCACCCGGCCGTCGACGAAGCGGGCGTACGCCCGGCCGGCCCGGATCAGGTCCTCGACGCGCCGGCGGTAGCCGCGCCCGTCGTCCTCGGCCAGCGGCGAGACGCCCACCTCCTCGGTGTACATGGCCACGGCCGCCGGGAAGAGCCGGTCCACCTCGCCGCGGCGGACCCGGCGCACCTGCGGGTCGGGGGCCACGGCGGGGATCGCGTCGGTGGCGAGCAGGGGCTGGTTGGGCCGTACGTCGCGGGCCGGGCCCCAGGTCGGCGAGAGCCGGTCCCACAGCCCGAGCACGGCGTCGGCCCGCCCGACGATCGACGAGCAGAGCCGGTCCTCACCGGCGAGCAGGTCGGCGAAGGCGGCGACGGCCGGCTCGGTGGCGAGCACCGGGGTGAGGTTGCCGCCCAGCCAGCAGACCGATTCCAGGTGCCGGCGGCTCCCGTACCCGAGGACCCGTCCCTCGGCGCGCCACCAGGCCAGCCCCCGCGCGGCGACCCGCTCGGCGACCTGCGCGCCGCCGTACGGGTCGAGGTCGAGCAGACGCTCGACCGCGCGGCGCTCCGATTCCCCCAGTTGCCGTACCGGCGCCGTCAGCACGACTACCAGCCTGCCAGATCGGCGGGGGCCGCGTCGGTCGACCGCCGCAGTCGGCCGACGGCCCGTACGGACGCCGGACCGGGCGTTCGGGGTACTTGTCGATGATGTGTTGCCGATATATCGTTGATGCATCGACGATAGGAACCAGACAGAGGAGTACCCATGGGATTCCACCGACGGATGCACGCGCTGCACGAGGGTCGGATGCGCGGGTTCGGATTCCCGCCCTTCCCGCCCGGGCCGCACGGCCACGGGGGGCGCGGACGCGGCGGCCGGGGACGTGGCCGCCGGCCGAACGTCCGCGCCGCCGTCCTGGCCCTGCTCACCGAGCGGCCGATGCACGGCTACGAGATGATCCAGGAGATCGACTCCCGCACCGGCGGGGCGTGGCGGCCCAGCCCCGGATCGATCTACCCGACGCTTCAGCTCCTGGAGGACGAGGGCGTCATCGCCGCCAGTGAGTCCGGCGGCGGTCGCAAGCGCTTCGCGCTCACCGAGCAGGGCCGGCCCGAGGCGGCCGAGGCCGCCCAGACCCCGCCGTGGGCGGAGGTCGCCGAGAGCACGGTCACCAACTGGCACGACGTGCGGGAGGCCGGCGCGCAGGTGGTGCACGCACTGCGGCAGGTCATGCTGACCGGCAGCGACGAGCAGCGGGAACGCGCCGCCCAGGTGCTCGACGAGACCCGCCGCAAGCTGTACGCGATTCTCGCCGAGTCCGAGTGAGTTGGCGTGCGGAAAGGGGGCGCCCCGGGTGGGACGCCCCCTTCTCCGTGCGGGTACGGGTGGCTCAGTGCACCGTCACCGTGGCGCCGCCGGTCAGGTCGCGTAGTTCCTCGGGCAACTCGGCGCCCATCTCCTCGGCGAGGCGGAGCGCCTCCTCGATGAGCGTCTCCACGATCTGCCCCTCCGGGACGGTCTTGATGACCTGGCCCTTCACGAAGATCTGGCCCTTGCCGTTGCCCGAGGCGACCCCCAGGTCCGCCTCGCGGGCCTCGCCGGGCCCGTTCACGACGCAGCCCATCACGGCGACCCGCAGCGGCACCGGCAGCCCTTCCAGGCCGGCGGTGACCTCCTCGGCGAGCTTGTAGACGTCCACCTGCGCGCGGCCGCAGGACGGGCAGGAAACGATCTCCAGGCCGCGCTCACGCAGGCCCAGCGACTCCAGGATCGCGGCGCCGACCTTGATCTCCTCGACCGGCGGGGCGGACAGCGACACCCGGATCGTGTCGCCGATCCCCTCGGCGAGCAGGGCGCCGAAGGCCACCGCCGACTTGATCGTGCCCTGGAACGCCGGGCCCGCCTCGGTGACGCCGAGGTGCAGCGGGTAGTCGCACTTCTCGGCGAGCAGCCGGTACGCCCGGATCATGACCACCGGGTCGTTGTGCTTGACCGAGATCTTGATGTCCCGGAAGCCGTGCTCCTCGAACAGCGAGCACTCCCACAGCGCCGATTCGACAAGCGCCTCCGCGGTGGCCTTGCCGTACTTGGCCAGCAGCCGCTTGTCCAGCGAGCCGGCGTTGACGCCGATCCGGATGGGCACGCCCGCATCGCCGGCGGCCTTGGCGATCTCCTTGACCTTGTCGTCGAACTGCCGGATGTTGCCCGGGTTCACCCGGACCGCCGCGCACCCGGCGTCGATCGCCGCGAAGACGTACTTCGGCTGGAAGTGGATGTCGGCGATGACCGGGATCTGCGACTTGCGCGCGATCGCCGGCAACGCCTCCACGTCGTCCTGGCTGGGCACGGCGACCCGGACGATCTGGCAGCCGGACGCGGTCAGCTCCGCGATCTGCTGGAGCGTGGAGTTGACGTCGGCGGTGAGCGTGGTGGTCATCGACTGCACGGACACCGGCGCGCCGCCGCCGACCGGAACCGAGCCGACCATGATCTGGCGGCTCGCCCGGCGGGGTGCGAGCGGCGGCGGCGGTACGGCGGGGATACCGAGACTGACAGCGGTCACTTCAGGCACTCACCTTGAGAAGAGCGTGATCGGGTTGACGACGTCCGCGGTGATGGTCAGCAACGTGAACGCGCCACCGATCAGGATCACCGCGTACGTGAAGGGCATGAGCTTGAAGTAGTCGACCCGGCCCGGGTCGGGTCGGCGCAGCCGCGCGTACACCCAGGACCGGGCCCGCTCGAACCAGGCGATGGCGATGTGACCGCCGTCCAGCGGGAGCAGCGGCAGCAGGTTGAACACGCCGATGAAGAAGTTCAGCGAGACGAAGAGCATGAAGAACAGCAGCCAGGCGTTGTTCTCCACCGCCTCGCCGCCGAGCCGGCTCGCGCCGACCACGCTGATCGGGGTGTCCACGTCGCGCTCGCCGCCGGTGATCGCGGTCCACAGCGCCGGGACCTTCTGCGGGATCCGCTTCATCGCCTCGTACGTGTTCACCGCCATCATCCCGGTGAAGTCGCCGGTCGCGCCGATCGCGGCGACCGGGCCGTACTCGATGCGGGTGGGCGTGCTGGGGACGAGCCCGACGCCGAGCGCGGCGACCGGCCCGACGGCGCCCTGCGGGTCGTCCAGCGGCGGGCGCTGGGTCTGCGCGAGGGTGGCGGTGGCGCTGCCCGGCTGGCCGTCCCGGACGTACGCGATCTGCGCCGTCTCCCCCGGCTTGAGCGCGCGCAGCGTGACGAGCAGGTCCCCGTAGCTGGCGACCGGCGTGCCGTTGACCGCGGTGATCCGGTCGCCGTCGCGCAGCTGGGCCTGGCCGGCCGGGCTGGCCGGGTCTGCCGGCGTGCAGGCCCGGGCGGCGTTCTCCGGCACGACGCAGTCGGCGACCTGGATCACCGCCGGCTCCTGCCGGACCTGCGCCTCGGTGCTCGGGAAGTTCGGGTTGGGCAGGCCGGCGGTGACCGCGATGACCCAGAGCGCAATCAGCGCCAGCGCGAAGTGGGTGGCCGAGCCGGCGGACATCACGATCGTCCGCTTCCAGACCGGATACCGCCACATGGCGCGGGGCTCGTCGGCCGGATCGACGTCGTCGTCCTGCGGGGTCATCCCGACGATCTTGCAGAAGCCGCCGAGCGGGATGCCCTTGAGTCCGTACTCCGTCTCGCCCCGCTTGAACGACCACAGGGTGGGGCCGAAGCCGACGAAGTACTTCGTCACCTTCATCTTGAAAGCCTTGGCGGTGAGCAGGTGCCCCGCCTCGTGCAGACTCACCGAGATCAGGATGGCGAGGGCGAACAGGGTCACCCCGAGCAGGTATGCCATCAAGCTCCTTCCACCGCCGCCTCGATGATCGCCTGCGCGTGCCGCCGGGCCCACGACTCGGCCGTCAGCACGTCCTCGACGGTACCTGGTTCGGTGAAGTCGGGAGCGTCGGCCAGCACGCGTTCCAGGGTGTCGACGATGCCGAGGAACGGCAGCCGCCCGGCCACGAACGCGGCGACACACTCCTCGTTTGCCGCGTTGTAGATCGCCGGCCGGCAGCGACCGGCCTCGCCGGCCGCCTTGGCCAGCGCGACCGCCGGGAACGCCTCGTCGTCCAGCGGCGCGAACTCCCAGGTGTGGCCGGCCGTCCAGTCGACCGCCGTGGCGGCCTCCGGCACCCGGTCCGGCCAGCCGAGGCCGAGGGCGATCGGCAGCCGCATGTCCGGCGGGCTGGCCTGGGCGATCGTGGAGCCGTCGGTGAACTCCACCATCGAGTGGATCACCGACTGGGGGTGCACCATGACGGTGATGTCGGCGTACGGCACGTCGAACAGCTCGTGCGCCTCGATCACCTCCAGGGCCTTGTTGACCATGGTCGCCGAGTTGATCGTGACAACCGGCCCCATGTTCCAGGTCGGGTGCGCGAGCGCCTGCTCGGGCGTCACCCGCGTCAGCTCCTCCCGGCGCCTCCCCCGGAACGGGCCGCCACTGGCGGTGACGACCAGCCGCCGTACCTCGCCCCGGGCCCCGCCGCGCAGGCACTGGGCGAGCGCCGAGTGCTCGGAGTCCACCGGGACGATCTGCCCCGGCCGCGCCGCCGCGGCCCGCACCAGCGGGCCGCCGGCCACCAGGGACTCCTTGTTGGCCAGCGCGAGGGTACGCCCGGCGCGCAGCGCGGCCAGCGTCGGCGCGAGCCCGAGCGAACCGACCACCCCGTTGAGTACGACGTCGCACGGCCACTGCGCCAGCTCGGTCATCGCGTCCGGCCCGGCGATGATCTTCGGGAGCTTGAAGTCGCCGCTGGCCCAGCCCCGGCGGCTCGCCTGCGCGTAGAAGGCGAGCTGGAGGTCCTGCGCCGCCGACGCCTTCGCCACGCCGACCGCCTCGACGCCGAGTTCGAGGGCCTGCGCGGCGAGCAGCTCGACGTTGCCGCCGCCGGCGCCCAGCGCGGCCACCCGGAACCGGTCCGGGTTGCGCCGCACGATGTCGATGGCCTGCGTACCGATCGAGCCGGTGGAGCCGAGCAGGACAAGGTCCCGGGGAGAAGTCACGCCGCCATTCTTCCCCAGGGGCGCGCTGCGCCCGCCGGGAGCCTCAGCCGACCGGCTGGGTCATCGTGAAGGTGCTGCCCCGCTAGGTCAACTCGTGTTCCTTGAAAGCGGGGTGTCACCGATCGACGGACAACCCGACATCCAGGATGCGGAGTGGTTCTTGAGATGCGGTGCGCAACCGGCCGGCCGGGGGACGGGTGACTGGTCCGAACCGGGGGCCGGGACACCCTCGTCGCAGGTCAGGCGGGGTCGACGGTGGGCCGCCGGACGACCGGGTGTCGGATGTACGACCCGCCCCGCAGGCCCTCCTCGGGGCCGGCGAGCCCACCGAGGGTGCCGGACGACCGCTCAGCTCGGCGGGGTGGCCAGCACGAACGTCTCCACCTCGGTGCCGCCGTACCAGTCGGTGCGCCGGCCCACGTACGTCATGCCGAGCCGGCGGCACACGGCCGTCGAACGGTCGTTGCCGGGCGTCACCACCGCGTAGATCTCCCGGCTGCCGGACGCGAACTCGCGGGCGAGCACCGCCCGGGCCGCCTCGGTGGCGTAGCCGTGGCCCCAGGAGTCCGGGTGCAGGTGCCAGCCGACCTCGATATCCTCGGTCGGGGTCACGCCGTCGGCACCCGGCAGGGGCTTGAGCAGGACGCTCCCGGCGACCACCCCGCTCCCGCGCACCTCGATCGCCCAGAGGCCGTACCGGCCGTCGTACCGGGCGTAGCGCTCCCGCCAGGCGGTCACCCGCTCGGCGGCCTGCGCCGGGTCGGTCAGGACGCCCGAGCCCCCACCCAACCAGCGCATGACCTCGTCGCGGGAGTAGATGTCGTAGATCCGGGCCAGGTCGGCCGGGGAGTCGCTCCACTCCCGGATCACCAGGCGGTCGGTCGTGACTACGGTCATGGTCGGCGATCCTATGACTGAGCGGCGGGCCGGCGGGGAACTGGAACGCGATGGGCGGCGGATGGCAGCGGGTGAAGCGGATCGCCCGTGCCGCCTTCCGGCCGGTACGGGGACGCGACCTGTCGCTGCACGCCGCCGCGATCACGTTCTACGGCGCGATCGCCGTGGTGCCCGTGGCGCTGCTGGCCGTCTGGCTCACCTCGCTGGTGGCGGGAGCCGACCGGGTGCGCCGGCTCACGTCGTACGCGGTGCAGACGCTGCCGGGCGAGATCGGCGCGCCCCACGCGGTGGCCGCGCTGGTCGAGGCCGGGGTGAACCTCACGCCGGTGCTCGCGCTCGCGTCGCTGCTGCCGGCGTCGCTGTACGGCGAAGGGCTGCGCCGGGCGTTCGTGTCGGTGGCCTACGCGCGCCACGGCGAGTCGCTTGTCGGCTGGCGGGGGCGGCTGCTGCTGCTTCCGCTGCTGGCGCCCGCCCCCGCCCTGCTGCTGTCGATCCTGCTCGCGCTCCCCACCACCACCGGGCTGGTGCGCCGGGGCGGCTGGCTGGGCGCCCTCGGCGTGGTGCTGTCCTTCCTCGCGGTCTGGCTGGTGCTCACCCCCGTGTTGGTGTGGGTGTTCCGGGTGGTCGGGCCGGCCTCGCCGGACTGGCTGTCCACCCTCGCCGTGGGGTCGTTCACGGCGGCGAACCTGTCCGGGTTCCTGCACGGCTTCGTGCTCTTCGCGTCGCTCCCGATCGACCTGGGGGTGCCGTTCGGCGGCTTCACCGAGATCGGGGCCGGGGTGGCCGTCCTGTTGTGGCTCTATCTGTTCCACGTGATCGTCCTGGCCGGCTACTCGGCCACCCTGGCCCTGTCCCGCTGGCGCACCCGCCGGAACGGTCAGCGCCGGAAGGGGCCTCGGACCTCGTAGGTCACGCCGGCGCTGCCGGTCCGCTCGCCGGTCGTGCCGCGCTGGGAGCTGAAGTAGAGGCGGGTGCCGTCCGGGGAGAACGCCGGGCCGGTGATCTCGGACTCGGGGTGCCCGTGCAGGCGGAGGAACGGGGCGACCACACCCGCCGGGGTGATCACGCAGATCTCCATGTTGCCGCCGTCCTCGGCGACGTAGAGATCCCCGCCCGGCGTGCCGGTGATGTTGTCCACCCCGGTCAGCGGGGCCGCCCCGGCGGGCACCAGCGAGTCGTCGTACGCGAGGTCGATGCGCTGGTTGACCGCGTCGTACGCCCAGACCCGGTTGTCACCCTTGGTGGTGAACCAGCAGGTGCCCCGGTCGTACCAGCAGCCCTCACCGCCGTCGAAGTGCTTCGCGGCGCCGACCTGCCACCGGGTGAAGATCGGGAAGCCGTCCCGGTCCGGGACGTCCCGCCAGGTCACCGGCCCGGCCGTCTGGTCGGCCGGGGCGCAGAGCACCTGCAGCCGGCCGGTACGCAGGTCGCCCCAGGTGTCCGGGATGAACCGGTAGAAGCACCCGTCGTCCTCGTCCTCGGTCAGGTACACCACCCGCCGGTCCGGGTCGCAGGCGGCCGCCTCGTGCGTGAAGCGGCCCATCCGGGTGCGCTCCTCCCCCGGCCGGCTGCCGTCCGGCCAGGTCTCGAAGACCCGCCCGAGCGGCACCTCCTCGCAGGACAGCCAGGTGCCCCAGGGCGTCGCCCCGCCGGCACAGTTGACGTTCGTGCCGCCGAGGATCCGGTACGCGGCGGCGATCGAGCCGTCCGACCGGAAGCGCACCGCCGACGCGCCTCCGACCAGCGGGATCTCCGAGTTGGACACGTAGATCCAGCCGTCTCCGGCCGGGAAGCAGGCCCCGCCGTCCGGCGCGAAGTGCCACCGGTAGCCGGCGACGAGCTGGCCGGAGCGGGCGATCACCCGGCTGGTGAAGCCGGCGGGCAGCTGGAGGCCGTTGGCGTCGGCGGCGAGCAGCTCGCCGTACGGGCCGGGGCCGGGCTGGGCGGGGGCGGCCAGTGCGGCGCCGGCCCACAGGCTGCCGGCGAAGGCGGCGCCACCGGCGACGGTGGCGCGCAGGACGGTACGACGGTCCATCGGACAACCTCCCGGGGCTTCACGGTCGATGCCCCGTCGACGTTAGGGCCGACGAGGCATCGATGGAAGCCACTATTCGGTGAACGCGGGATGACGCACCGCTCCCCGCCACCCACCGCCGCGCCCCGTCGTCGATCAGGACGGCGCAGCGGTCCGGCCCGGCGCGGTCGCGCCGACAACTTCATGATCGACGGGGTGGCGGTGGGACCGGGGCACGTTAGGGTTCCGGTATGGGTGTTGAGCAGGGGGTTCCCGCGCGGGCCGACGTGGTCGTGGTGGGTGCGGGACACAACGGGCTGGTGTCGGCGATCCTGCTGGCGCGGGCCGGGCTGGACGTGCTCGTGCTGGAGGCCGCCGACGTGATCGGCGGCGCGACACGCACCGAGACGCCGTTCCCGAAGGTGCCGGGGCTGCGGCACTCCACCGGGTCGTACCTGCTCGGGCTGATGCCACCGGAGCTGCTCGCCACGCTCGACGTCCGGATCCCGGTGCTGCGCCGCGACCCGCACTACTTCCTGCCCACCCCCGGCGGGCTCGGCTCGCCGTACCTGCTCTTCGGCAGCGACACGGCCGCGACCCGCAAGCAGCTCGCGGAGTTCTTCTCCCCCGCCGACGTGGCCGCCGACGACGCGCTCCAGGCCGAGTTGGCCGCCCTGCGCGAGGACCTGGCACCCGCCTGGCTGGCCGAGCCGATGCCGGTCGAGGAGACCGCCGAGCGGTACGTCCGGCCGGCGCTGCGGCAGGCCTTCGTCGACCTGGTCCGCGGCTCGGTCGCCGACCACCTGGCCCGCTTCGAGTTCCGCTCCGAGCTGCTGGTCAGCATGTACGCCGTCACCGACGGGCTGTCCGGGCTGAACGCCGGCCCCGACGACCCCGGCACCGGGCACAACTTCCTGGTGCACAACATGTGCCGGCTGCCCGGCTCGGACGGCACCTGGATGATCGCCGAGGGCGGGATGGGCACCGTCTCCCGGACCTTCGCCGACGCCGCGCGCGCCGCCGGCGCCACCATCCTCGCCGGCACGCCGGTCACCGCGATCACCCTCGACGGCGACGCCGCGTCCGGGGTGGTGCTCACCGACGGGCGGGAGGTCGAAGCGTCCGTGGTGCTGGGCGCCTGCGACCCGTACCGGCTGATGGAGCTGCTGCCCGACGGCGCGCTCCCGGCGCCGCTCACCGAGCGGATGGCGGCGGTCCGTCGTCCCGGTACCACGCTGAAGGTCAACCTGGCGCTGACCGGGCTGCCCCGCTTCTCCTGCCTGCCGGCGGACGCGCCCAGCCCGTTCGGGTCGACGATCCACCTGCTGCCCGGCTCGGCGTCCCTCTGCGAAGGCGGGGGCGGCGAGGCGCCGATGGCGGCGCTGCGGGCGATGTGGGCCGACGTGCAGGCCGGGCGGCTGCCGGCGGAGCCGACCATCGAGTGGTACCTGCACACGACCGTGGACCCGTCGCTCTCCGACGCCGCCGGGCACCACTCGTCCGCGCTGTTCGTGCAGTCGGTGCCGTACGAGCTGACCGGCACCACCTGGGACGAGGCGCTGCCCGGGTACGTGGACCGGCTGGTGGCGATCTGCGAACGGTACGCGCCGGGCACCGGCGACCTGATCGCCGACGTCGTGCCGCTGACCCCGGCGGGCATCGAGGCGCACTTCGGCATCACCGGCGGGCACATCCACCACGTCGACAACACGGTCTCGTTCGACGACCGGATGCCGTACGCCACCGGCGTCGACGGCGTGTACGCGGGCAGCGCCGGCTGCCACCCCGCGGGCAGCGTCATCGGCGCGGCGGGCCACAACGCCGCCCAACGCATCCTCGCCGACCTCGGCCGGTAAGGAAGGGCCCCCTGTTAACGCCTCCGGTAGAGGAAGGGCCCCCTCTTAACACTTCGGTCGGGCCGCCTAGCGGGGTAGGTCGCCGGGCCGACGGATCAGGGTGAGGCCGATGAGAACGAGGTACAGGACGAGGCTGAGGATCGGGTCGACGAAGACGAAGGCGAACGCGATCAGGTAGAGCAGCGGGCGCAGCCGCAGCCGCCAAGCGATCGCCCGGCCCAGCCGGGGATCCAGCTCGGCATGGAGCAGCCGACGCCGCCGGGCCCACCACCAGCTCAGGTTGAAGGAAACCGACTCGCCGAGCACCGTGCCGAAGTAGAGGGCCGCGGTCAGCCGCTGCTCGGTGGGGCTGCCGCGCAGATTGTCCGCGAGCATGTCCGCGGTGAACGGGATCGTGGCGACGAAGAGCAGCTGGAGCAGGTTGAACACGAGCAGCATCTGATCCACCCGGACCACGTACCGCCACATGTTGTGGTGCCCGAGCCAGATCTGCCCGGCGATCCCGAAGGTGATGACGTACGCCAGGTAGGCCGGCCAGGCGTGGACGAGGGCGTCCGGCAGCTCCCGTCCGGACGCCCGGGCCGGGCCGTTCTGAAGCAGCTCGACGGCCATCACGGTCACCACGACCGCGAAGATCCCGTCGCTGAAGGTCTCCACGCGGGACGCGTCCCGGTCCATCTCCCGGCCGGGCCCGTACCGGTACTCCCTCTCGCCCTCCCCCGCGGCCCCCGTCACACCCCGGCCGTCAGCTGAGCGCTTCGCCGGCCGGGGCGGGAGCCTGCTCGTCGACCCGGTGGGCGCGGATCTTGTGGCCCACGCTGGTCAGGCAGCGCCCGCTGGCCAGGTCGAACCGCCAGCCGTGCAGCTGGCAGGTGAGCTGGTCACCCTCCACGATGCCGAACCGGCTCAGGTCCGCCTTCAGGTGCGGGCAACGCCGCTGCACCACCCAGTCGTCGATGGTGATGTCCTCGGCGTCGACGGCCCGCTCGTGCTCGTCGTACCAGCCCTCGGAGTACTGCAGGCGCTCCTCGGACAGGCACTTGAAGAACGAGTAGACGAACTCGTTGTACTGACCGATCCGCGCCGCCGAGAAGCGGCAGGACAGGAAGAGCGAGTTGACCCAGTCGACCTCGCCGATGTGCAGCAGGTGCTCGACCAGCGCCCGGTCGGTGCGGAACCGGTAGCGCACCTTCTCGTCCGCGTACGGGCGCACCTGCTTGCCCGGGAAGTCCACCACGATCGACTCGACGCTCTCGCCGTCGTAGCCCACCAGGTCGAAGCGGACCGGGCCACCGACCCCCTTGGCGATGTAGATCGACTCGTCCAGCAGCGGCTCGATGCGGCGCTGCATCTCCTTCAGGACGTCGACCTCCGGGTGCCGCCAGGACGCCTTCTCGGCCTCGATGATCGGGCGCTTGCGCTCCCGCATCTCCTCCAGGTGGGCGACCTTGTTCGCGAAGAACTCCTCCACCGGCACGGGGTGGACGGTCGCGCACGACTCCGTGGTGATCTCGGCGACGCTGCCGGGCAGCAGCACCACGCCGTTGGTGCCGCCGACCTTCGCGTACTCCGAGATGAAGACCGACTGGTCGGGGAAGATGTTGCCCTCGTCGCCGTGGATGTCGTTGAACTGCCACAGCGAGTCGTCGAGGAAGCACGGCGGCCCGGCGATCGGAAAGACGTGGTCGGCCTTCAGGTCGTTGATGTACCGCCAGGTGCGGTCGAACTGCCGCTCCCGCTTCTGCTTGCCGAACGCCGTCTTCGCCGCCTGCGGCAGCTCGTACACCATCGGGTACCAGATGGCGCCGGAGAACTGCAGCATGTGCGCGTGCACGTGACCCAGCTCGGCGAAGACGCTCAGGTCGGTGGGGCGCGCGTCGTTCTGGTTGAGCAGCCGTACGCCGTCGTGCTCCACCCACAGCGACGAGTCGCCGATCGGGCCGTCGGTCGGGCTGGTCAGCGCCTGGATCATCACCTTCAGGCCGCCGTCGAGCTCGACGACCTCCTCGTTCGGCGCCTTCAGGAACTTCGTGAAGCCCAGCTCCCGCAGCTCGTCCTCCATCTCGGAGGTGGGGAAGGCGGGCAGCAGCACGGTGGCCTTCTTCGACACGTACCGCTTGAGGTGCGCCGCGTCGAAGTGGTCCCGGTGCAGGTGCGAGACGTAGAGGTAGTCGACGTCGCCGAGGGTGTCCCAGTCGAGCTGGGAGTTGTCGGGGAACGGGAACCACGAGGCGAAGTACGCCGGATTGACCCACGGGTCGCACAGGATGCTGCCCGCGGGCGTGTCGATCCGCATGCTGGCGTGCCCGGTACCGGTCACTCGCACCGCAGTTCCCCCTCAAAACGACGAACAAGGTGTACGCCGAAACGCTACCGGAGCCCGTCGGACCACCGCCCGCCGACGCCGGGAGTCCGGCACACCAGCCCGCCGGAGGTGGCCGGCCGCAGCTCAGCGGCCGGCCGGCGACTCGCCGTCGGGCACCTCGGGGGTCCAGGAACGCCACTCCGGCGCGCCGCCCCGCCAGGCCTCCAGCAGCCCGGGGATCTCCTCCGGCGGCGCGGCGAGGCTCACCCGCTGCTCGCCGTGCACGACGTGGTCGGGGTCGCTGGCGACGCTGCCCTCGCTGCAGCAGGCGCAGATCGCCCGTACGCCGCTCGCCGGCTCGGCCCCGTAGCCCCGCTCGGTGAAGACGGCGACGAGGGCGTGCACGTCGTCGGCGGTGGCGGCCCGCACCTGGACGCTGGTGGTCGGCAGCGGGGACTCCCGCCACAGCAGCAGCTCGTCGAAGACGGGAAAGCTGCGGCCGTCGACCTCGCGCTCGCCGTTCGGGGCGCCGTCGTGCACGACGATCTCCTTGAACCGGCGGCCCGACTCCGGCGTGGGCACGTTGAGCACCTCCGCCCGGGCGGGGCACAACCGGCGGGCCCAGACAACCTCGCCCCGACCGGCCGGGTCGAGCCGCACCGGGGTCACCCCGAGGTCCTCGACGATCTCGCCCTCGCCGTCGGCGAGCGGGAGCCCGTACCCCCGCCAGGCGTCCCGCGCGGTGGCCCAGTCGCCCATGATCGTCGCGGCGATGCCCAGGTTCCAGAACGCCGGGTCCTCGGTCCCGCGCTCGGCGCGGGCCGCCGCCTCCCGGCCAAGCTCGTACGCCCTGGCCCAGTTCCGCAGGAACTTGTGGGCGAGGGCGGCGTCGTACCACCAGACGCCGGCATGGCGGTGCTCGGGGTGCCGGCGGGCCAGCGCCTCCAGCGCCTCCGCGGCGACCGGCCAGTTCCGGGCGTCCCACGCCTCGTAGGCACGCTTGAGCAGGTTGCGGTCGTCGGCGTCCGGCATGGCCTGTTCCTCAGGTGGTCGGACCCAGCGCCGGGCCCGGTGCGGGGCGTGCCAGACTAACCGGAGATCCGATCGCGAGGGAAGGACCGACAGTGGCAGGAAGCGAGCCCGTTACCGCTCCGGACCAGCACAAGCCGGGGCACCGCAAGTCCGGGCGGATCGGCGCGGTTGTCGTCGCGCTGGCGCTGCTGGCGATGCTCTGCGGCAACCACGAGGGCAGGGTCGAGGATCTCTGGTTGGTCGGCCTCGCCGTCCTGTTGCTGGCCATCGTCATCGGCGACGTCGTGCTGCGGCGCAACGGGCTGCGGTCGTAGGTCCGCGGCCCCGGCGACGCAGGAGGGCCCGCTCCCGGCCGGGAGCGGGCCCTCCCACGTACGCGGTCAGCGGCCGAGCAGGATGTCCTGTACGTCCTTGAGAGCGGCGTCGACCTCCGCCTCGAAGTAGCCGCCCTGCACCAGGCCGAAGCGCAGCGTGTCCAGGTCACGAGGGTTCACCGGCATCTGGTTGCGGCCCTGCATCCCGCCGAGCAGGCTCTCGAAGAACCGGTCGACCTGGTCCGGGTCGTACCCGCTGCCGAAGCGCCGCACCTGGAAGCTGCGCCGGATCTGGTCGACCCGGTACAGGTCGCTGCCGGGCGGTCCGGCCATGGGCGGACCGGCCATCGCGGGCGGGCCGGGCACGGCCGGCGGGCCACCCACCGGGCCACCGCCGAAGCCGCCCTGCGGCTGGGAGGGCGGGCCAGCCATGCCGCGACCCCGGTCGGGCATCCGGAACTCGGCCGTCATGTCTGCGTGTCCGTGCCGGCCGGCCTCAAAGCCGTCGAACCGCTGCTCGTCCCCGTAGCCGCCGGGACCGGCCGGCAGGCCGCGCGGCGGGCCGCCGTGGCCCATCGGCGCACCCGGGCCGCCCGGGCCACCCGGGCCGCGCGGCGGCTCGTAGCCGCCCCGGGGTGCGTCGTAGCCACCGGCGAAGGCGCCGGTCGGCTCGTCGTACCGGCCGTAGCGGTCGGGCGGGCCGGGCTGCGCCGGCATGACCCGCGGCGGCATCGGCTGCGGCACCGGCGACATGCCGCGCTCGTCGCGCATCGGCGGGCCCATGCGCTCCGGCGGGCCGAGCCGGTCGGCCATCCTGGGGTCGCGGCCGGCCATGCCACTGCGCTCCTCCAGCTCGGCGAGCTGCCGCTCGACCCGGTCGAGGTGCAGGTCGACCTGCCACTCGTCGTAGCCGTTGAACCGGACCCGGAAGACGACGTCGTGGACCTCCTGCGAGGACACGGGCGCGCCCACCGGCTGCCCGGCCAGCGTGGCCTCGACGCGGTCGAGGAAGGCGTCCACCTCGTCGACCTTGTATCCCCGGCGCAGCGCCTTGCGCCGGAAACGCTGACCCTGACTCGCCACTATGTCTCCTGGTCTCGTTCGCTACGCCGGGTCACGGTGTCTCCCCGGTCCCAACGGTCTCACTGCCCTCCGTGGCGGCGAGCTGACCACACGCCCCGTCGATCTCGCGCCCCCGGGTGTCGCGCACCGTCGTCGACACCCCGGCGTCGCGCAACCGCCGGACGAACTCCCGCTCGACCGGCTTCGGGCTCGCGTCCCAGCGGCTGCCCGGAGTGGGGTTGAGCGGGATCAGGTTCACGTGGGCCAGCTTGCCGGCCAACAGCCGCCCGAGCAGGTCGGCTCTCCACGGCTGGTCGTTCACGTCCTTGATCATCGCGTATTCGATCGATACACGACGTCCCGTGCGGGCCCCGTACTCCCAGGCCGCATCCAGCACCTCGGACACCTTCCACCGCTGGTTGACGGGCACGAGTTCGTCGCGCAGCTCATCATCGGGGGCATGCAGCGACAACGCAAGGGTCACTGAGAGGTCTTCGCTGGCCAGTCGGCGGATGGCCGGTACCAGGCCGACTGTGGAAACGGTGATGTGGCGCTGGGAGAGGCCCAGTCCCTCGGGGGCCGGCGCGACCAGCCGCCGGATGGCCGCCAGGACCCGGTTGTAGTTGGCAAGCGGCTCGCCCATGCCCATGAACACCACGTGCGACAGGCGGGGCGGGGATCCCGCGACCGCTCCGGAGGCGGCCACGCCGGCCAGGTAGACCGCCTGGTCGACGATCTCCGCGGTGGAGAGGTTGCGGGTCAGGCCGGCCTGGCCGGTCGCGCAGAACGGGCACGCCATCCCGCAGCCCGCCTGGCTGGAGATGCAGACCGTGACCCGGTCCGGGTAGCCCATCAGCACGCTCTCGACCAGGGAGCCGTCGTGCAGCCGCCAGAGGGCCTTGCGGGTGGCGCCGTCGTCGCACGCCAGCTCCCGCACCGGGGTCAGCAGCGTGGGCAGCAGCTGCCCGGCGAGCTTCTCCCGGGTGGCCGCCGGCAGGTCGGTCATCTGCCGGGGATCCCGGACGAGCCGGCCGAAGTAGTGGGTCGACACCTGCCGGGCCCGGAACCGTGGCTCGCCCAGCTCGGCGACCAGCGCCTGGCGGCCGGCGAGGTCGAGATCGGCGAGATGCTGCGGAGGCATCGCCGCACGGCGTGCGGGGGCGTCGAGGTTGACCGGGGTCAGGGGCAGGCTCGTCATGGCGGGTCCAGTCTGTCACGCCCGGACCGGGACGCACCCGTCCGGAGGTGCCGAATCCTGCCCGACCGCACGGACGAGGACACCAGCGGAGGGTGATTCACGACTCAGCCCGCCACCGGGGCGAAGACCGCGAGCAGCAGGTACGCCGTCGGCAGGGCGAAGAGGACCGAGTCGAGCCGGTCCATCAGGCCGCCGTGCCCGGGGAGGAGGTTGCTCATGTCCTTCACGCCCAGGTCCCGCTTGAGCATGGACTCGGCGAGGTCGCCGATGACGGCCGCGGCCGAGACCGCCACGCCGAACAGCGCGCCCCACCAGGGCGCGACGTCGAAGAGCAGCCAGATCAGCAGGGCGCTGCCCAGCGCCGCCGCCCCGAGCGACCCGGCCAAGCCCTCCCAGGACTTCTTCGGGCTGATCGTCGGGGCCATCGGGTGCCGGCCGAAGTTGACGCCGGCCGCGTACCCCCCGGTGTCGGAGAGCGCCACCGCGACCAGGGTCACCAGCACCCGCAGCGGCCCGTCGTCCGGCGCGGCGGTGAGCAGCGCGGCGAAACCGCCCAGGAACGGCACGTAGACGGCGATGAGGGCGGCCGCGGTGACGTCCCGCCGGAACCCGGCCGGCCCGTCGCCCAGGCGCCACACCAGCGTGCCGAGCAGTGTGACGGCCAGGCCGAGGGTGAGCGCGTCGGGCCCGGCGAACCAGGCCAGCCCGACCGTGAGCACACCACCGGCGATCAACGGGACCAGGGGCGGGTGCGCGCCGGCGCGGCCGACGGCCCGCGCCGTCTCCCAGCAGCCGACGGCCACCGCGCCAGCGATGACCAGCAGGAAGGCCGGCGGGTACAGGAAGAGCGGCACGAGGATCAGGGCACCGAGCGCGACCCCGACACCGATCGCCGCCGGCAGGTTACGGCCGGCCCGCCCGGACGGCTGCCGCGCCGCGGCGCCGGTGGCCCGGCGCCGTCCCGGCTGGCGGCGGCCCCGGGGCGGCTCCTGCCCGGCCGGGGTCGCGTCGTCCCGCACCGGTTCGAGCTGGGTCGTCGGGTACTCCGAGCCGGCCGGGTCGTCCCGGACCGGCTCCAACTGCGCGGTCGGGTAGTCGGCGTCCTCGTCGGGGCCGCGGTGGCCGTTGCGCCCGTTCACCGGGGCCCGCCGGTCGGCATACGCCGGGTCGCCCGGCTCGCGGAACCGGCCCGTGCCACCGGGGGCGTGGCCCGGGTAGGCCGCACCGGTGTCGGCGGGCGGGCCGGTGCGCGGGTCGGCGTAGTGGTCGGGTGCGACGGCGGAGCCGTTGGTCCACGACCCGGGCTCGAGGTCCCGGTCCGGCCAGGGCAGGGCGGGGGCGGGCCGGTCCGGCCGCTCCCAGTTGCGGGGTTCGGCGCTGCCGTAGGGGTCGACGGAGGACATCACGCACCGGTGGGGCGGGACACGGAACCGACGACCAGACGCACAACCAAGACCATTCCCCTACCCGAGTGACCTTCCTCCGGTTGACCGGCCCGTAAACCGGTCGATCCCCGCCGTTCACCGCCGGGTGGCCCGGGAATCGTGCCGAGCCTACTGCACCCGCCGCCGGGGCACCCGGGACCGTTGGCGGGCCGACCGGACCGCTACGGGCCGGACCGGCGGTTACGTCGAAGCGGCACCGGCGCACGCCCCGCACCCGGGTCGTGGGCCGGTGCCGCTTCGGCGACCGGGCGTCGAGGTCAGACCTCGAGCAGCTCCGCTTCCTTGTGCTTGACCAGTTCGTCGACGGTGGCGACGAAGCGGTGGGTCAGGTCGTCCAGTTCCTTCTCGGCGCGGCGTCCCTCGTCCTCGCCGACCTCGCCGTCCTTGACCAGCCGGTCCAGCTCCTCCTTGGCCTTGCGGCGGATGTTGCGGACCGCCACCTTGGCCTCCTCGCCCTTGTGCCGGGCCACCTTGATCATCTCGCGGCGCCGCTCCTCGGTCATCTGCGGGAGCAGGATGCGCAGCTGGTTGCCCTCGTTGTTCGGGTTCACGCCGAGGTCGGAGTCGCGGATCGCCTTCTCCATGGCGTTGATCTGCGAGTTGTCGTACGGCTTGATGATGACCATGCGGGGCTCGGGCACGCCGATGGACGCCATCTGCGGCAGCGGGGTCGGGCTGCCGTAGTAGTCAATGATGATCTTGGAGAACATGGCGGCGTTGGCGCGACCCGTACGGATGGCGCCGAACTCCTCCTTGGCGTGCTCGATGGCACGCTCCATCTTCTCCTCGGCCTCGAGGAGGGTGTCGTCGATCACCGGTCTCCTCGCCTCCTTCTGTGCTCGTCGTGGCTGGTCGTGTCGGAGGACCGTCGAGGTCGGCTCGCTCAGGTGGTGATCAGGGTGCCGATCTTGTCGCCACCCACCGCCCGGATGATGGTGTCGTCGCCCTGGGCGCCGAAGACCAGCATCGGCAGGCCGTTCTCCATGCAGAGGCTGAAGGCCGCGGCGTCGGCGACCCGCAGGTTGCGGCGGAGCACCTCGGAGAAGGTGATCGAGTC
This sequence comes from Micromonospora sp. NPDC126480, assembly GCF_040302465.1. Classification (NCBI taxonomy): domain Bacteria; kingdom Bacillati; phylum Actinomycetota; class Actinomycetes; order Micromonosporales; family Micromonosporaceae; genus Micromonospora; species Micromonospora sp. NPDC126480. The sequence continues at coordinate 118,024 of NZ_JBEORU010000003.1, forward strand.
GAACTTGCTGGCGGTCGGGTCGATGCGCGGATCGGCGGTGTAGACGCCGTCCACGCCGTTCTTGCTCATCAGCACCACGTCGGCCCGGATCTCCAGGGCGCGCTGGGCGGCGACGGTGTCGGTGGAGAAGTACGGCATGCCGGCGCCGGCGCCGAAGATCACCACCCGACCCTTCTCGAGGTGCCGGATGGCGCGCAGCGGGATGTACGGCTCGGCGACCTGGGCCATGGTGATGGCGCTCTGCACCCGGGTCTCGATGCCCTCCTTCTCCAGGAAGTCCTGAAGGGCGAGGCAGTTCATCACCGTGCCGAGCATGCCCATGTAGTCGGCCCGGGCCCGGTCCATGCCGCGCTTCTGCAGCTCGGCGCCGCGGAAGAAGTTGCCTCCCCCGACCACAACGGAGACCTGCACGCCGCGCCGGACCACTGTCGCGATCTGCCGGGCGATGGCCTGGACGACATCCGGGTCGACACCGATCGCGCCCCCGCCGAACACCTCGCCGGAGAGCTTCAGCACCACCCGGCGGGCCCGACCGGGAGGCGGCGCCGTCGGATCGTCCGCCGCCAGACTCCGGTCACTCACAACCTGCGTCATCCGCCCCGCCCTTCACCATGCGTGCGCCCCGCGCGCCGCGTACCGCGAAACTGCCGTGACCGACCCTATGTGACGAGGAGGCCGCGGTGCCTGACACGTACACCGGCGACCTCCTCGTCAAGATTCCCTCCCGCGGGCGGATTCACCCCCGCGGTGCGGCTCAGGCCTGGCCGACCTCGAACCGGACGAAGCGGGTGACCTCGATGCCGGCCTCGGCCAGCACCTGCCGCACCGTCTTCTTGTTGTCGGTGACCGACGCCTGCTCCAGCAGGACGTAGTCCTTGAAGAAGGAGTTGACCCGGCCCTCGACGATCTTCGGCAGCGCCGCCTCGGGCTTGTTCTCCTCGCGGGCGGTCTGCTCGGCGATGCGCCGCTCGGACTCGACGACCTCCGCCGGGACCTCGTCGCGGGTGAGGTACTGCGGCCGCATGGCGGCGATCTGCATGGCGGCGCCCCGCGCGTCGGCGTCGCCCGCCTCGTCGGTCTTGCCGGCGTACTGCACCAGCACGCCGACGGCCGGCGGCAGGTCCTGCGCCTTGCGGTGCAGGTAGACCGCGACGTTGCCGTCGACCTTGGCGAACCGGTTGAGCACCAGCTTCTCGCCGATCTTGGCCGACTGCTCCTGGACCAGGTCGGCGACGGTCCGGCCGTCGATCTCGGTGGCCAGCAGCTCCTCGGCGGTGCTCACGCCGCTGCGCTCACCGTGCTCGACCAGCTGCTGGGCCAGCGCGATGAAGCTGTCGTTCTTGGCGACGAAGTCGGTCTCGCAGTTGAGCTCCAGCAGCGCCTTGCCGGAGTGCGCGATGAGGCCGTTGGCGGCCGTCCGGCCGGCCCGCTTGCCGACGTCCTTGGCGCCCTTGACGCGCAGGATCTCGACGGCCTTGTCGAAGTCGCCCTCGGCCTCGGTCAGCGCCTTCTTGCTGTCCATCATGCCGGCGCCGGTGAGGTCGCGGAGCTTCTTGACGTCCGCGGCGGTGAAGTTGGACATGGCTCTCTCTTCGGTGTTGAGACTGCGGGTGGGATGGTCTGAGGTCCCGGTTTACCCGGATCCGGGCCGGATCTGCCCGGCCCGTCCGCCGCGCCCCGCCGCCCGGGCGGACCGGACGGCGGGACCGCGGCGCGGGGTCACTCCGCGGTGGCGGCCGCCGGCTGCTCGTCGCCCTTCTTCGGCTCCTCGAGCAGCTCGCGCTCCCACTCGGCCAGCGGCTCGTCGGCGGCGACACCCGCCTCCGGCTTCTCGTCGGTGCCCCGACGACGGCCGGAACGGGCGATCAGGCCGTCGGCGACGGCGGCGGCCACGACCTTGGTCAGCAGCTCGGCCGACCGGATCGCGTCGTCGTTGCCCGGGATCGGGTAGTCGACCTCGTCCGGGTCGCAGTTGGTGTCGAGGACCGCGATGACCGGGATGCCCAGCTTGCGGGCCTCGTCGACGGCGATGTGCTCCTTCTTGGTGTCGACCACCCAGATCGCGGCCGGGAGCTTCTGCATGTCCCGCAGGCCGCCGAGGGTACGGGTCAGCTTCTCCTTCTCGCGGGAGAGCTGCAGCGTCTCCTTCTTGGTGTAGCCGGCGGCGGTGCCGCTCAGGTCACCCAGCGCCTCCAGCTCCTTCATCCGCTGGAGCCGCTTGTACACCGTCTGGAAGTTGGTCAGCATGCCGCCGAGCCAGCGGTGGTTGACGTAGGGCTGGCCGACCCGGGTCGCCTGCTCGGCGATCGCCTCCTGGGCCTGCTTCTTGGTACCGACGAAGAGGATCGAGCCGCCCTCGGCGACCGTCCCGCGCACGAAGTCGTACGCCTTCTCGATGTAGTCGAGGGTCTGGCGCAGGTCGATGATGTAGATGCCGTTGCGCTCGGTGAAGATGAAGCGCTTCATCTTCGGGTTCCAGCGCCGGGTCTGGTGCCCGAAGTGGACACCGCTCTCCAGCAGCTGACGCATGGTCACGACGGCCATGGGGTACTCCTTGCGTCCCTGGTTGTCACGCCCGGCCGGCGGCCGGGCGTCCTGGCGCCCGGTCGCCGGCCATGGTGGGCCCGACCAAGATCGGGACCAGGGAGGCCGTCGCCCCACGACAGGGCGTGGAGAGGGCGCGCGAGGTCGACCGCACGAGGCGGTCGCCAGTCGACCAGTGTACGCCCCCTCCCGGCCACCCCGTGCCCGGGAGCAAGGAAGGGCCCCTTGTTAACGCCTGGCGTTGTAAAAGGGGCCCCTGTTAACACCTGGGGTCAGCCCACCGCGAGCGCCGCCGCGACGAAGAGCACCAGGCCGACGGTCAGGTAGGCGGTCGGCGGACGCAACCAGCCATCGGCCAGCGACAGCCCACCGGTACGCAGCCCGTACAGCCCCGTCGCGAAGATCGGCAGACCGCAGACCAGGAACGTTCCGGCGATCACGTTCGCCGCCGACACCGGATCCCCGGTCACCCCGGTGAGCAGCACCCGCAACGCCGGCACCTCGAAGACCAGCACCAGCAGGGCGAGCAGCGCCGCCAGCGCCGGTCGGCGGGTCCGGTAGACACCGTCGCCGGACGCCGGAGCCGGCAGCGCCCCGGGCGCCAGGTCACCCCGCGGCCCGACCGGTGGCATCGGCCCGGTCGGCAGCTCCAGCGGGTTCGGCGCCTCGGCGGCCGGACGGTTGGGCTCCGCCAGCGGGCGGTTGGGCTCCACGATCGGGTACCCGCCCAGCGGGCCCGCCGGCCGGGCCGGATCGGCGAGCGGACCGACCCCACCGAGCGCGTCGGCGCTGGAGGCCGACAACCCGTCGCGCGCCTCCCGGGAACGCCGCCCCGGCCGGTCGGCCGGGAGCTCGCCGGAGACCTCCGGGCTGGTCTCGGCCCGTCGCGACCGGCTCGATCGGTACGCGTCGGCCTCCGACCGGCCGTCCGCATAGCCGCCCACCGAGCTGAAGCGCCCCGAGTCGTCCTCGCCGATCCGGAACGCGCCGGAGTCCTCCGGGTTGGGAAACTGCCCCCGGCCGGGGTCCCCGTACCGGGCCTCCGCGCCGCCCTGCTCGGGCACGCGCAGGTCGTCCTCGCGGTACCGGCTCTCGCCCGCGCCGCGCCAGGTCGACTCCCCGTAACCCGGCTCCCGGTCAGCGGGATACCAACGCGACTCCTGATCTTCGGGAAAACTCCGTCGTCCGTCCACGCGGGCACCGTATGCGACCGGCCGCGAGCGCGCCATTCGCCGGCTGGACAGGCCCAACCTGGGCCGATTCCGCGAGGACGCTCGACCGGACGTCACCCTGCGTCGTCGGCGAGCCGGTCCAGCTCCGTCGCCAACTGCGCCCGCAGGTCGTCGTGCCGGCTCCCGAGGGCGTACGCCGGATCGCGCCACACCTCGTCGGGGTACCGGTAGACCGGCCAGTCCCGCACCTCGACCGGCTCCCAGTGGTACCGGGGACGGACGTGCGCGTGCAGGAATCCGTCCCGGTTCCCGAGGATCTCGTAGTTGATCCGCCTGAAGCCGGGGTCGCGCCGGGCGCACACGGCCGCGACCGCCGCGCCCAGCAGGTCCAGGTCGGCCAGGAACGCGAGGCGACGGTCGCGCGGTAGGTCAGCGAGGCGGTCCGCGGCCGGGTCATCGGTGATGAGGACGCAGTATCCCGGCAGATGCTGGACATCACCGATTACGGCGAAACCGGCGTTGAGCCGGCGCAGCACCGTCGGGTTGCGGCCGTCGAGGGCGGCGCGGACCCGGTCGGCCCGCCAGTCGGTTGTCATGCCCGCGACGCTAACGACTTTCGTCGGGCGGGGCGCACGGACAATCACCGCTCATGTTCGTCGATACATCGCGCCGCCTGGGAAGACAGCCCGCGCCATAGCACACCAGGGGCATGATCGTCCGCTCGTCCACAGGGGAACCCGTTGTCCACAGCTCGGCTTGCCGGGACGGCGGCGGGCCCGCGCACCGGGCACCGTGCCCGGCATGACCACACGGAACCAGGCGGTCGGCGCGTACGGGGAGCGCTGCGCCCTTCGGCACCTGATCGCGGCGGGCCTGCGGCCCGTGGCTCGCAACTGGCGTTGTACCGCAGGCGAGATCGACATCATCGCCTGGGACGGCCCGATCCTGGCGTTCTGCGAGGTGAAGACCCGCAGCACCGACGACTTCGGCACGCCCGCCGAGGCGGTCGTCCGCGCCAAGGCCCGCCGGCTGCGCGGCCTCGCGGCCCGCTGGTTGGCGGAGACCGGGACGACCGCCGACGAGGTGCGGTTCGACGTGCTCGCGGTCCGCCTCACCGGCGGCCCGGCGCAGGTCGAGCACGTCAAGGGAGCGTTCTGAGATGGGAGCGCGCCGGTGAGCTACGCGCGGGTGCACTGCGTCGGTCTGGTCGGGGTGACCGGGCACGTGGTGCAGGTCGAGGCGGATCTCGCGCCCGGCCTGCCCACCGTGGCGATCACGGGCCTGCCGGACACCGCCCTGCACGAGGCGCGGGACCGGGTCCGCGCCGCAGTGGTCAACTCCGGCCGGGCCTGGCCCAACCGCCGGATCACCATCAACCTCCTTCCCGCCACCCTCCCCAAGTTCGGATCCTCATTCGACCTGGCCATCGCCACGGCGGTGCTCGGCAGCGCCGGGGAGCTGCCGCTGCTGCCCCTGGACGGGGTGGTGGTCCTCGGCGAGCTGGGGCTCGACGGCACGGTCCGCCCCGTACGCGGGGTGCTGCCGATGGTCGCGGCGGCGGCCCGCGCCGGTCACGACCGGGTGGTCGTCCCGATCGACAACGCCGCCGAGGCAGCCGTGATCCCCGGGGTGCGGGTTCGCGCCGTGGACACCCTGCACCGGCTGGTCTCCTTCGTCACCGACGGCAGCCCGCTGCTGGAGCCGCCCCGACCCGCGCCGGCGGCGCCCCCGTCCGTACCCGATCTGGCCGACGTGGCCGGTCAGGCCCTGGGTCGGCGGGCGCTGGAGGTGGCCGCCGCCGGCGGGCACCACCTCGCGCTGCTCGGCCCGCCCGGCGCGGGCAAGACGATGCTCGCCGAACGACTCCCGTCGGTGCTGCCCGAACTCGACGACGACGCGGCGATGGAGGTGAGTTCCCTGCACTCGATCGCCGGGCTGACGCCGCCCGGCGGGCAGTTGATCCGCCGGCCGCCGTTCCAGGCGCCGCATCACACCGCGACCGTCGCGGCGCTTGTCGGTGGGGGCTCCGGCCTGGCCCGTCCGGGCGCGGTCTCGCTGGCCCATCGCGGGGTGCTCTTCCTGGACGAGGCTCCCGAGTTCACCAAGGGCGCCCTGGACGCCCTGCGGCAGCCGCTCGAACATGGGCGGATCCGGTTGGCGCGGGCCCGGGGCGGCACCGAGTACCCGGCCCGGGTGCAGCTCGTCCTCGCGGCCAATCCCTGCCCGTGCGCCAAGCCGTCCGGGGACACCTCCTGCGAGTGCACACCGCTGACCCGCCGCCGCTACCTCGGGCGTCTCTCCGGGCCGCTGCTCGACCGGATCGACGTGCAGGTCACCGTCCAGCCGATCCGTGCGGCCGAGCTGACCGAGGTGGCGGGCTGCGCCGAGCCGTCCGCCGTGGTGGCCGCCCGGGTCGCGGCGGCCCGTGCGGCGGCGTCCGCCCGCTGGTCGAGCGTCGGCCGGCGGATCAACGCGGAGCTGCCCGGCCCGGTGCTGCGCCGGCCACCCTGGTGCCTTCCCGCTCGGGTCACCCGGGAGCTGCGGGGTCGTCTCGACCGCGGTTCCCTCTCGGCCCGGGGCTTCGACCGCGTCCTCCGGCTCGCGTGGACGGTCGCCGACCTGGACGGCCGCGACCGCCCCGACATCGACGACGTCGGCGAGGCGATCGGCCTGCGCACCGGGGAGGCGCTGTGACCGGGTTGGGCGGAGGCACCGCCGGAGCGGACCGGATCGGTCCGGACGAGGAGACTGCCATGACGGACGTGCGACCTGCGGGGACGGAGGCCGACCGGCTGGCCCGGGTGGCGTTGACCTGGCTCACCGAGCCGGGCACCCGCTCGGTGTTCCACCTCGTCCAGCGGCACGGCGCGGTCGACGCGCTGGCGCTGTTGCGGGACGGCGGCGCCCCCGACGAGTCACTGCGGGAGGCGGTGGCGACGCGGCTCGCGGCCGGGGACCCGCTGGCGACGGCGGCCGAGGCGCTGGAGCGGGCCGACCGCCACGGCGCCCGCCTGGTGACGCCGGCCGACGAGGAGTGGCCGGCGCCGGTGGACGGCCTGCGCCGGCTGGTCCTCCCGGACGCGACCCGCAAGGTCGATCGGGAAACCGCTCCGCCGCTCTGCTTCTGGGTGCGGGGCGGGTGGCCGCTGGCCGAGGCGCTGGACCGGTCGGTCGCGGTCGTGGGAGCACGGGCGGCCACCGGGTACGGCCTCCATGTCAGCACGGAGCTCGCGTACGGGCTGGCCGAGCGGGGCTGGACGGTGGTCTCCGGCGGGGCCTTCGGCATCGACGCCGCCGCCCACCGGGGCGCGTTGAACGCGGGCGGGCTCACCGTCGCCGTGCTCGCGTGCGGCCTGGACCGGCCGTACCCGATGGGTAACGCCGCCCTCTTCGACCGGATCGCCGACACCGGGCTGCTGGTCAGCGAGTGGATGCCCGGAGCGGAGCCGTTCCGGCCCCGGTTCCTGATCCGTAACCGGGTGATCGCGGCCGCGACCCGTGGCAGCGTGCTGGTGGAGGCGTCCGCACGCAGCGGCGCCACGCAGACGATGCGGCGGGCCCTCGCCATCGCACGCCGGGCGATGGTGGTCCCCGGCCCGGTGACCTCCGCGATGTCGGTCGGGGCACACGAGCTGCTGCGGGAGTACCCGCACGCGCGGCTGGTCGCGTCCGTCGCGCACGTGCTGGAGGAGGTGGGCCGCATCGGCGGCGACCTGGCGCCGCCGGCCCGGGGACCCGAGCGGGCGCGGGATCGGCTCGACGACGACGCCACGACGGTGCTGGAGTCGCTGCCCCGGCGGGGGGTGACCGGCGTGGACGACATCGCCGCCCGGTCGGGGGTGGCGGTCCGGACGGCGTTGCGCAAGCTGGCCCTGCTCGAAGAGCTGGGGTTCGTCGTCCGGCGCGGCAACGGGTACGCGCTCCTCACCCGGCTCGGCAGCGGGAGGTGAGCGCAGTGTCGTTCAGTCGCCCTCGAACCGCAGCTCGGTGCCCGGTTCCTGCAGGCAGCGCCGGGCGAGCGCCGCGACGTCGCGGACGTGCGCGACCTCCACGTCGGAGCCGGCCACCTCCGCGAGGCTCCGTAGCTCGGTGAGGAGGGTCGGCACCGACTGCGCGTCGAAGGCCTGTTCACCGACCCGGTCCAGCCGGTCCAGCAGGGGCGTACGACCGGCGCCCCGGTGCCGGTCCAGGAGCCCCCGCAGCGTGTCGTCGTCGTCCGGCACGACCCGGACGGGCACGTACGAGACGCCCCGGCTGCTCGCCCGCAGCGTCCGGTAGAGAACGACGTCCAGTCCCACTGCTGCCCCGTTCCGTCGCGTCCGACCGCGTGCCGGACCGCGCGGCAGGCCGTGCCCGCACGGTCCCTGGTGGACGCGCGGCATGACGCGCTCCACCAGCGACCGCCGGCACCTTCGGCGGCGGTTGCAGCGACCGTAAGCTGAACGGGTGCGCGCCGACAAGCACTCCGGAACCGCACCGGCGGACCCGCCGTCGCCCCGAACCGGCACCGGCCGGACCGGGGCCGGCCGGTACGGGGCCGGCCGGTACGGGGCCGGCCGGTACGGGGCCGGCCGGTACGGGGCCGGCCGGTGAGCCGGCCAGACAGCCGGGCCACGCGGGCGCTGCACGCTGCCCTGCCGCCGGCCATGCGCGAGGCGGTCGACGAGTTCGCCGCGTACCTGGCCCAGGTCCGCAACCGCTCCGCTCACACCGTCCGGGCGTACGTCACGGACGTGGTCTCCCTGCTCGATCATGCCGTACGGGCAGGTGGCCGCAGTCCCGCCGACCTGGATCTCGCGGTGGTCCGCAGCTGGCTCGCCCGGCAGCGGATGACCGGGGCGGCCCGGTCCACGCTCGCCCGGCGCGCCGCGGCGGCCCGCACCTTCAGCGCCTGGGCGCACCGCGGCGGCCTGCTTCCGGCGGACGTGGCCGCGCCGCTGGCCAGTCCCCGCGCGCACCGGAAACTCCCCACGGTGCTCCGGGCCGACCAGGCCGCCGCTCTGCTCGCGACCGCCGACCCCACCACCACCGACCCCACCACCACCGACCCCACCACCACCGACCCCGCGACCACCGACCCCACGACCACCGGTGAGCACGCGACCACCGGTGAGCATGCGACCACCGGTGAGCGCGCGGGTGGCGAGCCGACCGGCGGGCGAATGGGTACCCCGCCGAACGTCGGACCGGCGGCCGGCGGCGACGACGCGGTGCGGCTGCGGGACGTGCTGCTGCTGGAGCTGCTCTACGCGACCGGGGTGCGGGTCAGCGAGGCGTGCGGGCTTGACGTCGCGGACGTGGACCCGGGCCGGCGGTTGCTCCGGGTGCTCGGCAAGGGCGGCCGGGAACGCACGGTGCCGTACGGCGTTCCGGCGCAACGGGCGCTCGACGCCTGGCTCCGCCACGGCCGGCCGAGCCTGGCCGGCCCGCGATCGAGGGACGCGCTGCTGCTCGGCGCGCGGGGCGGGCGGCTCAACGCGACGACGGCGCGGCGCATCGTCAGCGGGTACGCGGCGGCGGCCGGCCTGCCGAAGGTCAGCCCGCACGGGTTGCGCCACTCGGCGGCGACCCACCTGCTCGAGGGCGGCGCGGATCTGCGTGCCGTGCAGGAACTCCTCGGCCACTCCTCGCTGGCCAGCACTCAGATCTACACGCACGTGTCGGTCGAGCGGCTGCGGGCCGCGTACCGGCAGGCGCATCCCCGCGCCTGACCGGACAACCCGGCGTCCTGGCCGGGGAGCGCCCCGCCGTAGGTGACAAGCGGTAGATCGACGGACGGTTACGATCATCGGGTGAGCGTTGTGCGGCCGCCCGAGCCGATCCCGGGAGCGCGCCTGCTGTTCTCCCTCGATCCCGCGGTGAGCCACCTCAACCACGGGTCGTTCGGCGCGGTGCCGATCGGCGTGCAACGCGCCCAGCAGCGCCTGCGGGACGAGATGGAGGCGAACCCGCTGCGCTTCTTCACCGCCGGGCTGGTCGACCGCATCACCCACACCCGCCGGCACCTGGCGAGCTTCCTCGGCGCCGACCCGGACGGCACCGCGCTGGTGCCGAACGCCACGACCGGGGTGGCGGTGGTGCTCCAGTCGCTCGGGCTGCGCGCGGGCGAAGAGGTCTTGACCACGAACCACGGGTACGGGGCGGTCGACTTCGCCATCGACCGGGAGTGCCGCCGCACCGGCGCGGTCACCCGCGCGCTGCGCGTGCCACTGGAGGCGACCGACGAGGAGGTCCTCCAGATCGTCCGGGAAGGGCTGCGCCCGGGCCGCACCCGGCTGCTCGTCGTCGACCAGCTCACCTCGCCCACCGCCCGGCTCTTCCCGGTCGCCGCGATCGCGGAGGTCGGTCGCGCGGCAGGGGTGGCGGTGCTGGTCGACGCGGCGCACGCGCCGGGCATGCTGGCCGCGCCGGTCGCGAGCATCGGCGCCGACTTCTGGGTGGGCAACCTGCACAAGTGGGCGTACGCGCCACGCGGCACCGCCGCGCTCGTGGCGGCCGCGTCGTGGCGGGAGCGCATTGAGCCGCTGGCCGTCTCGTGGGAGCAGGAGTCCGGTTTCCCGGGCCGGGTGGAGTGGCAGGCGACGGCCGACTACACGCCGTGGCTGGCCGCGCCGGTGGGTCTGTTCACGCTGCGCAGCCTCGGTGCCGACCGGGTACGCGCGCACAACGCCGCGCTGGCCGCGTACGGCCAACGGGTGCTGGGGGACGCGCTCGGGGTGCGCCCGGCCGACCTGCCCGACCCCGGCGGGCCGGGGGTCGCCATGCGGATCGTCCCGCTGCCACCGGGGCTCGCCACCACGCTGGACACCGCGCGGGCCCTGCGCGCCCGGATCGCCGAGCGGCTGGCCGCCGAGGTGGCCGTGATGGCCTGGGACGGGCGGGGCTGGCTGCGGCTGTGCGGTCAGGTGTACAACTCGGCGGCGGAGTACGAGCGGCTCGCGGTGTCGCTTCCGCCGCTGCTAGCCCAGCGTTGACCCGGCGAACGACCCGCGACCGCCGAACGCCGGCAACCGCTGAACGGCCCACGACCGCCACGCGACCCGCGACCGCCGCACGACCCGCGACCGCCGCACGTCGGCGACCGCCGCACGTCGGCGACCGCCGAGCGGGCAGCGACCGGCCGCCCTACCGGAGCACGCCGTCGAGCGGTAACAGCCGCACCGGTCCCCGGCCGAGCAGCGCCAGCGGGTCGAGGTAGGTGTCGCCCCGGCGCAGACCCCAGTGCAGGCAGGCCGTGGCCGCGCAGCCCGGGTGGCCCGCCCGCAGGAGACCGATCGGGGTGCCCGCTGCGACCCGGACACCGACCTCGACGCCGGGCCGTACCGGCTCGTAGGTGGTTCGCAGGCCGTCGTCGTGCCCCACGGTGACCACCGGCCGGCCGGCGACCGCACCGGCGAAGGTGACGGTGCCGGTGCCGGCCGCCAGCACCGGCGTACCCGGCGCCGCGGCGAGGTCGACGCCGCGGTGGCCGGGCAGCCAGGGCTGCGGTGGCGGGTCGAACCGCCGCACGACCGGCGGCGTCCCGGGCAGCGGCCAACGGAAGGACACGTGCACGCCGGCGTCGGGGACCGGCGCGGCGACGGTCGCGGTAGCACGAGGCCCGGCTGCGGCGACCGGGGGCGCGGCGGCCAGCACGATGCCGAGCACGGCGGCGAGGATCGGGAAGGGTCGCATACCCGGCACCCTTCCGAACCGTCCCGCCCGGCCGCCACCCCGCGACCCGCCCGCTGTGGACGACGGCCGCCCTGTGGACAGACCCCGCGAGCGGAGTTGATCTGCTATGGCGGCGCCGGGACGCCAGCCGCCGGCCACATGTCTAGGCTGGCCGGATGACCAAGGACTGGTACGGCTGGCACGCGGACTACGACGATCCCGATTCGGCGCTGTCCCGCCGGCTCGGGGAGGTCCGCCGCCGGGTGGCCGACGCGCTGGACCAGGCTCCATCCGGCCCGCTGCGTGCGATCAGCCTCTGCGCCGGCCAGGGCCGGGACCTCATACCGGTCCTCGCCGCGCACCGCCGCGGGCCGGACGTGACCGCCCGGCTGGTCGAGTTGGATCCCCGCAACGCCGAGGTCGCCCGCTCGGCGGCGACGGCGGCCGGGCTGCCGGCGGTCGAGGTGGTCGTCGGTGACGCGGCGCGCACCGACGCGTACGCGGATCTCGCCCCGGCCGACCTGGTCCTGGCCTGCGGGATCTTCGGCAACGTCCCGGAGGCCGACATCCGCGCCGCCGTCGGGCACTGCGCCGCCCTCTGCGCCACCGGCGGCACGGTGATCTGGACCCGGCACCGGGGTGCGCCGGACCTCGTGCCGGCGATCTGCGACTGGTTCGCCGGGGCCGGGTTCGAGGCGGTGGCGGTGAGCACCCCGGCGGACCGGGTGGGCGTGGGCGTGCACCGCCTCCGCACCGCGTCGCGTCCCCTGCCGGCCGGAGTGACGATGTTCGAGTTCACCGACCGGTAGCAGACGTCGGCGGGAGCGGTGATGACGGTCCGACGGCGGCAGCTCTAGGCTGGGTCCGGGTGACGGCGGGGCCGCCGCCGTCGGGGCCGGGGAGTGCGCATGACCACAGTGGACGATGTCAGCGGTCCGTCGCGACTGGCCGAGCCGGACGAGGCGATCAGCGCCGAGGAGCTCCAGCTCGCCGCCCGCAACCACGGCATCCCGCTGGAGGCGCTGCGCTACGACGTCACCCCGGCCGGACTGCACTACCTGCTGATCCACTACGACATCCCGGACCTCGACCCGGCGGCCCACGTGCTGACCGTGGACGGCGCGGTCGACCGGCCGCTCGCCGTCAGCCTGGCCGACCTGCGGGCCCGGCCCCGGGTCAGCCACCGGGTGACCCTGGAGTGCGCCGGCAACGGGCGGGCTCTGCTGCACCCGCGGCCGGTCAGCCAGCCCTGGCTGGTGGAGGCGGTCGGCAACGCGGAGTGGACGGGCACCCCGCTCGCACCGTTGCTGCGGGAGGCGGGGCTGCCCGCCGACGCCGTGGACGTGGTCTTCACCGGCGCCGATCACGGCGTGGAGCGCGGCGTCGAGCAGGACTACCAGCGGGCGCTCCCGGTGGCGGAGGCGCTGCGCGAGGAGGTGCTGCTCGCGTACGAGATGAACGGCTCTCCCCTGCTGCCGCAGCACGGCGCGCCGCTGCGGCTGATCGTGCCCGGCTGGTACGGCATGGCGCACGTCAAGTGGCTGCGTTCGGTCAGCGTGCTGACCGAGGAGTTCACCGGCTACCAGAACGCGGTGGCCTACCGGCTGCGGCAGGACGCCGAGGATCCGGGTGTGCCGGTGACCCGGATCGAGCCACGCGCCCTGGTCCGTCCGCCCGGCTTCCCGGACTTCATGTCCCGCACCCGCGTGCTCCGCCCCGGCCCGTGCGTCCTGGACGGCCGCACCTGGTCCGGCCACGCCCCGGTGGTCTCGGTGGAGGTGACCATCGACGGGGGTACGACCTGGACGGCGGCCGACCTGGCGGGAAGCTCGGACGGCCCGTACGCGTGGCGGCGCTGGCGGCACGAGTGGACGGCGACGCCGGGCCGGTACGTGCTGAGCGCCCGCGCCACCGACGCTTCCGGCCGGACCCAGCCGGTGGAGCAGCCGTGGAACCGGGGCGGGTTCGCGAACAACCTCGTCCAGCGGGTCGAGGTGGTGGTGCTGGAGGGGTGACGGGCACGGTGGGGGACCGTGGTGTCCGCGTGCCGGCGGCAGACGCGCCGGCCGGGAGGTCAGCCGCCGAAGCCCGAGTCCGCAGGAAGCGAGATGTCCGGCTTCTCCAGCTCTTCCACGTTGACGTCCTTGAACGTCATCACTCGGACGTTCTTGACGAACCGGGCGGGGCGGTACATGTCCCACACCCAGGCGTCGTGCATCTCAACCTCGAAGTAGACCTCGCCGTCCGAGTTGCGCACGTGCAGGTCGACCTGATTCGCCAGGTAGAACCGGCGCTCGGTCTCCACCACGTAGGAGAACTGGCGGACGATGTCGCGGTACTCCCGGTAGAGCTGCAGCTCCATCTCTGTCTCGTACTTTTCGAGATCTTCCGCGCTCATCCCATTCCGCCTTCCATGACCACATCTTCCCCCACCGGCGTCGAGGGCCGAGGCCGCTCGCCCAACGCCACGCCGACGGTACCCCCTGGCGCGCCGGAGCGCTCCATCGGCTCGTCCGGCCTTGCACCCAGTGGCCGACGGGCCCGGGGCGGAGCCTCGTGCCGGCCCGAGACCGTCGCGACATTGACGTACGAGAAACGGTGCTCGGCACACGGACCCAGCTCTCGCAGGGCGGCCGAGTGCTCGGTCGTGATGTAACCCTTGTGCTCCGCGAACCCGTAACCGGGAAACGCACCGTCCAGCTCGACCATGATCCGGTCCCGAGTGACCTTGGCCAGCACGCTCGCCGCCGCGACGCAGGCCGCGACGCGGTCACCCTTCCACACCGCGAGCCCGGGCACGTCCAGGCCGTCCACGCCGAAGCCGTCGGTGAGCACGTACTCCGGTGGGGTGCTCAGCGACGCCAGCGCCCGCCGCATCGCGGCGAGGTTGCACACGTGCAGACCCCGGGCGTCGACCTCCTCCGCCGGGATCACCACCACCGCGTACGCCAGGGCGCGGGCCACGACCTCCTCGTACACCCGCTCGCGGCTGGCCGGGGTGAGCAGCTTGGAATCGGCGAGCCCGTCGATCTCACCGCGCCGCCCCTCGGGCAGGATCGCGGCCGCGGCCACCAGCGGGCCGGCGCAGGCGCCCCGGCCGGCCTCGTCGGCGCCGGCCACGTGCCGGAAGCCGCGCCGCTGCAGGGCACGCTCCAACGCGTACAGCCCGCCGTCGCGGCGGACGACGGTGCGCGGCGGCGTCAGCACGGCGCGACCCCACCCGCGGCGGGCTGACCCCCGGGACCGGCCGGCGGCACGGCCGCCAGCGCGCGGGCCAGCACCGACGGCAGGTCCGGCGGGTAGTAACGCTGACCGCTGACCGCCAGATCGGCCGGTGACCACCAGCGGTGCCCGGCGACACTGGCCCGCTCGACGGCGTTGAAGCCGGCCGTGTCGACGTCCCACGTGGCCACCCGGACCAGGAAGAACTCCTGCTCCTGCCGGTACCAGACGCCGTCGAACGGAAACTCGACCGTCTCTGACCACACCGGCGCGCCGAGGTCGGCCGGGCCGAGCCGCAGGCCGGTCTCCTCGGCGAGCTCGCGGGCGGCTCCGGCCGCCGAGCTCTCGCCCGGGTCGAGCCCGCCTCCTGGCGTGAACCAGTACCGGTGCCCGGGCCGGGCCGGGTCGGTGCCCTCGAAGAGGAGGACGCGGCCGGCGGCGTCCACGAGCAGCACCCGCGCGGCACGACGAGGGGTGTAGACGGTCACCGCCCCAGCCTGCCAGACGCGACCGACAACGCCCACGCCCCCACCGCGGCCGGCCGGCTCAGGACCGCGGCTGGGGGATGCCGTCGTACTGTTCGGGCACGCTCAGCCAGCGCGCCCGGTCGAACGGCCAGAAGACGGTGAACGCGCGACCGACGACGTCGTCCTCCGGGATGGTCGCCTCGTTGATGTCCTGCCCGGACTGCTGCCAGTGCTGCAGCGAGTCACCCGAGGCGGACCGGTGGTCGCCCATCACCCAGAGCCGCCCCTGCGGCACTGTGATGTCGAATTCCTGGTCGGCGGGCTTGTCCCGCTCGCCGTCGGCGGAGTAGAGGTACGGCTCGTCAAGCGGCGCGCCGTTGATCGTGATCCGCCCCTGCTCGTCGCAGCAGGCGACATGGTCCCCGCCGACGCCGATGACCCGCTTGATGAAGTCCTCACCGTCCGGGTTGCCGCTCCACGCGGTCGGCGCCTTGAAGACGATCACCTCACCGCGGTGCGGCGAGCGGAAATCGTAGACCAGCTTGTTGACCAGCACCCGATCGTCGATCTGAAGGGTGTTCTCCATGGATGGCGAGGGGATGAAGAAGGTCTGCAGCACGAAGGCTCGCACCAGCACCGCGACCAGGATCGCCACGCCCAGGAGGATCGGCAGCTCCTTCCAGAAGGAGCTACGGGACTTGTCGGTCTGCTCGTCAATCACGGGATGGAGCCTACGTTGCCCGGCCGGGAGCCACCGTCCGGAACGCGCGAGAACCGAGCAGAGCCGCCGATAGCGGGAGGAGCAGCAGCACACCGCCCTCCGGCGTCGGCCGGACCGGCGCGGGGCCCGTCGAGACGCTCGCCGGCGGCGGGACGTTCGCGAACGTCTCCGGAACGGACAGCGACGTCCACCGCGACGACGGCCACACGATGCCGAACGCCCGGCCGACCACGTTGTCGATCGGCACCGGGCCCTGGCAACGGGCGTCCTGCGAGACGAGCCGGTGGTCACCCATCACGAAGATCTGCCCCGGCGGGACCACGATCTCGTCGAAGCGCCGCGCGCGACACTCGCGCGGGTTCGGCGGCACCTCCAGCGGCGAGTCCCGCAGGACGTACGGCTCGTCCAGCGGAGTGCCGTTGACCAGCACCCGGCCCTGCTCGTCGCAGCACTTCACCCGGTCACCGGGCAGGCCGACGACCCGCTTGATGAAGTCCTTCTCACCGGGGCGGCTCACGCCCACCAGGTCGCCGACCGTGGCGCCGAGCTTGCCCACGAAGCCGGGCTCGGGCTGCTCGTCGACCTGCGGCGCCCAGCGGTCGGTGCCCCGGAAGACGACCACCTCGCCGCGCACCGGGTCCCGTACGTCGTAGACGACCTTGTTGACCAGCACCCGGTCACCGACGAGGAGCGTGTCCTCCATCGAACCGGAGGGGATGAAGAACGCCTGGAGCAGGAACGTGCGGATCAGGACCGCGAGGCAGAACGCGACGATCAGCAGCAGCGGGAGCTCCTGCCAGAGCGGCATCTGGCGGCGGGTACGACGGGTCCGCCGACGCCACGGGTCGACCGTGCCGTCCTCGTCGAGCGTCTGCACCACGCCACTCCCCGGTCCGCAGAAATGACACTACCGCCCGGGAGCCCCATCGAGGCTCCCCGGGCGGCAGTGGACGTCTTCCCCACCGCGGGGCGGGGGTCCGGCCGGCTGCGCCCGTACGACCAGGGTAGTGCGGTCCGGACCGTACGGCATACGCGCAGCTCGGGCGGCGTGGCGCAGCGCGAGGTCAGCTCGGCTGCTTCTCGCGCTTCTCCTTGATCTTCGCCTTCTTGCCGCGCAGCTCACGCAGGTAGTAGAGCTTCGCGCGCCGGACGTCACCACGGGTCACGACCTCGATGCGGTCGATCGCCGGGCTGTTGACCGGGTAGGTGCGCTCCACGCCAACACCGAAGCTGACCTTGCGGACGGAGAAGGTCTCCCGCAGACCGGCACCCTGGCGGCGGATGACGACGCCCTGGAAGATCTGGACCCGGGACCGGTTGCCCTCCACGACCCGCGCGTGCACCTTGACGGTGTCACCGGCGCGGAAGTCGGGAATGTCGACCCGCTTCGACTGGGCGTCAAGAGCGTCCAGGATGTTCATCGCTGCGTCCTCGTGAGGCTCACGGCGCACCGTCAGTCGGTGCGCGGATGGGTGATTCTGACCCCCGGGTGGTCGTCGGCACTCGCCGACCCCGGTCGAGGGTCCTCGCAGCCGCCCGCGGCGCGGCCGACTGCGGCAACCCCTCTACTTTGCCACATCCCCCGGCGGCGGCTGAAATCCGGCCCGTTCCAGGGCCGCCCGGTCCCGCTTGTCCAGGCTCTCCGGCGGCAGGGCGGCGATCATGTCGGGCCGGCGGACGGCCGTACGCACCAGCGCCTCGTCGCGCCGCCAGCGGGCGATCCGGCCGTGGTCGCCGGAGCGGAGCACCTCCGGCACCGCCAGGTCCCGCCAGACGGCCGGCTTGGTGTACATCGGGGCCTCCAGCAGCCCGTGGGCGTGCGACTCCTCGTCCAGCGAACCCGCGTTGCCGAGCACCCCGGGCAGCAGCCGGGTGACGGCCTCCAGGATCACCAGCACCGCGACCTCACCGCCGAAGAGCACGTAGTCGCCGAGGGAGACCTCGGTGACCGGCATCCGGGCCGCCGCGTGGTCGAGCACCCGCTGGTCGATGCCCTCGTACCGGCCGCAGGCGAAGAGCAGGTGCTGCTCGGCGGCCAGCTCGTGGGCGAGCGCCTGGGTGAACGGCACGCCGGTCGGCGCGGGCACCAGCAGCCGGGGCGGGGCGAGCTCCGGCGGGGCGAGCGCGTCCAGGGCCTCCCCCCAGGGCTCCGGCCGCATCACCATGCCCGGTCCGCCGCCGTAGGGCGTGTCGTCGACCGTGCGGTGCACGTCGTGGGTCCAGGTCCGCAGATCGTGTACGGCCAGCCGCAGCGTGCCGTTGGCGCGGGCCTTGCCGACAAGCGACAGGTCCAGCGGGGCGAAGTACTCCGGGAAGATCGACACGATGTCGACGCGCATGCGGGAGGCTCCAACAGCTGTGCGGGCCGGACCGCCGACCCCCGTCAGAGGTCGAGCAGGCCGCCGGGCGGGTCGATGACGACGCGGCCGCCGGCGAGGTCGACCTCGGGGACGATCGCCTTGACGAACGGGATCAACGCGTCCCGGCCGCCCGGGCGGCGCAGCACCAGCAGGTCCGAGGCGGGCGCGTGGTCGATCCGGGCCACCTCGCCCAGCCGCTCGCCCGCCGGGGTGACCGCGGCCAGGCCGACCAGCTGGTGGTCGTGGAACTCCTCCGGGTCCTCCGGCGGGGTGACGCCGGCGCTGTCCACCCCGAGCAGGGTCCCGCGCAGCGCCTCGGCGACGTCGCGGTCCAGCACGCCCTCGAACGCGACGAGCAGGCGGCTCTGGTGCCAGCGGGCGGACTCGACGGTCAGCTCCGCCGGCACCTGGTACGCCCCCGGCTCGGCGGGTGCGTTCGCACCCGGGTCGGTCCGGAGAACCGACCCGGGTGCGAACCGTGCCTCGGGCTCGTCGGTCCGCACCTCCACGGTGACCTCACCGCGGATCCCGTGCGGCTTGCCGATCCGTCCGACGATGAGCAGCATCAGTACGAGTCGACGATGTCGACGCGTACGCCGCGCCCACCGATGGAGCCGATGACCTGGCGCAACGCCTTGGCGGTCCGGCCGGACCGCCCGATCACCGTGCCGAGGTCCTCCGGGTGCACGCGGACCTCGAGCCGCTTGCCCCGGCGGGAGTCGACAAGCCGGACCCGGACGTCGTCGGGGTGATCGACGATGCCCTTGACCAGGTGCTCCAGCGCCGGACGAAGCGCCACGTCAGGCCTGCTCGCCGGAGTCCGCACCGGCCTGCTCCTCGGTCTTCGGCGCCGCCTCGGCGGCCGGCTCGGCCTTCGCAGCCGGCTCGGCCTTCGCGGCGGCCTTCTTGGCCGGCTTGGCCGGCGCCTCCGTCAGGCCGGCGGCGGCCTTCGCCTCGGCCTCGTACGCCGCCTTGCGGTCGGCCCGCTCGGGGGCGACCTTCAGCGGCTCGGGGGCCGGCAGGCCCTTGAACTTCTGCCAGTCGCCGGTCTTCTCCAGCAGGCGCTGCACCGCCTCGCTCGGCTGCGCGCCCACGGAGAGCCAGTACTGCACCCGGTCCGACTTGACCTCGATCACCGAAGGGTCCTCCTTCGGCTGGTAGATCCCGACGAACTCGATCGCGCGGCCGTCGCGCTTGGTGCGCGAGTCGGCGACGACGATGCGGTACTGCGGGTTGCGGATCTTGCCCATCCGCAGGAGCCGGATCTTTACGGCCACAGTTCTTTCGCTCCTGTTGCGATCTCACCGTCCCGGAACGGGCGGTGCACGGGTGAGCGCCCACCGGCACAGTGGGGTTTGGGCCGGAGACTGCTCGGTGGACTGGCGCGGTGCCCGGGGTAGAGGGCGCCGGACACACGCCGGATACCAGCCAGCCATTCTGCCAGATCCGGTCGGGAACTCTCACACCGGACCGCCCCGGGTCACCCGGCGACCCCCGAAAGTGACCGGAAACACCGGGAAGTCAGCGCACCGGCGGCCGGTCCCAGCCGGGCGGCAACTCCTGCGGCGCGGCCCAGCCGGGCGGCGGCTCGAAGTCGCACCAGGTGCCGTCGAAGGGGAACTCGCCCGCCTCGGCGAGCGCGATCACCCGCTCCCCCTCGGCCCGGACCGCCTTCTCGTCGGCCACCCAGTAGTGCTCCGGGAAGTCGAGCCGCTCGGTGAACTCGTCCTCGTCCTTCCACTGCCAGCCGCGATCCGGCCGGACCAGCACATCGAGGTCCTGGTCGACCACGTCGACCCCGGCGAGATCACCGTCGTCCCAGCGTACGCCCGGTTCCTCCAGGTTCACGTACCAGTGGGCGAACCGTTCCTGCTCGTCCCGGAACCACCAGACGGAGTGCGCCGCCCCGGTGGGCAGGAACTTCAGCAGGGGCGGGCCCTGCCAGCGGCCGGTCGCCAGCCGGTACGACGAGACGACCCACTCGGCGAACGGAACCGCCCGCATGCCGAGCCCGGCCGCGGTGACCTCGCTCGCCACCGCCGAACCCCGGGAGATCCACAGCAGCAGGCCCCGGTCGTCGTCGCTTACCACCCGCGCCGGGCGGACCCAGCCGATCCGCCCCCGCCGGACGTTGCGGTGCACGATCGACCGGCCCGGCTCGAACCTCACGCGTTGCTCCTACTCGGCACGGGCGACGGTGTTAGGAAGGGACCCTTTTACAACACCAGGCGTTAACAAGGGGCCCTTCCTTGCACCTCAGTAGGCGCGGGCCAGGATGGCGACCAGGTCGGGCTCGTCCTCGGAGTCGGGCACCGACCCGTCGGCGCGGACCAGGCAGCGCACGGTGACACCCTGAGCGTTCGCCTCGGTCTCCCCCTGGACGCCGACAGCCGACCACGGCACCCGGGCCCAGCCGGTCGATGCCGCCTCGATCGCCTCGGCGAGCGTGCCGACCTCGCGGGTACGGGCCGTCCGGTTGGCCAGCGCCTCGTCGTACAGCGCCTGCTGGTCGGCCGCCAGGGCCGCCCGCACCGCGTCGACCACGTCCGCCACCGGCACCGGGGACTTCGAGCCGTCCGTACGCCGGACCACGACCGCGTTGCCGGCGGCCAGGTCGCGGGGGCCGACCTCGACCCGAACCGGGTAACCACGCAGCTCGGCGTCGACGGCCCGGCGGCCGAACGGGGTGTCGGTGCGGTCGTCGAGCGCCACCCGGACCCCGGCGTCGCGCAGGCCGTCGACCAGCTTGGCCGCCGCCTCGACGACACCCTCGCCGTCCTTCACGACCATGACGTACGCCTGGACCGGCGCGAGCCTCGGCGGCACCCGCAGGCCGTTGTCGTCGCCGTGGCACATGATCAGCCCACCGAGCATGCGGGTCGACGTGCCCCACGAGGTGGTCCAGGCGTGCTCCCGGCCGCCCTCGGCCGAGGAGTAGCTGATGTCGAACGCCTTGGCGAAGTTCTGGCCCAGCTCGTGGCTGGTGCCCAGCTGGAGCGCCTTGCCGTCGCCCATCATGCCCTCGAGCGTGTACGTGGCGGCGGCCCCGGCGAACCGCTCCCGGGCGGTCTTGAGCCCCACCTGCACCGGGATGGCGAGCACGTTGACCATCAGGTCCTCGTACGCCTCGTGCAGGATCCGGCGGGCGTAGGCCCGGGCGTCGGCGCGGGTGGCGTGGGCGGTGTGCCCCTCCTGCCAGAGGAACTCGCTGGTACGCAGGAAGACACGCGGGCGCAGCTCCCAGCGGACCACGTTGGCCCACTGGTTGAGCAGCAGCGGCAGGTCCCGGTACGAGTCCACCCACTTGGCCATGAACTCGCCGATGACCGTCTCGCTCGTCGGCCGCACCACCACCGGCTCGGCGAGCTGCTTGCCGCCGCCGTGGGTGACCACCGCCAGCTCCGGGGAGAAGCCCTCGACGTGCTCGGCCTCGCGCTTGAGGTAGCTCTCCGGGATGAAGAGCGGGAAGTACGCGTTCTCCGCGCCGGCCGCCTTGATCCGGGCGTCCATCTCGGCCTGCATCCGCTCCCAGATGGCGTAGCCGGCCGGTCGGATCACCATGGTCCCCCGGACCGGGCCGTTGTCGGCCAGCTTCGCCTTCGCGATCAGGTCCTGGTACCAGCGGGGAAAGTCCTCCGCACGGGGAGTGAGCACGCGCGCCATGACCGCACATCCTATGCGCCGCCGGGCCGGTCCCCGTCAGCGGGCGGCCGGTGCGTCCCGCGCGTCCCGGCGGGCACGCCGACACGCCGTAGACTTCGACCATCATGGGTGAATCGAGGGCCGCCACCCGGCTGCGCGACGGGATCGTCGACGCGGCGCGGGCACTGACGATCGCGACCGGGTGGGACGGCGTACGGATGGGCGCGGTGGCCACCGCGGCCGGGGTCAGCCGGCAGACCGTCTACAACGAGTTCGGCAGCAAGGCCGGTCTGGCGGAGGCGCTGGCCCGGCGGGAGGTGGACCGGTTCGTCTCCGAGGTCCGCGCGGCGCTGGCCGGGCACGGCGACGACGTCCGCGCCGCCACGTACGCGGCGATCCGGCACACGCTCGCCTCGGCGGCCGACAACCCGCTGGTCAAGGCGATCCTCACCAGCACCCGGGGCGGCTCCGAGGAGCTGCTGCCCTACCTCACCACCCGCGGCGACCTGGTGCTCGCCGAGGCGTCCGCGGTGCTGATCGACTGGACCGGGCAGCGCCTTCCGGGTGCTGACCCGGCGGCCCTGGCGTTCGCCGCCGACTCCGTCGTGCGGCTGGTGGTCAGCCACATCGTCCTGCCGCAGGCGCCGGTCGACGACACGGCCGAGGCGCTCGCCCGCCTCGCGGTCCGCCTCTTCGGCGCGGCCTTCGCCCCGGCAGCCTGACGCCTGCCCCGGCCGCGCCTCCGCCGCGGCCCGGCCCGGCCCCGGCCCGGCCGCGCCCTGCAAGATCACGCTCAATGTGCGATGTAGGGCCCTGCTGTTGCGCGCGAGGCCACTACTTCGCACCTCGAGCGCGATCTTGCAGCCGGCGTCGCGCGGCGGGCGCGGGCACGGCCGGCGCGGGCACGGCCGGCGCGGGCACGGGCACTCTCAGGGCGCGGGCGGCGGACCCCGGTGGGGTCAGCGGACGACGCGCCCGCGGAGGACGACGCGGGCGGGGGCACGGACCACCCGGAGGTCACGGCGCGGGTCCTCGGGGTAGACGACCAGGTCGGCCAGGCCACCCTCGACAAGTCCGGGGAAGCCGAGCCACTCGCGGGCACGCCAGGACGCGGCGGCGAGGACGTCCACCGTGGACAAGCCGGCCCGCTCGTGCAGCAGCAGCATCTCCTCGGCGGCGAGGCCGTGGTCGATGCCGCCGCCGGCGTCCGTGCCCACGTAGATCGGCACCCCGGCCTCGTACGCGGCACGCACCACGTCCGGGAAGCGGTCGCGCAGGGCGAGCATGTGGTCGGCGTATCCGGGGAACTTCGCGCGGGCCTGTTCGGCGATCCCCCCGAAGGTCTGAATATTGATCATTGTGGGCACCAGCGCGGTGCCCTGCCGGACCATCAGGTCGATCAGGTCCAGGCTGAGTCCGGTGCCGTGCTCCACCGAGTCCACCCCGGCCCGCACCATGATCTCGACTGCGGTCTCGGAGAAGGTGTGCACCGCGGCGCGTACCCCCGCGGCGTGCGCGGCCTGCACCGCCGCGGTCATGGTGGCCGCGTCCCAGGCCGGGGCCAGGTCGCCGGTGCCGCGGTCGATCCAGTCGCCGACCAGCTTGACCCAGCCGTTGCCGGCCCGGGCCTGCTCGGCGACCGTCGCGGCCACCTCCGCCGCCCCGACCTCCACCCCGATGTCGCGCAGGTACCGCTTCGGCGGGGCGATGTGCCGGCCGGCGCGCGCCAGGCGCGGCAGGTCCGGGTCGTCGTCGAGTTCCGGGTACGGGTACGGCGAGCCGGCGTCCCGGATGGCGAGGACGCCGGCGTCCCGGTCGGTGCGGGCCAACTCGCGGGCCTGGTCGAGGGAGTCGATCGGGGCGCCGCCACGGGCGATGCCGATGTGGCAGTGCGCGTCGGTCAGGCCGGGCAGCACGTAGCCGCCGTCGGCGATCGTCTCCGCGTCGGGCACCGGGTCGAAGGTCACCCGGTCGCCGACCAGCCACAGGTTCCGGACCTCGTCGTCCGGCAGAAGCACACCGCGTACGTGCAGAGCCATGTGCTCAGTCCTACCGGATCACTTCCCGTCGGCGGCGAGCAGGGCGTCCCGGCGGGCGGTGAGCGCCGGCAGGTCGAC
Organism: Micromonospora sp. NPDC126480; assembly: GCF_040302465.1. Classification (NCBI taxonomy): domain Bacteria; kingdom Bacillati; phylum Actinomycetota; class Actinomycetes; order Micromonosporales; family Micromonosporaceae; genus Micromonospora; species Micromonospora sp. NPDC126480. The sequence goes on from NZ_JBEORU010000003.1 coordinate 141,922, forward strand.
CGGGGGTGGCGTGATCCTATGCGGCGATCACATCGCCCACCGTCAGCGTGGCGCTCAGCGGGGGCCCTTGTCCCCCTTGCCGAGCTTGTTGAAGTCGATCTTCGGGAGCTTGAAGCCCGGCGGCAGGCCCTGGCCGGCCAGGTCGTCCGGGCCCATGCCCGGCGGGAGCTGCGGCATGCCGCCGCCGGGGAAGCCACCCGGCAGTCCCGCTCCCGCGCCGGTCCGCGGCCGGCCGCCGCCCTTGGTGCCCTTGCGCTTGTTCTTCGGCGACTTGGTCGCCTTCCGGCGGCCCCCGCCCGGCAGACCCATCATGCCGCCCATCTGCTTCATCATCTTCTGCGCGTCGGCGAAGCGGTTGAGCAGCTGGTTGACGTCCATCACGGTGACGCCGGAGCCGGTGGCGATGCGGGCCCGCCGCGAGCCGTTGATGATCTTCGGGTTGGTGCGCTCGGCCGGGGTCATCGACCGGATGATCGCGGTGACCCGGTCGAAGTGCTTGTCGTCCAGCTCGGCGAGCTGGTCCTTCATCTGCCCCATGCCGGGCATCATGGCCAGCACGTTGGCGATCGGGCCCATCCGCCGTACCGCGATGAGCTGGTCGAGGAAGTCCTCAAGGGTGAACTGCTCGCCGCCCATCAGCTTGGCGGTCATCTTCTCCTTCTGATCGGCGTCGAAGGCCTGCTCGGCCTGCTCGATCAGAGTGAGGACGTCGCCCATGCCGAGGATCCGGCTGGCCATCCGGTCGGGGTGGAAGACGTCGAAGTCCTCCAGCTTCTCGCCGGTGGAGGCGAACAGGATCGGCTGCCCGGTGACCTCCCGGACCGACAGCGCCGCGCCGCCTCGGGCGTCGCCGTCGAGCTTGGAGAGGACCACACCGGTGATGCCCACGCCGTCGCGGAACGCCTCGGCGGTGCGGACCGCGTCCTGACCGACCATCGCGTCGATGACGAAGATGACCTCGTCGGGGTCGACCGCGTCGCGGATGTCGGCGGCCTGCTGCATCATCTCGGCATCGACACCGAGCCGCCCGGCCGTGTCGACGATGACGATGTCCCGGGCGGCGCGGCGCGCGTGCTCGATCGAGGCGCGGGCCACCTGCACCGGATCGCCGACACCGTTGCCGGGCTCCGGGGCGTACACCTCGACGCCGGCGCGGCCACCGAGCACCTGGAGCTGCCCCACGGCGTTGGGACGCTGGAGGTCGGCGGCGACCAGCAGCGGCTGGTGGCCTTGCGCCTTGAGCCAGCGGGCCAGCTTGCCGGCGAGGGTGGTCTTGCCGGAACCCTGGAGACCGGCGAGCATGATCACGGTCGGCGGCTGCTTGGCGAACTGGAGCCGCCGCCCCTCGCCGCCGAGGACGTTGATCAGCTCCTCGTTGACGATCTTGATGATCTGCTGGGCCGGGTTCAGCGCCTGGGAGACCTCGGCACCGCGCGCCCGTTCCTTGACGTTCGTGATGAAGCCCTTGACCACCGGCAGCGCGACGTCCGCCTCCAGCAGCGCGAGACGGATCTCGCGTGCGGTGGCGTCGATGTCGGCGTCGGTGAGCCGGCCCTTGCCGCGGAGCTTGGTGAAGATCCCGGACAGGCGGTCACTCAAGGTGTCAAACACGCGAACATCCCGATTGTCAGTGTTCCGGCAAGCACGACGCGGCCGGACACGAGGACCGGCCACCCGGTAAGCCTAACCGGCCCACCACACCCCCGCTTCCGCGCCGGGACACCCTGGCGCCGGTCGGGCCGGGGCGGCCAGTCGGTCACCCCGGCCGTGCCGGTCATCGCCGTGGCACCAGCAGGTGGACGTGGATGCGGGTGAAGGCGCTCTCCTGCTCGACCTGGTAGAGCCGGTTCAACGTGGCGGCCCGCTCCTCCGCCATCTCCGCGAAGGCCTCCCGGCTGTAGCTCGTGCTGACCACCCAGATCCGGTCCCGGTTCACCAGGCAGGGCAGGGTGACCGGGCACTCCTCGACGCCGAAGTCGCCGATCTCGGCCGCCGAGCGGACCAGCAGGATGTCGTCCGGCCGGGGAACGTCACGCATCTGGTACGCCATGCCCATCCGCGGCGGCCGCGTCCGGCCGGCGAAGATGACGCCGTCGCCGGGCCGCAGGTTGGCCGAGATCACCTCGGCGGCGGCGCGGTAGTCCGGCTCCCCGTCCACCAGCGGGCCGCGAAGCTCCTGCTGCGTGGGCAGGGTCAGCAGCGCCAGCGCCGGCAGCGCACCCACCGCGATCAGCAGTTGCGGCCAGGCCCGCCGGAACAGCAACCGGCTCGCGCCGTGCAGCGCGCCCGCCGCCAGCAGGGCCCACGCCGGCAGCGTGAACAGCAAATAGCGGAAGAGAAAGAGATGCAACAGCGGGAAGGTCGCCAAGGTGAACACCGGCGGGAACACCGCCCACGCCACAAGCGCCGCGGTCACCCCGCGGTTGCGCAGCACCGCCAGGAGTGGAATGCCGACCAGCGCCGTGGCACAGACCGCCAGGGCGACCGGGTACGAGCCGAAGAGCCGCATCGGCAGCTCGACGACGGCCGCCCGGTCGGCCTTGATCCACTCGATCGCTCCGGACTGGCCCGAGCCCGTGTAGGCCAGCGGCATCACCGCGGCGGTGATCAGCCCCAGCGCCCCCAGGAACTTCCACAGCCGGACGTCCCGCTCGGACCGCTGGTAACGCAGCCAGGCCAGCAGCACGTGCGGAACCAGCACCAGCACCGCCACGATGTGGAAGTAGGCGGTCAGGGCCACCGCCGCGGAGTACGCGAACCACCAGGGCCAGCGCGGCCGGTCGAGGGCCAGCAGCAGGAGCAGCGTCGCCAGGACCGCCGCCGCCACGGCGAACGCGTACGGGCGCGCCTCCTGGGCGTACCGGCTGACACCGGGGATGACCGCGAACACGAGGCCGGCGACCAGCCCCGCGGGGGTCCCCAGCAGCCGCTGACCGACCAGCGCGGTGAGCCCCGCCGCGGCGGCCATCGCGATCAGGGAGGGCAGCCGGAGACTGGTGGGCGTGTCACCCAGCAGGGCCACCCACCCCCGCATGAACAGGTAGTACAGGGCGAGCACCCGGTCGATCCGGTCGAGCAGCCGGGTGAAGGCGTCCCAGTCCACGGTCGCGGCGTGCCAGGTCGCGTGCTCGTCGTTCCAGAGCTGCCGACCGCTCAACCCTTGCCAGCCGACCGTGAACATCACCACCGCCGGCAGGAGGAACGCCAGCAGTTGCTGCCACCACGGGAAGCGACGGCCGACCGGCGCGTCCGGTGCCGGGCCGGCCTCCTCGGCAGGCCCCGCCGGCCGGGACACCTTGGGCATGATCATGGTGCCGGCGCGGGTGGTCGGCAGGAAGAACGTCGGCGCGTCCGGGCTGACCCGCGGCTGCGGCTTGAACGGGGACTCGTCGTCGCTCAGCACTTCAAATCCACCGATGACAGGCCCGACTTGAACGCGGCCAGGTTGGCCGGGGTGTCGTCAAAGCGCCAGTCACCCTGGCGGATGACCTGGTACCAGACGAACCCGGCGATGCGCGGGTTCTCGGTCAACCACGGGCCGAAACGCTTGAGCCAGGCCTTCTTCTCGGCACCGGGCTGCACGCCGACCTCGGTCAGCAGCAACGGCTTGTCGGTGAGCGCGTACACCAGCTTGAGCGTCGACCGGTAGGTCGTCTCGGGGCTCTTCTCCCGCACGCCGTAGCCGGTCACCCCGACGACGTCCACGTACTCCTCGCCGGGCCAGAACTCCTTGATCGTGCGGCTGTCGGCGCCCCGGATGATGTTGGGCGACCAGACCCAGAGGGCGTTTGTGGCGCCGGCCTCCCGGAAGATGTCCACCACGTGCCGCCAGGCCTTGACGAATTCGCCCTTACGGTTCCCGTTGCGGGTGCCCCACGGGTACCAGTGGCCGTTCATCTCGTGCCCGAACCGGATCAGCATGGGGTGCCGGTACGCGACCACCGCCTCGGCCAGGGCCGCGTACTTCTCGTCGTACCGGCCCTCGATGGTCGCCGACAGCGACCAGTCGGGCTGCTCGCGGCCGGCGGCGGCGCCCGCCCAGGGCTCGATCGACAGCATCGGGGTGCCCGGCACGGCGTTCAGCGTCTCGACCGAGATCCCCCGGTCGACCGAGGCGAAGAGCTGCAGTACGGAGGGCCGGCAGTCGAGTTGCTCCTCGACGGCCGTGACCGCCGCCTCGGTCCGGTCGTGCAGGGTCATGCCGAACAGCACGCCGCCGCCGAGGATGTCCTCGACCTTCGCCACCGCCGGTCCGGCGGGGACGGCCGGCCCGCCGGCGCCGTCCGGCGCCCCCGGCACCGGTGATTCCTCCGTCCCACCGGCGGTGCAGGCGGGAAGGGCGAAAAGGACGGCCGCACCGAACGCCAGTGCGCGGCGCCGTCGTGGGGACAGCGTCATGATCAGTACTCCGAGGGGCGTCGCGGCTCGTGGCTGGCCGGGTGGTGCGGCACCGACGGCTCGACCGGCCCCGGCGGCGGATATCCGGCCGCTCGCCGACCCGCCCACGAGTCGTGTCCGGGGTCGCGGGGCGCCGGCACCGCATGCGGGTGGCCGCCGGGCGGCACCGGTGCCGCCGGGGGCGCCCAGGACTGCGCCGCCGCGGCAGCCGGGTATCCCGCGTTGCCCGGTTGGTACGGCTGGGCGGCCGGTGCGGCGACCGGGTACGGCTGCGCGGCTGCGGCCGGCGGGTACGGCTGCGCAGCCGGCGGATACGGCTGCGCAGCCGGCGGATACTGCTGCGGGCCGGCCGGGTACGACTGCCCGGCGGGCTGGTACGGCCGCGCTGCCGCCGGCTGCGCGGCCGGCACGCGCTGGCCCGGCGCCCCGGCGTGGACCGGGCGGCGGGCGGGAGGAGCCTGCCGCGGCACGGCCGGGGAGACCGGGACGACCGGGCTCGGGGTCGCCTGCGGCTCCGGCGCGTCGACCAGGACCCGCTTCTCCTTCGGCGGGACGCCGGTCTTGATCCCGTAGGAGGGCAGGAGCAGCGGCGCGACGAAGTAGAGCTGCACCGCGGCCAGCAGGGCGGTCGTCCAGAGCGGACCGATCCCGTACTCGGGGAAGCGGATCGCGAGACCGCCCCAGAGCAGGACCTGGACCACGACGATCCAGGTACGCAGCAGACGGGACACCCGCTCGGGAGCGCCCTTCTTCTTCGTCACCTTGGACGTGTTGGTGGCCGCGCCGGTGGGCACCCATTCCTGCACCTTGGCGCGCAGCGCGTCCCAGATCGCGATGACGTGACACGCGGAGTTGATCAGACACAGCCGGAAGATGCTCGGCTTCCAGCCGCGCGCCATGATCGGGAAGACCAGCAGGGTGGCCAGCAGAGCCGGGACCATCGGCAGGTAGTTGTGCGGGAAGACCCGGTCCGGGAAGAACCACAGCATCGTGATGCTGGGGAAGGGTCCCGTGATGAGCAGGCCGGCCGACGCCATGTAGTAGAGGAAGGCCGCCCAGAAGGCCGTCCGCTGCTTCCAGTCGAACCGGGCGTCGCGGAAGTGCTTCTCGGTCATCAGCAGCATCGACGATCGGCACCACCGCTGCTGCTGGTTGGTGATCGCCGCCCAGGTGTCCGGCGCGACGCCCTTGGCCAGCGCCAGCGGCAGATACCGCGTCTCCCACCCGCCGGTCCAGAGCTTCACCCCGGAGTTGACGTCCTCACCGAGCGGTACCCGGGCGAAGCCGCCGACCGAGGCGACCGCGTCCTGCCGGTAGACGACGTTCGTGCCGGCGCAGATGGCGGCGCGGAACACGTCCCGTGCCGGCTGGATCCAGCGGAAGAAGACCTCCTGGAGGCTGCCGGCACCACGCTGGACGTAGTTCATCCACGGGTCGATGTCGAAGTACTGAGCGGTCTGCACGATGCCGACCTTGGGGTCGGCCTGCATGTACGGGACGGTCTCGTAGAGGAAGTCGCGCCGGGGGGCGAAGTCGGCGTCGAAGACCACGCCGAAGCGGCCCATCGAGAACTCGAACGCGTTGATCATGTTGCCGGCCTTCTTCAGCCAGCCGCGCTCGCCCTCCTGCGGGGGCCGCCCCGGCACCGGCTCCCGCCGACGCACGTAGACGAAGCCGTACTTGAGGGCGAGTTCCTCGACCTCCGCGCGCCGCTCGCCGTCGTCGAGGAGGTACCGCATCACGGGGGCGTGCCACTCGATGCTCGCCACGGCGCGGCACGTGTTCTCCAGGACCACGACGGGCTCCCCGCAGATCGGAACCCAGATGTCGACGGTGTCGGCCGGGTCCGGCCGGTACCGCGCGATCACCGCCTTGTGCTCGTCCAGGGTGAGCCGGGGTCGGTGACTGCGGAGCCAGAAGTTGACCACCACCGGCATGATCATGATTGGCAGGAACAGCAGCGCGGGAGTGGTCCACGGCGCCTTGATCGCCACCATCGCGTACCCGTAGAGGATGCCGAGCGCGCTGACGAAGATCCACGCGAAGATCCACGGCCGGGGCTTCTGGAAGTAGCTGTACTTCTCCTCGTCGGTGGGTGGGTGCGGCAGGTAGACGATCTCCTCGTCGGGCACGCTCTCGCCACCGCCGAGCGACATGGATCGCAGCGGGTCACGCATCTGGGACGTTCCCTTCAGCGGTACGCGGCAAGGGCGTACCGACTTCCCCCGTTTTCCGGCCGCTCGTCATCGCCCACGAGCACGGACCGGGGCTGCGGCAGCTGACCAAGCAGATTGTGGTGACGGCGTTGATCCACGTCAACCGGCGGTCCGGGCGTGGGTGCCCGTCAGACCGACCGGACCTGGGACGAATCCGGCACAGAGCGGCCATGGTCACACCGCGGCCAGGACCGCGGCCTCGACGCGGGCCCGCTCATCCTCGCCGGGCCAGCCGCCGACCAGGTAGAAGGCGTCCACCACGTCCGCGCCGAGCGTGGAGATCCGGGCGGCGCGGACGTGGGCGCCGGCCTCGTCCAGCGCACCGGCGACCCGGTAGAGCAGGCCGGCGGCGTCGGCCGCCCGCAACTCCAGCACCACCGCGTCGGTGGCCGCCTCGCGGTGCCACACGACCCGTGGCGCGGCGCCCTCGGCCCGGGCGGCCAGGGCCCGCCCCCGCAGCCGCTGGATCACCGACACGTCGCCGGTCACCGCGCGCCGCAGGTCGGCGCTGAGGGCGATCGGGTCGGGCGCGAGACCGTACCGGGGCTGCACCCGGAACTCCACCAACGCGCGCCCGTCGACGCTGGAGGCGTCCGCGGCGATCACGTCGAGCCGGTGCAGGGCCAGGCAGCCGGCCACCGTCGCGAGCAGGCCGCGCCGGTCCGCCGCGGCCACCGCCACCCGGTCCCCGGTCAGGTGTACGACCGGCAGCGGGCCGGCGACCAGCGCCGGATCGGGAGCGGGCGGCTCGGGCAGCACACCGGTGTCAAGCGTGGTGCGGACCCGGGCGACCAGTTCGGCGACGAGCCGCCCCTTCCAGTCCGACCAGGCGGCCGGTCCGGTCGCCGCGGCGTCGGCGCGGACCAGGGCGTGCAGCAGGTCGAGGGTGCTCGTGTCGCCGACCCGGGCGGCCACGTCGGCGATGGTCTTCGGGTCGGCGAGGTCGCGGCGGGTGGCCACGTCGGGCAGGAGCAGGTGGAGCCGGACCAGCGTGCCGATCAGCGCGACCTCCGGCTCCGGCAGCCCGATCCGCGCGGCGACCGCCTCCGCGACCGGCGCGCCGACCACACTGTGGTCCCCGGGAAGTCCCTTGCCGGCGTCGTGCAGGAGAGCGGCCAGCAGCAGCAGGTCCGGCCGGTCGACGTCGCGGGTGTGCCGGCTGGCCTCGTACGCGGTCTGCACCAGGTGCCGGTCGAGGGTGAACCGGTGCACCGGGTTGTGCTGCGGCAGGCTCCGCATCCGGGTCCACTCGGGCAGCCACCCGTCGACCAGCCCGTACCGGTCACAGGTCTCCCAGGCCGCCACCAGGCCCGGACCGGCGCCGAGCAGGGTGATCAGGGCGGCGCGTGCCTCGGCCGGCCACGGCGCCGGCAGCGGCGGGCAGTACGTCGCCAGCCATTCGCAGGTGGCCCGGGCGATCGGCAGCCGGGTGGTCGCCGCCGCGGCGGCGACCCGCAGCGACAGGCTCGGGTCCGGCCGCGCGCCGATGGCGGTGCGGGCCAGCACCAGCTCGCCGTCGTGCTCCACCACGTCGCGGGCGACCGGCCGGCGGACCGACTGGCCGGTGGTGCCCCGGCGACGGCCGGCGCGGAGCCGCTCGGCCGCCCGGAAGGCGTCGTCGAGGGCGTGGCTGACCGTGCGGGCGTCGCTCGCCACCCGGCGGAGCAGGGCGTCGCCCTCGTCCCCCGGTGCCGCGTCGGGTTGCAGCTGACGTAGGCCGAGCAGCGCGGCGACACCGTCCCGTTCCTGGGCGAGCAGCCGGTCGAGGCGGCGGCCGATCTGCGTGTGCAGGGCGTCGCGGGTGTCGAGCAGCCGCAGGTGGGCGGCACGGACCGCCGGTCGCAGGGCGTCGGTGACGCCGGCCATCGCGACGGCCCGCAGGATGCCCACGTCCCGCAGCCCGCCGGCGGCCTCCTTGAGGTCGCCTTCGAGGAGGAAGGCCAGCTCCCCGTGGGTCTGCCACCGCGCGGCGGTGATCTCCCGCAGGCCGGGCAGCTGCCGGACGGCGGTGCGCCGCCAGTGGTCGGCGGCCGTGCGGACGAGCTGCCCGGCGAGCGCCTCGTCACCGGCGACGAAGCGGGCGTCGAGCAGGCCGAGGGCGACCTTGACGTCGTCCTGCGCGACCGACAGCGCCTCGGCGACCGTACGCACCGAATGGTCGAGCCGCAGGCCGGCGTCCCAGACCGGGTACCAGATGCCAGCTGCCAGCTCGTCGACACCGGGCACGCCGGCGTGCAGCAGCAGCAGGTCGAGGTCCCCGTAGGGCGCGCACTGGCGCCGCCCGAGCCCGCCGACGGCGACGAGCGCGACGCCTTCCCGCTCGGGCAGCAGCCCGGCGAGCCACCGGTCGACGGCCGCCGCCCGCGCCGCCCGGGCGGCCGCGCCGATCCCACCGGGAACGCCGACGACCTCGTTGATCAAGAGGTCTGGCTGCTTGATCAACGAGGTCATCGGTGGCGTTCTCCTACAGGGCGTCGAGGCCGCGCTCGCCGGTACGGACGCGGACGACCTCCTCGACCCCGGTCACCCACACCTTGCCGTCGCCGATCTTGCCGGTCCGGGCGGCGGCCACGATCGCGTCGACGATCTTCTCGACGTCCATCTCGTCGGTGAGTACCTCGACCCGGATCTTGGGCAGGAACTCGACCGTGTACTCGGCACCCCGGTAGACCTCGGTGTGCCCCTTCTGCCGGCCGTAGCCCTGGACCTCGCTGACGGTCAGGCCGGCCACGCCGAGGGCGTGCAGGGCCTCCTTCACCGCGTCCAGCTGGTACGGCTTGATGACCGCGGTCACCAGCTTCATGTCCAACCCCTCCATCCCAGGAACGTTAACCGGCGACCTTCTCGTTGACCGGCTCGGCGGCCGGCTCGGTGCTGGGCGCGGCGGCGTCGGCCGCCGGCTTCCCGCCGGCCAGGCCGGCCATCGCGAACGCGCCGCCACCGGCGGAGCCGGCGGCCGGGGAGAGGTCGTAGCCGCTCTCGGCGTGCTCGGTGATGTCGATGCCCTCGATCTCGGCCTCCGCGGAGACCCGGAAACCGATGGTCTTCTGGATGACGAAGCCGAGGACGAACGCCACCACGAACGAGTAGACGGTGACGATAAGCGCGCTGAGCGCCTGCACGCCCAGCTGGGTCACGCCGCCCCCGTAGAACAGGCCCTCGTCGCTGACCAGGGAGCTCACCGAGGAGGTGCCGAACAGGCCGATCCACAGGCAGCCGATCCAGCCGCCGACGAAGTGGACGCCGACGACGTCGAGCGAGTCGTCGTAGCCCAGCCGGTACTTCAGGCCCACCGCCAGCGCGCAGACCGCGCCGGCGACCAGGCCGAGCAGCACCGCGGCCCAGGGCGTGACGAAGGCGCACGCCGGGGTGATCGCGACCAGGCCGGCGATTGCGCCGGAGGACGCGCCGACCAGGGTCGGCCGGCCGTCTCGCACCTTCTCCACGACCAGCCAGCCGAGGACGGCCGCGGCGGTGGCGACCTGCGTGTTGAGGAAGGCCAGGGCGGTCGTCGAGTCGGCGGTCAGCTCGGAGCCGGCGTTGAAGCCGAACCAGCCGAACCAGAGCAGCCCGGCGCCGAGGGCGACCATCGGGACGTTGTGCGGCTTCATGGTCTCCCGGGGCCACCCGAGCCGCTTGCCGAGCACCAGCACCAGGGCCAGCGCTGCCGCCCCGGCGTTGATGTGCACCGCCGTACCGCCGGCGAAGTCCAGCGCGCCGAGCTTGGCGCCGATGAACCCGCCGCCCCACACCCAGTGGGCGACCGGGAAGTAGACGAGCGTCGCCCAGCCGAAGGCGAACAGCAGCCAGCCGGAGAACTTGGCCCGGTCGGAGATCGCGCCGCTGATCAGCGCGACGGTGATGATGGCGAACATCATCTGGAACGCCATGAACACGTAGAGCGGGATGCCGGTCTCGCCCCACAGGTCGGTCTCCGCCATGAACGTCTTGGTGCCGACGTACTGGCCGAGGTCGCCGATGACCCCGCCCTGATCGTCGCCGAAAGCGGCGGAGAAGCCGTAGAACAGCCACAGAATGCTGACGAGCCCGATCGCGGAGAAGCTCATCATAATCATGTTGAGGACGCCCTTGGCCCGGTTGAGGCCGCCGTAGAACAGCGCCAGTCCGGGCGTCATGAGCAACACGATCGCGCTCGACACGAGCAACCAGGCGGTGTTGCCGGTGTCGATGGTCGGTGCTTCAGGCACGCTGGCCTCCTAAAGGTGAAGTTCCCTCCTTCCCGGCTTCCGGGGCAGCGTCGCCCGTACGCCGGTAGGGCGGAAGCCTGCTCGCTCCCTGTTTCCCCCAGCGTCACCCGTCGATTTCCGGGTGGTGACGGCTTGTTTCGGACGTGTGACGAGAACTTCACAGCCGGCCCGGGTAGGCGCCGGGAACCGGACGAACCGGTCAGCGCAACGCGTCCTCGAGGACGTGCCGCTCGTAGTCGAGCAGCCGCAGGTCCCGCATCGGGCGGCGGAGGTGCCCCTTGTGCACGATCCGCACGAACGCCGGATCACCCGCGGCGGCCATCCGGCGGATGCCCTCCACGTGGTCGACGATCCGCTTGCGGATGGTGCGGATCAGCCGGTGCCGGTCCCGCGGGATCAGCCCGTACGCGTCGGCGAAGAGGCGCAGCCGCCGGGGCCGGTCGGGGCGCTTCCAGCCGAGGGTGACCGAGTCCCGGTCGGAGAAGATCGGCACCCACGTCCAGGCCGCGTACGCGACGTCGTAGATGCGGGCACCCGGCGAGGCGAGGTCGAAGTCGATCAGCCCGAGGGTGCCGTCCGGGCGCCAGATGACGTTGTGCGGTGCGGCGTCGTGGTGGCAGATGACCTCGGTGTCCGGCGGCGGTGGCCCGAACGAGCGCCACACCGCCCCCGGCGGCGGCACGAAGCCGTACTGGGCGTCGTGGAACATCCGCAGCATGGTGGCGACGGTGACCAGCGCCTCGTCGGTGACCCAGTGCGGGGCCAGCGGGTACTCCCCGCACTCCCCCTCCAGGTACGACAGCACCTCGCGGTTGCGCTCGTCCATCCCCAGCGCGCGGGGGGCTCCGGTGAACCCCACGTACTCCAGGTGCCGGAGCAGGGCGTGCACCGACGGGGTCCACGGGCCGGCGTTGCGCCGCACGGTGTCGCCGACCCGCACCACGGTGCTGACGTTGCCGCCGTGCAGCGGAATCTCCTGCGAAGTCACGTACGGTCTCCCGAGGCGGGGCGCCGGGTGGTGGGGGTCGCGCCACCCGACGTAGGCGCGATCGTCGGTCGTCACTGCGAGATTACGCGTCCCGTCCGGGGGCCTCGGTGCCCAGCAACGCGTCGACGAACTGCGCGGGGTCGAACGGCGCCAGGTCGTCCTTGCCCTCGCCCAGCCCGACGAGTTTCACCGGGATGCCCAGCTTGCGCTGCACCGCGATCACGATGCCCCCCTTGGCGGTGCCGTCGAGCTTGGTGAGCGCCACCCCGGTGACGTTTACCACCTCGGTGAAGACCCGCGCCTGCTCCAGGCCGTTCTGGCCGGTGGTGGCGTCGAGGATCAGCAGCGTCTCGTCGATCGGGCCGTGCTTCTCCACCACCCGCTTGACCTTGCCGAGCTCGTCCATCAGGCCGACCTTGTTCTGCAGGCGGCCGGCGGTGTCGATGAGCACGGTGTCCACGCCGGTGTCGATACCCCGCTTGACCGCGTCGAACGCGACACTGGCCGGGTCGGCCCCCTCCGGGCCCCGGACGGTCTCGGCGCCGACCCGCCCGGCCCAGGTCTCCAGCTGGTCGGCGGCGGCGGCCCGGAAGGTGTCGGCCGCACCGAGCAGCACGCTGCGCCCGTCCGCGACCAGGACCCGGGCGATCTTGCCGCAGGTGGTGGTCTTGCCGGCGCCGTTGACGCCGACCACCAGCACCACCGCCGGCACGCCGTCCTTGGGGGCGGTCCGCAGCGACCGGTCCAGGTTCGGGTCGAGGGCCTCGACCAGCTCGGCGGCGAGCAGCGCGTGCAGCTCGCCGGCGGTGCGGGTGCCGAGCACCCGGGTCCGCTCGCGGAGCCGGTCGACGATCTCCCGGGTGGCGTCGATGCCGACGTCGGCGGTGATCAGGCTGTCCTCGATCTCCTCCCAGGTGTCCTCGTCGAGACGATCCCGGCTGAGCAGGCCCAGCAGACCCTTGCCGAAGACGTTCTGCGAGCGGGACAGCCGGGACCGGAGCCGGACCAGCCGACCGGCGGTCGGCTCCGGGATCTCCAGCGGGGGCGCCTCGACCACCGGCGGCTCGACCAGGATGCCGGTGGACACCTCCGCCTCGGGCGCCTCGACGGGCGGCCCGGCGAGGTCCTCCTCGGCGCGGGTCTCGACCTCCGTCGTCGGCAGCGGCGGTTCGGGACGGCGACGCAGCTTCGGCACCACCAGCCCGAGGGCGCCGAGGATCAGCACGCCGAGCAGAGCCAGAGCGATGAGGAGGTATTCCGTCATGCCCGAAATCCTGTCAGACGCGGGCGACGGCGTCTTCACCACCGCACCACCGCCCGCCCGCGGGGCGCCGGCGGTAAGCTCGTCGCAGCCTGCAGTGGTGCGACCGCCGGCCGGGTAGTAAGGATGAAGTTCGCTCACCCTCGGAGGTCCCCCCATGCCCGCTGCCCACCTGCTCGTCGGTCCGCTGCTGCGGCGGGTGGTCGGCACGCGCGCCACGATCTGGGTGGAGACCAGCGCGCCCGCGGTGGTCACCGTCCGCACGGCCGACGGGGCCACCGGCACCGCGCCGACCTTCTCGGCGTACGACCACCACTACGCGCTGGTCGTGGTCTCCGGGCTGACGCCCGACCGCACCACCGCCTACGAGGTGCTGATCGACGACCAGGTCGCCTGGCCGGAGCCGCGCAGCGAGTTTCCCCCGAGCGTCATCCGCACCCGCGCGGCCGACGACCGCGACCAGGCGGTCCGCCTGCTCTTCGGCTCGTGCCGGGAGACCACCCAGCACGCCACCGCCCGGAAGCTGCCCCCGGACGCGCTGGACGCGTACGCCCGGCGGCTGGCCGGCGACTTCGACCCGGCGGGCCTGCCCGACCTGCTGGTGCTCCTCGGCGACCAGGTGTACGCCGACGAGACCTCGCCGACCGTGCGGCGCCTGCTCAAGCGGCGCCGCCGCCGGCCGAAGGGCGCCCCGGCCGACCAGGTGGTCAGCTTCGACGAATACACGAAGCTGTACCTGGAGTCGTGGCGTGATCCGGAGATCCGCTGGCTGCTCTCCACCGTGCCGAGTGTGATGATCTTCGACGACCACGAGATCATCGACGACTGGAACACCTCCGCAGCGTGGCGGGCCGACGCCCGTAGCCAGCCCTGGTGGGCCGAGCGGATCGGCAGCGGCCTCGCGTCGTACTGGGTCTACCAGCACCTCGGCAACCTCTCCCCGGACGAGATCGCCGCCGACCCGGTCTACGCGAAGGTGACCGCCGCCGAGGACGCCACCGGTGTGCTGCGCGAGTTCGGGCAGCGGGTCGACCAGGAGTCCGACCTCGCGCACGACACCGAGCGGTGGCGCGCGGTGCAGTACCAGTGGAGCTACGCCCTGGACCTGGGCCGGACCCGGCTGGTCATGCTCGACAACCGGTGCAGCCGGGTGCTGGAGCCCGGCCTGCGGGCGATGCTGCCGCCGGGCGAGTGGTCGTGGTTCGTCGACCAGGCCCACGGCACGTACGACCACCTGGTCGTCGGCTCCTCGCTGCCGTGGCTGCTCCCGCCGGGCATCCACCACGTGGAGGCGTGGAACGAGAGGCTCGCCGACTCACGCCGGCGCTGGGTGGCGAGCGCCGCGGAGAAGCTGCGTCGCGGCCTGGACCTGGAGCACTGGGCGGCGTTCCGCCGCTCGTTCGAGGCCCTCGGTGCGCTGTTCGCCCGGATCGGCAGCGGCACGCCAGGCGAGCCCGGCGAGCGCGTGGGTGCCGGGCCGGCGTACGCGCCGCCGGCCTCGATCAGCGTCCTGGGCGGGGACGTGCACCACTCGTACGTGGCCCGGGCCCGGTTCGACGACCCGGGAGTGGTCACCCCGGTGCACCAGCTCACCTGCTCCCCCATCCACAACCAGGTGCCGGTCGGGCTGCGCCCGCTGATGCGGCTCGGCTGGTCGCCCGGTCCGTCCGGAGCAACCCGGGCGCTGGCGCGCTCGGCCGGTGTCCGCCGCTCGCCGGTGCGGTGGCGGAAGCTGGCCGGCCCGTACTTCGGCAACGCGGTGGGCATCCTGGTGCACGACGGGCGCTCGGCCGAGGTGACCATCGAGGGCACCGGCAGCGAGGGCGAACTGCGCCCGGTGATGCACCACCGGCTGACCGGGGAGCACTGACCCGGCCGTACGCTCCATCACCGTGGACGAGCACCCCCCGGAGACCGTACGGGCGGTCGAGCACGAGCTGACCGCCCTCCTGCGGCGCAGCCGCGCGGTGTCCTGGGAGATCGCCCGGGAGGTGCACCCGAGCCTGGAGCCGAACGCGTACGGGCTGCTGCTCTGGCTACGCCGCTCGGGCTCGATCCGGCTCACCGAGCTGGCCAGCAAGCTGGGCATCGGCAAGGGCACCATGAGCCGGCAGATCAACGGGCTGGAGGCGCTCGGCCTGGTCCGGCGTGACCCGGACCCGGCCGACCGGCGAGCGTTCCAGCTCAGCCTCACCGAGGAGGGGCAGCGCCGCTTCGACGCCGCCTCGGCCGGTCGCCTGGAGCGGTTCCGGGGGACGCTGAGCAGCTGGCCCGCGCAGGACGTCGAGGACTTCGCCCGGCTGCTCAACCGCTTCAACGAGACGTACTTCTGAGGCGAGAAGGAAGGGCCCCTTGTTAACGCCTGGCGTTGTAGAAGGGTCCCCTCCAATCACCGTCGGCGCCGCTCGGGTCGCCGGGTGCCGACCCTGGCACGATGGCCGGCATGACCTGGAGAGCACCCGAGATCGACCGCCGGAACGAGCCCTACCTCGGTGACGAGCGCACCATGCTGGAGGGCTGGCTCAACTACCACCGCGACACCCTGCTGCAGAAGTGCGCGGGACTGACCGCCGAGCAGCTACGCACCGCGAGTGTCGAGCCGTCCGGGCTCACCCTGATCGGCCTGGTCCGGCACATGACCGTCGTCGAGCGGTCCTGGTTCCGCCAACGCTTCGCCGGCGCGGACGTGCCCGAGCTGTACGACTGGTCGGCGGACCCGGACGCCGAGTTCAACACCGTGGCGACAGCCGACCCGGAGGCCGACTTCGCGGCGTTCCGGGCCGAAACCGAGGCCGCCGACGCGGCCGCCGCCGGCCATGACCTCGACGAGGAGTTCACGCTGCGCCGCCGCGACGGCAGCGAGCACCGCGTCAACCTGCGCTGGGTCTACGTCCACATGATCGAGGAGTACGCCCGGCACAACGGCCACGCCGACCTGATCCGGGAACGCCTCGACGGCGTCACCGGTGAGTGACACGGCTCAGTACGCCAGGGCGGCGCGCAGGTAGCGCAGGTCGCCGGGGCCGCTCCAGCGGTGCGCCGACAGCCCGGCCACCCGGGCCCCGGCCACCGCGCGGTCCTCGTCGTCGACGAACAGCACCCGCGACGGCGGGGTCGCCAGGGCGTCACAGGCCGCCTGGAAGTACTCCTTCGCCGGCTTGTGCACCCCGACGACCGACGAGTTGACCACGACGTCCAGCTCGTGGGTGAGCCCCAGCGCGGCGAGGTCGGCGTCGAGCAGGTCGGTCGCGTTGGTGCCCAGCCCGACCCGTACGCCTTCCGCCCGGGCCTCCCGGACGAACGCCAGCACGTCCGGGTCGACCTCGCCCCGGTAGCGCTGCCACTCGTCGACGGCGGCGCGGGCCCGCGCGGGGTCGCCCACCGACGGGGTCAGCGCCTCGGCCACGCTTGTCATCCAGTCGGCATGGCTGACCTTGCCGGTGAGTACCGGCTGGAGCAGCCCCCACGACATCGCGATCTCGCCGAGTACGCCCTCGGTGAGCCCGTACTTCCGCTCGACGCCGGCGGCCACCGCCGGGTCCCAGCGGCGCAGCACGCCGTCGAAGTCCACCAGGAGCGCTGTCGCGCGTTCCCGACTCACTCGTTGTTCTCCTGCCCGTCGTCGTCGGCCCGGTTGAGCCGCTGGCTGATCACCTGGGTGACCCCGTTACGCATGGTCACGCCGTAGAGGGCGTCCGCGACCTCCATGGTCCGCTTCTGGTGCGTGATGACGATCAGCTGGCTCTTCTCCCGCAGCTGCGCCAGCAGCGTGATCAGCCGGCCGAGGTTCACGTCGTCGAGCGCCGCCTCCACCTCGTCCATGATGTAGAACGGGCTGGGCCGGGCGCGGAAGATCGCCACCAGCATCGCCACCGCCGTGAGGGACCGCTCGCCGCCGGAGAGCAGCGACAACCGCTTGATCTTCTTGCCCGGCGGCCGGGCCTCCACCTCGACACCCGTGGTGAGCAGGTCGTCCGGGTCGGTGAGCACCAGCCGGCCCTCGCCGCCGGGGAACAGCACGCTGAAGACCTGCTCGAACTCGCGGGCGGTGTCGGCGAACGCGCTGGCGAAGACCTCCAGGATCCGTTCGTCCACGTCCTTCACCACGGTCAGCAGGTCGCGGCGGGTCGCCTTCAGGTCCTCCAGCTGCTCGGAGAGGAACTTGTACCGCTCCTCCAGCGCCGCGAACTCCTCCAGCGCGAGCGGGTTCACCTTGCCGAGCAGGGCCAGCTCCCGCTCCGCCTTGGCGGCCCGCTTCTCCTGCACCGGCCGCTCGTAGGGCACCGGCTCCGGCACCGGCGAGCCGTCCCGCTCGGCCGCCGCCACGTCGGCGTCGGTCGGCGGGACCGGCTGAGCCGGACCGTACTCGGCGACAAGCGTCGCCACGTCCAGCCCGAAGTCCTCGGCGGCCTTCGCCTCCAGTTGCTCGATGCGCAGCCGCTGCTCGGCGCGGGCCACCTCGTCCCGGTGCACCTGGCTGGTCAGGCGCTCCAGCTCCGCGCCGAGGCGCTTGGCCGCGCCGCGTACCTCGGACAGCTCGGCCTCCCGGGCGGCGCGTTCGCGCGCCACGGCGTCGCGGTGCTCCTCGGCCTGCGCGATCGACGTGCCGAGCCGGGTCAGCGCCTCGCGGGCACCGCCGGCCACCGCCCGCGCGATCGCCGCGCCGCGGGTCCGCGCCGCGCGCCGGGCCGCCGCCCGCTCCCGGGCGGCCCGCTCGGCGGTCGCCTGCCGGCGCAGGGAGTCGGCCCGGCCGGCGATCGAGGAGACCCGCTCCTCGGCGGTACGCACGGCGAGGCGCACCTCCATCTCGTTCTGCCGGGCGCGGGGCACCATCGCGGCGAGCTGGTCGCGCTCCTCGGTCGACGGCTCGGCGTCGATCGGCGTGGCCTCGGCCAGCCGCAGCCGTTCCTCCAGCTCGGCCAGGGCGGCGAGGTCGCGCTCGCGGGCCGCCTCGGCACGGGCGCGGGACTCGCCGAGCCGGTCGGTCTCCGCCTTCGCCGACCGGGCGGCGGCGCCCAGCTCGGCGAGCCGGCGGGCGGCGGCGTTGCGGTGGCTCTCCGCCTCCCGCTTCGCGGCGGCGGCGTGCTGCACCGTCTCCTTGGCGGCGGCCACCTCGGCCCGCGCGTCGACAAGCTGGTCGCGCAGTTCGGCGGCGGTCCGTTCGGCGGCGGCACGGTTGGTCCGGGCCTCCTCGACGGCGGCCTGGACCTCGATGAAGCTCGGCGCCTTGGCCGACCCGCCGGCCGCCGCGTACGCCCCGAGCACGTCCCCCTCGGGCGTCACCGCGCGCAGCTCCGGGTTGCCGGCGACGACCTCGATGGCGGCGGCGAGGTCGTCGACGACGACGACGTCGCGCAGCGCGCGGTGCACGGCGGGGCGGATCTGCGCCGCGCACTCCACCAGGTCGGGCGCCCAGCGTGCCCCGTCGGGCAGCTTCGGGCGCAGCGCGTCGGCGGAGCCGTCCATGCCGGGGCCGGCCGGGCTGCCGACCAGCAGGCCCGCCCGCCCGGCATCGGCGATCTTGAGCATCCGCATCGCCTCGACGGCCTCGTCGACCCCGCTGACCGCTACGGCGTCGGCGAGCCCGTCCAGCGCGGCGGCGAGCGCGGCCTCGTGGCCGGGCGACACGGTGAGCAGCCCGGAGAGGCTGCCCAGCAGGCCGGGCACCTCGTTCGCGCGGGCCAGCAGGGCGCCGGCGCCGTCCTTGCGGCGCAGGCCCAGGGCGAGCGCCTCCTCGCGGGCCTTCCAGGTGGCGGCGTCCTTCTCGGCGGCCCGCTCGGCGTCGCTGAGCGACCGGAGTGTCGACTGTGCCTTCTCCAGCGCCGCCGCCGCCTCGGCGTGCCGCGCGTCCAGGTCGGCGTTGTCCCGGTCCGCCTCGGTGGACTGCTCCGCGACGGCGTCCAGCTCGGCCTGCGCCCGTTCGGCCCGGGCGAGGGCGTCGGCGTGCGCGGCGGCGAGGCGTTCGATCTCCTCACCTGCGGTCGCGGTCCGCGCGCGGGCCGAGTTGACCTGCCCGGTCAGCCGGGCCAGCCCCTCCCTACGGTCGGCGATGGCCTTGGCGGCGGCGACCAGTTCCCGCTCGGCGGCGGCGAGCTGCCGCTCCAGCTCCTGGCGGTGCTCCAAGGCCTCGGCGAGCCGGATCTGGTCGTCGGTGAGCGCGGCGCGCAGCTCCTCCTCCTGTTCGCGGACGCGCTCCGCCTCCGCCTCCAGCTGGTCCGGGTCGCGGCCCGGCCGCTCGTCGTCCGGCGTGGCGCTGAGGTGACGCAGCCGCTCGCGGGCGAGCTGCTCGATCGACCGGAACCGTTCCTGCAGCGCCGAGAGTTTGTACCAGGTGTCCTGCGCGGCGGCGAGCAGCGGCGCGTCCTCCGCGAGCGCGGCTTCGAGCTCGCCCAGCCGGGCCTGCACCTCGGTGTGCTCGGCCTCCACCTGCTCGCGCCGCTCCCGCAGCGCCGTCTCGTCGGCGATCTCCTTGTCCAGCGTGGAGCGCAGGGTGGCGAGGTCGTCGGCGAGCAGGCGGAGCCGGGCGTCGCGCAGGTTCGCCTGGATGACCGCGGCGCGTCGGGCCACCTCGGCCTGCCGTCCGAGCGGCTTGAGCTGGCGGCGCAGCTCCGCGGTGAGGTCGGTGAGCCGGTTGAGGTTGGTCTGCATCGCGTCGAGCTTCCGCAGCGCCTTCTCCTTGCGCTTGCGGTGTTTGAGGACGCCGGCCGCCTCCTCGATGAACGCGCGCCGGTCCTCCGGCTTCGCGTGCAGCATCCCGTCGAGCCGGCCCTGCCCGACGATGATGTGCATCTCCCGGCCGATGCCGGAGTCGCTCAGCAGCTCCTGGATGTCGAGCAGGCGGCAGGAGTCGCCGTTGATCTCGTATTCGCTCTCGCCGGAGCGGAACATCCGGCGGGTGATGGAGACCTCGGTGTACTCGATCGGGAGCGCGCCGTCGGTGTTGTCGATCGTGAGGGTCACCTCGGCCCGGCCCAGGGGCGCCCGGCCGGCGGTGCCGGCGAAGATGACGTCCTCCATCTTGCCGCCGCGCAGCGCCTTGGCGCCCTGCTCACCGAGGACCCAGGCGATGGCGTCGACGACGTTGGACTTGCCGGAGCCGTTCGGGCCCACCACGCAGGTGATGCCCGGTTCCAGCTTCAGCGTCGTCGCGGAGGCGAAGGACTTGAAGCCCTTTACCGTCAGGCTCTTGAGATGCACCTTCTCGATCCTCGTCCGGTGGCCGCCGTACCGTCGCCGGCTGCGCGGACCTGGTGAACCCGCAGACTAACCCGCGGCCGGTGACGGTTCAGCACGCGACCCGCCTGGACGGGCGTCCGCCGGCCGCACCCGCGTCACGTCTCCGGGGGGACCGCGGCGCTTTCCGGTCGACGGCGCGCCGTCCGGGGGACCGTCGGGACGGTGCAGCGGCGGCGGCGGAAA
This sequence comes from Micromonospora sp. NPDC126480, assembly GCF_040302465.1. Lineage (NCBI taxonomy): Bacteria > Bacillati > Actinomycetota > Actinomycetes > Micromonosporales > Micromonosporaceae > Micromonospora > Micromonospora sp. NPDC126480. The sequence continues at coordinate 162,412 of NZ_JBEORU010000003.1, forward strand.
TGGTGCGCACAGAGTTGCGCGCCGGCACATATGTGTCGGCGCGCCTTTTCGCGTGGTGCGATTCAGTTTTTGCGGACCCGGATCAGGTCAGAGCGGGCTCGGCGATGCGGAGCAGGTCGTCCGCCTCTGCCGCCGCCGCCGCGAGCCGATCATTCTCGGCACGCAGCCGCGTGATCTCGAACTCCAGTGCCTGAACCGTGGCACGCAGTCGGGTGACCTCGTCGAGCAGGCGCCGGTCGGGCGCCGCACCTACGTGGCCGTACAGGGCCTTCGCCATGTTGACTCCTTGATATGCGCTGCCGGAAAGGCCGGCCAACGCGCGCCCATTAGTACGCGACTGTCATTTCCAGACGATTTCTGGGCATGACCGGGCGCGACTGGCGACACCTCCATATTGAGCCGATACCCCCTCCTTCGTCAAGTTCCCGCAGGCCGTAGATCATCTCCACGTCGACCTGTCCACTTGGCGGGGGGCTGCCACACGGCGCGGACACGCTCTGTCCGGACGCCTTAACTGTACGCTCCGGATCTCCGGAAGTCGCTACCTCCGCGTCCCGGTTCCCCTTAACTCTTCCTTAGCCACGTTGCCGCGCGTCCCGACCGACACGTAGCGTCACCCCGGCCCGCAACCGACCCGTGGAGGCTACCGGCGTGTACGGCTGGAACGACCCGATCGACCCGGACGGCGCCGCCCGGCGACCCGAACCGGCGGCCGACGAGCCCGCCTGGCTGACCGACCGTCCCGAGCCGCGCTCGGCGTACCTCTTCGGTGACGAGCCGGACCGGCCCGCCGACGAGTGGCACCGCGAGCAGCCGACCGCGCGCTGGCAGCCCGAGCCGGGCTACGGGCAGCACGCACCGGCCGCGGACGCCTACCGGGACCAGCCCGCGCAGCACTGGGAGCCGGCGCCCGCCTGGCCGCACCAGGAGGCCACGGAGCACTGGCGGGACGCGGAACCGGCCTGGCAGCACCAGGAGCCGACCGAGCACTGGCACCGCGAGGAGCCCGGCGGCTGGCGGGGCGAGGCGACCGCCCACGGCGCGGCGAACGCCGGCGGATGGCAGGAGCCCACCGGTGGGTGGCGACACGACGAGACGGCCGGCTGGGCGGGCACGGCCACCGGCGCGTACGCCGACGAGCCGGTCACCCACCCGATGCCGGCGGCGCACCTCACCGCGCCGGCCGACGCCGGGAACCGCCCGAACCGCCGGCTCAAGCGCCCCGTGCTGATCGGCGGCGCAGCTGCGGCAGCCACGCTTGTGGTGAGCCTCGGGATCGGCGCGGTCGCGCTCTCCGGCGGCGACGACGCCACCCCCACCTCCGCCGTCGACGACACCGTGGCCACCGCGCCCGCGCTGCCCGAGGGCGGCGAGGCGCCGGCCGAGTTGCTCGATCCCACCAGCCCGAGCGCGGCGCCGACCAGCGCGAAGCCCTCCCCGTCGGCCACGCCCAGCCGCAAGCCGAGCCCGGCGGCGTCCCGCTCCACGGCGACGGCCCGCCGCAACCAGGCGCCGCGCACCACCGCGCCGGCCACCGGCGGCGCCACCGCACCCTCCGGGGGCGGCAGCGTCAGCGCCCAGGCCCGCGAGGTGGTCAACCTGGTCAACGCCGAGCGTGCGAAGGCCGGCTGCGGCGCGCTCAGCATCGACGACAAGCTGATGACCGCCGCCCAGCGGCACAGCCAGGACCAGGCCGACCACCAGAACATGTCGCACACCGGCAGCGACGGCAGCGACCCCGGCGACCGGATCAACCGGGTCGGCTACCAGTGGCGCACCTACGGTGAGAACGTCGCCTGGAACCAGAAGACCCCGGCCGCGGTGATGGACGCCTGGATGAACAGCTCCGGCCACCGGGCCAACATCCTGAACTGCGCCTTCACCGAGATCGGCGTGGGCATCGCGAGCAGCAACGGGCCGTACTGGACCCAGGTCTTCGCCGCGCCCCGCTAGGCGCGAATCGTCGTCGGGTCCGTCCTCGTTTGACCGGGTGAGGTACGCCGCAGCGGCGTACCCGCCCGGGCGGCGACCGGCCGTCCGCGACCTGCGGAGCTGCCGATGCGGATCCGGCCGCGTACACGCGCCGTCGGGCAGGGCCCGCGCCGGGCCCTGCCGGCCGCCGTCGCGCTGCTGCTCCTGGCCCCGGTGTACGCCTGCGACGTCGAACTTTCCCGACCCGGCGCCACGACCACGTGGCCGGCCGCCGAGATCCGTCACTGGCAGTGGCAGTGGCAGCTCAGCGGGGTGCTGGACCCGGCCGTGCCGGCGGACGTCTTCCTGCTCGACCCGGTCACCACGACCACGGCGCAGACCGCCGAGCTGCGCGACCACGACCGGGACCGGCGCCTGATCTGCCAGGTGCACGTCGGCTCGGTGCTGCCGGCCGACCCGGACGCGGCCCGGTTCCCGGTCCGGGTGCAGGGGATGCCCGCCGACCGACCGCAGAGCCGCTGGCTGGACGTACGGCAGTGGGACACCCTGCGCCCGGTGCTGGCCGACCGGTTCCGGCTCTGCCGCGGGAAGGGCTTCGCGGCCGTGGCGATCGCCGACGCGGACGCGTACGCCCACCGCTCCGGGTTCCCGCTCGACTTCGACCACCAGCTGCGCTTCAACCGGAACCTCGCCGAGCTGGCCCGCTCGCTCGACCTGTCCCCCGGCCTGGTCAACGCGGTTCCGCAGGTCGCGGCGCTCGCGCCGGACTTCGACTTCGCGGTGAACGAGGAGTGCGTACGCCTCGGTCAGTGCGAGAAGCTGCTGCCCTTCGCCGAGGCCGGCAAGCCCGTGTTCCACGTCGAGTACACCGGCTCCACCGACGACTTCTGCGTCACCACCGTGGGCTACGGGTTCGCGTCCATCCGCAAGCAGCGGAGCCTGGACGCCTGGCGGCAGTCCTGCCCCGCACCCTGACCGGCCCGGGGGCCGGGCCGCCACCCGGCGACCCGGCCGTGGGGACAGGTGCGGTCAGCGCACGCCGACCAGCTCCGGCGCGGGCGCGGGCGGGTCGGTCGGCGCCGGCGCGGACCGGGCCCGCAGGAAGCGCGGCGCCCACCAGTTCCGGTCCCCGAGCATCGTCATCAACGACGGCAGCACCACCGCGCGGATGATCGTGGCGTCCAGCAGGATCGCCGCCGCGAGACCGATGCCGAGCTGCTTGAAGTCGATCGTGCTGAGCGTGGCGAAGATGGCGAAGACGCCGACCATCACGATCGCCGCGCTGCTCACCACGCCGGCCGAGGACGTGATGCCGTGCGCCACGGCCTCCCGGTTCGACATCCCGGCCCGGATACCCTCGCGGATCCGGCTGACCACGAAGACGTGGTAGTCCATCGAGAGCCCGAACAGCACCACGAAGAGGAACAGCGGCAGCCAGGTGACGATCGCGCCCATCGAGGTGAAGCCGAGCAGGTCCTCGGCCCAGGTGCCCTGGAAGACCACCACCAGCAGCCCGTACGCCGCGCCCGCGGAGAGCAGGTTGAGCAGGATCGAGCTGAGCGCGATCACCACCGAACGGAACGTCCACGCCATCACCAGGAAGGTGAGCGCCAGCACGAAGCCGATGACGAGCGGCAGTTTCTGCCGGATGTGCCCCGCGTAGTCCTCGCTGTCGGCGACGTCGCCGCCCACCGCGTACTCCACACCCGGGACCGCCCCGAGCGCCGCCGGGGCGAACTCCGCGCGGAGCTTCTCCAGCGAGCGCACCGACCGCTCGTCGCGGCTCGGGTACGGGGTCGCGACGTCCAGCACCGAGACCCGCCCGTCGGCCGACACCCGGATCTTCGGGCCGTCCGCCTCGGTGGGCGCGAAGAGCGGGTCGGCCGACGCCCGGCCGGCCAGGTCGGTCAGCGCCGCCCGCACCCGGTCGGCGTCGCCCGCCGGGGCCCGGACCGCCACGGTGTGACTGGTGCCGTTGCCGGGGAAGGCGGCGGTGAGCCGGTCGTACGCCTGCATCGCCGGCGTGGTGCGGGGCAGGTCCTCCATGCCGGGGAACTTCAGCTTCATGCCAAGCGCGGGGGCGGCGAGAGCGAGCAGCAGCCCGACCGAGACGACCAGGGTCGCCACCGGCGCCCGCAGCGCCGGCGTCAGCACCGCCGGCCAGAACCGCGGCTTCGCGGGCCGGCCGTGCCGCCCGGTACGCGGCGCGGTCAGCCGCCACAGCAGCGGCACCCGGGGCCGGTCCACCCAGCGGCCCAGCTTGGCCAGCAGCGCCGGCAGGACGGTCAGCGAGCCGATCACGGCGACCGCGACCACCAGGATCGAGCCGACCGCCAGCGAGGAGAAGACCACGTCGTTCACCAGCAGCAGGCCGGCCATCGAGATGATGACGGCGAAACCGGACACCACCACGGCGTGACCGGAGGTCTCCGCGGCGATCTCCACCGCGTCCAGCCCGGACCGCCCCTTGGCGCGTTCCTCGCGCTCCCGCCGGACGTAGAACAGCGAGTAGTCGACGCCGACGGCCATGCCGATCAGCAGGATCACGCTGGCCGTGGTGTCCGTGGCCGGCACCAGGTGCGAGGCGAGCGTGGACAGCCCGAGCGCGGCGGCCACCGACGACAGGGCCAGCAGGACCGGCACGCCGGCGGCGATCAGCGCGCCGAACGCGACGATCAGGATGCCCAGGGTCACCGGCAGGCTGAGCAGCTCGGCGCGCTTGAAGTCCGCGCCGAGCGTGTCGTCGAGCGCCTTGTTGATCGACGGCCCGCCGACCTGTTCGACCCGCAGGCCCGGGTGGTCCTCCTGCACGGTGGCGGTGGCGTCGCGCAGCGGCTGCACCCGGTCGGCCGCGGTCTCCGGATCGCCGGACATGGTCACCGGCAGCAGCAGCGCCGAGCCGTCGCGGGCCGGCACCGGCTCACCGACGGCGGCGACGCCCACCAGCGACCGCAGCCGGCCGGCGGCGTCGTCGGCCGCGGCCCGGGCCGCCGTCATGTCAAGCGTGCCGTCGCGCGGCGTGATCAGGACGTTCTCCACCGCCGGATCGGCGAAGTCACCCGAGTCGACGATGAGCACCGCCCGGCCCGACTCGCCGATCGCCTGGTCGGACTGGTCCGCCTCGTTCAGGCCCGCGGCGCTCCCGCCGACGAAGCACACCGCCACGAACACCACCCACAGCGCGATCGCGCGCCACGGGTGTTCGGCGCTCCAACGCGCCAGCCGTACCGTCACCGGTCTCGCCCCCGTGCCCACCGGTCCTGTCCCCATTCCGGGTCCCCCTGTCACGTCAACCCCCAGCACAACGGAGTCGACGCTAGGGACGGGACGAGACGGGGACATCCGGGAACGGCCCCGGTCCGCCCCGGAGCGGATCACCGGCGCGCCCGGCGGCCCGTACGCGCTTCCCCGGCCCGCCGGCCGCACCCGGTCCGGGGCGGTCCCGGACGGACCGGGTGCGGCACGCCGTACCGTCCCCCGAGGGCGGTCAGGGTCGGACCCGGAGAGCCCCCCGAGGCCGCGGCTGGCAGCGCGGGCAGCTGAACGACGACCGGTTCATGAACGACTCGCGGCGGATCGGCGTGCCGCACCGCCGGCACGGCTGGCCCGCACGGCCGTAGACGTTCAGCGCGCGGTCGAAGTAGCCGCTCTCGCCGTTGACGTTGACGTACAGGGCGTCGAAGCTCGTCCCGCCCTCCTTGATCGCCTCGCCGAGGACGTCGCGGACGTGCCCGAGCAGGCGCAGCGCCGCGGGCCGGGTCAGCGCGTCGGTGGGCCGCGCGCCGTGCAGCCGCGCCCGCCAGAGCGCCTCGTCGGCGTAGATGTTGCCGACGCCGGAGAGCAGCGTCTGATCCAGCAGCGCGCGCTTGACCTCGGTACGACGGCGGCGCAGCGCGGCGGCGAAGTCCACGTCGGAGAACTCCGGGTCCATCGGGTCCCGGGCGATGTGCGCGATCTCCGCCGGCAGCTCGGCGCCGCCCTCGCTCACCGACAGCCCGCCGAACGTGCGCTGGTCGACGAAGCGCAGCTCCGGGCCGTCGTCGGCGAACCGGAACCGGACCCGCAGGTGCGTCTCGTCGGGCGCCTCGGCCGGTTGCAGCAGCAGCTGCCCCGACATGCCGAGGTGCCCGATCACCGCGTCACCGCTGTCCAGCGGGAGCCACAGGTACTTGCCCCGCCGCCGGACGTCCAGGATGGTCGCACCGGCCAGCACGTCGGCGAAGTGGGCGCCGCCGGCCGTGTGCCGGCGTACCGCCCGGGGGTGCAGGACCTGCACGCCGGCGATCCGCCGGCCGATGACCCACTGGGCCAGGCCCTGCCGGACGGTCTCGACCTCCGGAAGCTCAGGCACTGTTGCGCTCTCCGGCGACCCCGGCCTCGACCGGGTCGGTCGCCCCGGCGCCGTCGGCGTGCTCGCTCTCCGCGTGCGCGGTCAGCATGCGCCAGGCCGACTCGGCGGCCCGCTGCTCGGCCTCCTTCTTGCTCCGCCCCTCAGCGCCGCCGTAGCGGTTGCCGGCCACCACCACCCACGCGGTGAACGTCTTCAGGTGGTCCGGGCCGGTGCCCTCGATGCGGTACTCCGGGACACCCAGCCCCTGCGCGGCGGTCAGCTCCTGCAGGCTGGTCTTCCAGTCGAGGGCGGCGCCGCGCCGCGCCGACTCGGCCATCAACGGGTCGAACAGGCGGTGGATGACGATCGCCGCGGTGTCCAGCCCGTACTGCAGGTAGATCGCGCCGAGCAGCGCCTCCAGCGTGTCGGCGAGGATGCTCGCCTTGTCCCGGCCGCCGGTGGTCTCCTCCCCCTTGCCGAGGAGCAGGTACTGCCCGAGCCCGTCCGGGCCGAGCCCTCGGGCCACGTCGGCGAGGGCCCGCATGTTGACCACGCTGGCCCGCAGTTTGGCCAGCTGGCCCTCGGGCAGGTCCGGGTGGTTGTGGAAGAGCGCGGTGGTGATCACCACGCCGAGTACCGAGTCGCCGAGAAACTCCAGCCGCTCGTTGGTGGGCAGGCCGCCGTTCTCGTACGCGTACGAACGGTGGGTCAGCGCACGCTCCAGCAGCTCCGGTTCCAGCGTCACGCCGAACGCCGCCTCCAGGTGGCCGACGGACGGGCGCCGGCGCTTGTCGTTGCTCATGATGTGCGTACCTCGGTGTCGGTGATGCGGTCGGTGCGGTCCGTGAAGTCCCCCGCGTCGATGCCCGCGAGCAGTGCGCGGACCTGGTCGGTGGCCCGGCGCCGCCACAGGTGGGCGGCCAGCGCGATGCCGGAGGCGACGTCGTCGCCCCGGGCCGCGCCGTGGCACACGACCACCGTGCCGGCGACGCCGAGCAGGGCGGCGGCCCGGGGGGCGCCGCCGCGGGCCGGCGGGCCGCCGGCCATCGCGTACGCGCCCTCGATCGCCTTGAGCAGCACGTTACCGGTGAACCCGTCGGTCACCACCACATCCGCGCGCGCGCCGAGGGAGACGTCGTACCCCTCGACGAGGCCGACGTAGCGACCGCCGCACGGCAGCGGCGCGGCGGCGAGCGCCGGATCGGCGAGACGGCGGGCGCGGTCGCCCTTGCCGGTCTCGGTGCCGACGGAGAGCAGCCCGACGCGCGGCGACCCGACGGCGTGCGTGACCGCGGCGTACGCGGCACCGATCGCCGCGTGCCGGGTGAGGGTGGCCGGGCGGGGCTCCAACGAGCCACCGACGTCCAGCAGGACGACCGGGCCGTCGACGGCCGGGAGGGTGGCCACCAGGGCCGGGTGCCGGACGTCCGGCCAGCGGCCGAGACCGAGCGCGACCGCGGTGACGGTGGCGCCGGTCGAGCCGGCGGAGACGAGGGCGTCCGCGGCGCCCTCGCGGACGGCGTGCACGGCGGCGCGGACGGTGCTCTCGGCGCGGGCCGACGCGGGATGGTCGCCCATGCCCACGGCGGCGTCCACCGGGCGGACGGCGACCCGGGCGCGCTGGGCCGGGTCGAGGGCGGCGATCAGCTCGCCGGCGGCCTCGGCCGGACCGACGAGCAGCAGGTGCAGATCGAGGTCGGCGCGGACGGCCCGCAGAGCGCCGTCAACCACGACGGCGGGAGCTTCGTCCCCGCCGAGGAGGTCGACGGCGATCCGCGCGGTGCCCGGCTCCACCGGAACGCCGGCCGGTACGGGCCGGCCGGCGTCGGAGGGAGCCGGAGCGCCGGGCGATCGCCGGGGCGCGCGCGCCGCCCGACCGGGGGTCGGGGGCGTCACTCGTCGTCCGGGTCAGACCTCGAGGACCTGACGGCCCTTGTAGGTGCCGCAGACCGAGCAGGCGGCGTGGGGCAGCTTCGCGGACTTGCACTGCGGGCAGGCCACGGTCGCGACCGCCGAGGTCTTCCACTGCGCCCGACGGGCCCGGGTGTTGCTGCGCGACATCTTGCGCTTGGGGACGGCCACGGTTCCTACTCCTCTTTACGGTTCAGTTGCGACAGGGCCGCCCAACGCGGGTCGACCTGCTGGTGACTGTGGTCGGCCGGCAGTTCGTCCCAGCGCACCCCGCAGTCGGGGCACAGGCCTGGGCAGTCCTCCCGGCAGAGCGGGTTGGTCGGCAGCGTGAGCACCACCGCGTCCCGCAGTGCCGGCTCCAGGTCGATCAGATCGCCCTGCATCCGGCCCACCTCGTCCTCGTCGGTCGTGGTGTCCGTGGTGCTGTTCGCGTACGCGTACAGCTCCTGGATCCGCACGGCCACCGAGTCGTCGATCTCGCGCAGGCAGCGGCTGCACTCGCCCTTGACGGCACCGGTGACGGTCCCGGAGACGAGCACACCCTCGGACACCGACTCCAACCTCAGGTCGAGGTCGAGGTCCGCGCCCTCCGGCACGCCGATCAACTCCACGCCGAGGTCCGCCGGTGCCGGTACGACCCGCTTGACCGTACGCAACGCACCAGGCCGACGCGGCAGGTCCCTCGTGTCGAGGACCAGCGGCGACCTGGGGTCGAGTGGTGAAGGCGTGTGTTTGGGCATAGTCAGACTCCGGCCGGTGAGAGGCCGACATACGAGGTTACCTGGGCGATCGCCGCAGCGTCGAATCGGGGCCGGCCCGCCATGACCTCAGAAGGGTAGCGGGCGTTCGGCCTCGTCCCCGGCGAACGTGCCGATCTCCCGCAGCGCGTGCATCTTGTCCCGGCCGCGTTCGATCGAGGCGAGCGCACGGGTGAGGAACTGCTCGAAGTTGGCCAGCGCGGTGTCGACGTAGTCGTCGACCTCCTCGCGCAGCCGCTGCGCCTCGGCCCGCGCCTCGGCGATGATCCGGGCGCCCTCGTGCTCGGCCGAGACGGTGATCTCGTTCACCGACACCAGGCGGGCGTGCTCCGCCTCACCCTCGCTGATGATCCGGTCGGCCTCGCGCTTGCCGGCCTCCATGATCTTGTCGCGTTCCTCGAGCAGCGCGGCGGCCCGGCGCAGGTCGGCGGGCAGCTCGGCGCGCAGCTCGTCGAGGGCGGCGATCATCTCGCCCCGGTCGACCATGCAGTTGTTGCGCGACATCGGGACGGAGCGGGCCTGCTCCACCATGGCGATCAGTTCGTCGATGCGATCGAGCGGGTCCACCGGTACCTCACTCCTGTCGTTCGTCGGCCGACCTCAATGATGCGGGCTGAACCCGGATTCGGCGCTCCCACACATGATGCGGTGCGCCGTCCACGTCCACACCATGACCCCACCCCGGCGCGTCGCCATCCCCGCCCCCCTTCCCTCCCCCGCGCCCTCCCGCGCCCCTCCCACCGTCGATCTTGCACTTTCGGCCCGGACAAGGCACGCGAATCAGGGCGGAACGGGGGCACAAACTGCAAGATCGCGGGAGCGTGACGGGGTGGGGTCAGGGGCGGGGTGGGGGGTGGAGGCGGGACGTCAGGGCTTCGCGGACGACGTCGGGGACGTGCGCGGAGATGTCGCCGCCCCACTTCGCCACGTCCTTGACCAGGCTGGAGGAGAGGAACGAGTACAGCGGGTTGGTCGGCATGAAGAGGGTCTCGACGCCGGCCAGGCCGATGTTCATCTGGGCCATCTGCAACTCGTAGTCGAAGTCGCTGACCGCCCGCAGGCCCTTGATCAGGACACTCGCCTGCTGGGCCCGGCAGAAGTCCACAAGCAGGCCGCGGAAGGACTCGACCCGCACGTTGTCGTACGACTTGGTCACGTCGCGAAGCATGTCGATGCGCTCCTCGACGGTGAACAGGCCGGTCTTGGACTGGTTGACCAGCACGCCGACGATCACCTCGTCGAACAACCGGCTGGCCCTGCCGATGATGTCGAGGTGACCGTTGGTGACCGGATCGAACGAGCCGGGGCACACCGCACGTCTCATGATCGGCGACCGTACCAAAGGGTGGTCTCGCCGTAGCGGCGACTGCGCTCGCCAGTGACGCCCTGCACCCAGGCCACCGGCCCGGTCCGGCTGGAACGCTCCACCACCACCAGCGCGTCCGGGGCCAGCCAGCCCTTCGCGGCGAGCGCGCCGAGCATCGCCGACACCTCCTCGTCGGGCACCCCGTAGGGCGGGTCGGCGAAGACCACGTCGTACGGCTCGGCGTCCGGGCCGGCGGCGAGCACCGTGGCGACCTTCCCGGTGACCAACCGGACGGCCGGGCCGGCCCGCAGGGCGGCGATGTTCTCCCGGATCACCCGGGCCGCCCGCGGGTCGGACTCGACAAGCAGCACGTGCGCCGCGCCCCGCGACAGCGCCTCCAGCCCCACCGCCCCGGAGCCGGCATAGAGGTCGGCGAAGCGGGCGCCGTCGAGATCGACCTCCGCCTGGACCGCACTGAACAGCGCCTCCCGGACCCGGTCGGACGTCGGCCGGGTGCCGGCGCCGGCCGGGGCGGCGATCCGGCGCCCGCCCAGCGTGCCGGCCACGATCCGCGTCACCGCCTGCTCCCGGTCATGGTGATGACGCTACGTCACGCGGCCCGGACCGGCACCGCCCGGACCGGCACCGCCCGGACCGGCACCGCCCGCACCGGCACCGCCCGGACCGGCACTCCGCCACCTCGTCCGGCCGGACGACGCCACCGTCCGCCGACCGCACGAGGGGGCACCCATCCACACCGGAGCGTCATCACCGGATGACCGCTCGTATATCAATGATCACGAATGCACAACATCACGTGGTCGCCTTCATCCGGATCCCCGCGATTCATCACCGATCAGTACAGTCACCCCCTGCGTCCGCCGCAACGGGCGCACCCCCTGCGTCCGGGCGAGCGTCGATGAGCCGGTGGCCATCTCGGTCACCGCTGTCTCCCGTTCCGCCCGGCATCTCGTCCGACCCCCTCATCAGGAGCAGACGTGAACCGTCTCAAGCCAACGTTCCGGCGCGTCACGGCCGTCGCCGCCGGAACGCTGCTCGGCTTCAGCGGCGTGGCGATCCTCGCCGCCCCCGCCAGCGCCCACCACCCCGAGCCCGCCGGCACCTTCTGCCTGCGCGGCGACAGCCAGGTCGAGGTCACCTGGACCGTCGGCAACAGCGAGCGGGATCTCGAGGGCACCATCAGCAAGCTCGAGTCGACCATCCCGGCCGACTTCGCCGGCACGCTCGCTCTCGACGCCACTCTGCCGAAGAAGGGCGACGGTCCGCTGACCGCCACCCAGACCCACTCGTTCGAGGGCGCGCTGCCGGAGCTGAAGCTCACCGTCGAGGCGAAGTGGCAGCGCGGTGACCGCAACGTCACCGAGGAACGCAGCGTCACGGCCACGCCGGCGGGCGACTGCAAGGGCGAGGAGACCCCCACGCCCACGCCGACAGTGACCCCGGAGCCCACGCCGACTCCGGAACAGCCGTCGCCCACCCCGACCGAGCCGCCGACCGCCACCCCCACGCCGGCTGAGCCGGAGGAGCCAGTGTTCCGGCTCGAAGAAACCTGCGACGAGATGATCTTCACGGTGGAGAATCCGGCCAAGGGCATCCCGTTCACCGCCACGCTGGTCACCGAGAAGGGCGTCACCAAGAAGCTGGAGTCGAAGCCGGGTGAGACGGCTTCGGTCAGCTTCGACGCGTACCCGGGCCTGAAGGTCACCGTCTCGTACGACGTCGTCGAGGGCAGCGAGACCATCGAGTACACCGAGCCGCAGGACTGCGGCGGCGAGGGCGGGGGCCTGCCCGTCACCGGCGCGAACACCACGCTGATCGCGGGCGGCGCCGCCGTCCTGCTGGCCGCCGGTGCCGGCCTGTTCGTCCTGGCTCGCCGCCGGAAGCTCCGGTTCACCGCCTGACCGGAGAGCACCTGACGCGCGGAGGCGCGCCGGCCCGTCGGCCGGCGCGCCTCCTGCCGTTCTCGGCCGGCGGCGGACGTTAAGAAGGGTCCCTTGCGCTACCGCAGGCGTTAGTAAGGGGCCCTTCCTTTCAGCCCTTCTCCAGGTACTCGGCGCGGTCGGCGTCGACCAGGGCGGCCACCGACGCGGCCAGGGCCGGGTGGCGGGCCAGCTCCGGATCCTCCTCGACCAGTTCGATCGCCTCGGCGCGCGCGTCGCGGATCAGGTCCGCGTCGCGCAGCAGCGACAGCAGCCGCAGGTGCGAACGGCGGCCGGACTGCGTCGCCCCGAGCACGTCGCCCTCCCGGCGCTGCTCCAGATCGAGTTCGGCCAGCTTGAACCCGTCCGTCGTGGACGCCACCGCGTCCAGGCGCTCCCGGGCCGGGGTGCCGTCGGTGGCCTCGGTGACAAGCAGGCACAGCCCGGGCGCGGCCCCCCGGCCGACCCGGCCGCGCAGCTGGTGCAGCTGGGAGACGCCGAACCGGTCGGCGTCGAGCACGACCATCACGGTCGCGTTCGGTACGTCCACGCCGACCTCGACAACCGTGGTGGCCACCAGCACGTCGAGGTCGCCGGCGGCGAAGGAGCGCATCACGGCGTCCTTCTCGTCGGCGGGCAGCCGGCCGTGCAGCACCCCGATCCGCAGCCCGTGCAGGGGACCCTCGGCGAGCAGCGGCGCCACCTCGGTCACCGCGAGGGGCGGCCGCCGCCCGGTGTCGTCCTCCCGAGGCGCTTCCTCCTCGGCCGCGGCGCCCGAGTCACCGATCCGCGGACAGACCACGTACGCCTGGTGCCCGGCGGCGACCTCCTCGCGCAACCGCCGCCAGGCCCGCTCCAGGAACGCCGGCTTCTCGGCGGCCGGCACCACGTGCGAGGCGATCGGTGAACGCCCGCGCGGTAGTTGCGAGAGGGTGGAGACCTCCAGGTCGCCGTAGACGGTCATGGCCACCGTGCGCGGGATCGGCGTCGCCGTCATGACCAGCACGTGCGGGGGTTGCTCGGCCTTGGCCCGCAACGCGTCCCGCTGCTCGACACCGAACCGGTGCTGCTCGTCGACCACCACCAGGCCGAGGTCGGCGAAGTCGACGCCCTCGTACAGCAGGGCGTGCGTGCCCAGCACGATGCCGGCGGCACCGCTGCGCACCTCGTCGAGGGCCCGGCGACGGGCGGCCGCGCCCAGCGACCCGGTGACCAGCTCGACCCGGGTGGCGTGCTCGGCCGCACCCAGCTCGCCGGCCCGCCCGAGCGGCCCGAGCAGGTCGAGGATGCCCCGGTGGTGCTGCGCGGCGAGCACCTCCGTCGGGGCGAGCAGGGCCGCCTGCCCGCCGGCGTCGACCGCCTGGAGCATCGCGCGCAGCGCGACCACCGTCTTGCCGCTGCCGACCTCGCCCTGCAGCAGTCGATGCATCGGGTGGGCGGTGGCCAGGTCCGCGGCGATCTCGGCGCCGACGTCCCGCTGGCCGGGGGTCAGCTCGTACGGCAGGCGGGCGTCGAACGCGTCGAGCAGGCCGCCGGCCACCGCGGGCCGGGGCCGCGCCGGGCGGGCGGCGGCCTGGTGCTTGCGCTGCACCAGGGTGAGCTGCACGGCGAACGCCTCGTCCCACTTGAGCCGGCGCCGCGCCCGGTAGAGCGCCTCCTTGCTGGACGGCCGGTGGATCTCCCGCAGCGCGGTGCCGAGCCCGACCAGGTTGCGGCTGGCCCGCACGGTCGCCGGCAGCGGATCCTCCGGCGGGGCGACCGTGTCCAGCACGACGCGGACGCAACGGGCGATCACCCAGGTGGGCACCGCCGCCGCGGCCGGGTAGACCGGGATCAGCGCCCCGGCGAACTCCTCGACCTCCTCGTTGGCGGCCGCCTCGCCCTCGCCGCCGGAGCCGAGCAGCACGTACTCCGGGCCGTTGAGCTGCCGCTTGCCCCGGAACTCGGTGACCTTGCCGGCGAACAGCCCCCACCGGCCGGGGCGCAGGTCCCGCTCGCGCCAGGCCTGGTTGCCGAAGAACGTCAGGGTCAGCGTGCCGCCGGAGCCGTCGCCGACGGTCACCTCCAACAGGTTGCCCCGGCGCTGCCGCATCGGGCGTACGGCGGTGCGCTGCACCTGTGCCAGCACGGTGACCTGCTCGCCGACGTCCAGCGAGCGGATGTCGGTGTGCTCGCCGCGCTCGTCGTACCGGCGGGGGACGTGGTAGAGCAGGTCGCCCGCGGTGTGCAGGTCGAGGTGGGTGGCGAGCGCCTTCGCCGTCTTCTCGCCGACCAGCTTCTTCAGCGGGGTGTCGACCGTTGCCTGCTCGGATGTCATTCGACCCCCACCAGGAGCGGGTAGTGCGGCTGGCCGCCCGGGTACGCGTTCACCTCGACGAACGGCCAGGCCCGGGTCACGTGCTCGCGTACCGCGTCGGTCAGGCCGGGCGGGGCGTCCGCCCCGGCGAGCAGGGTGACCAGCTCGCCGCCGCCGCCGAGCATCCGGTCGACCACCGCGGTGCAGGTGTCGAGCAGGTCCGATCCGATGAGGTGCACCTCCCCGTCGACCAGGGCGAGCACGTCCCCCGGCGAGCACGGGCCGGCGACGGTGAGCGCCTCCCGGCTGGCGTGGCAGACCTCCGCGTACCGGCAGGCACCGGCGGCCTCGGCCATGGCGATCACGTCGTCCTCGAAGCGCCGGCCCGGGTCGCGGACCGCGAGGGCGGCGAGGGCCTGGACCGGCGACCGGGTCGGTACGACGCTGACCTTGATGGCGAGATCGTGCGCCTCCTTGGCGGCGTTGCTCGCCACGGCCTGCGTGTTCGGGTCGTTGGGCAGGACCACCACGCGGGCCGCGCCGGTTGCGCGGATCGCGTCCAGCAGCTCGCCGGTCGAGGGGTTGCCCGGCACGACCGTCGCCCCCTCGGCGGCGAACAGCTCGGCGATGCCGGCGCCGGTCGCCACCACCACCGCGGCCCGGCCATCGGCCACGCTGGGCACCACGGGCCGGGGGACCGGGGGCGCGACCTGGTCGGCGAAGCGGGTCACGGCGATCCGGTGCGGACGGCCGGCGACGACGCCCGCCTCGATCGCCGCGCCGACGTCGTTGACGTGGACGTGGACGTTCCAGGTGCCGACCGAGGCCGCACCGTCACCCACCACCACGAGCGAGTCGCCCAGGGCGGCCAGCTCCTCCCGGAGCCGGGCCACCGCCGCCGGCTCGGCGTCGAGCAGATACTGCACCTCATAGGCGTACGCGTCGGAGCCGGTCTCGCGGACGGTGGTGGCCGGTGGGCGGGCGGTGCGCAGAACGGGCTCCTCGTGCTCGGCGCGCTCGCCGGTGACGACCTCCACCAGGGCGTCGAGCAACAGGCAGAACCCCCGCCCGCCGGCGTCGACCACGCCGGCCCGGGCGAGCGCCGGCAACTGCTCGGGGGTCCGGCCCAGCGCGCGGGCCGCCTCCCCCGCCGCGGCCCGGGCCGCCGTGCGCAGGTCGTCGGTGTCCGCCCGCTCGGCCGCACCGGCCGCCGCGGCGACGACGCTGAGCAGGGTTCCCTCGACCGGGGTGGCGACGGCGGCGTACGCGGCGGTGGTGGCCTCGCGCAGCCCCGCCGCCAGCTCGCGGCCCCGCACCACCGACCGGGCGGCCACCGCGTCGGCGAAGCCGCGCAGGATCTGCGACAGGATCACCCCCGAGTTGCCCCGGGCGCCGAGCAGCGCGCCCCGGGCCATCAGCCGCAGCGCGTGCCCGTGCGGGGTGGGCCCGTCGTCGGGCAGGGTCTCCAGGTCCATCGCGAGCGCCGCCTGCGCCGAGGTGAGGGTGAGCACCAGGTTGGTGCCGGTGTCGCCGTCGGGCACCGGGTAGACGTTCAGCTCGTCGATCTCACCCTGGTGACGCTTCAGGGCGGCCAGCCCGACCGCGCACCAGCGGCGGACCGCGGCGGCGTCGAGGGTGTCCAGCACGGCGAGTAGCCTACTGGCGCGCACCGACACGTGCCGGGGTCGGCGGGGACCCGCCCGGCGTGTCCGGCCGCGCCGGGGGCGATTGGTCGCCGGGTCGGTGTATCGGGTAACCTGGCCAGGTTGCCCGGGCAGCGCCTGGCGGCGACCTCATGAACGTATCAATCCCAGGAGTATCCCGTGGCTAGCGTGTGCGACGTCTGTGGCAAGGGGCCGGGCTTCGGCCACAACGTGTCCCACTCGCACCGGCGGACCAACCGCCGCTGGAACCCGAACATCCAGTCGGTGCGTACCCCGGCCGGTGGCGGCAACACCAAGAAGCTGAAGGTCTGCACGTCCTGCATCAAGGCCGGCAAGGTCACCCGCGCCTGACGCGGTAACCGAACTCGTCGAAGCCGGCGGTCCCCTCGGGGGTCCGCCGGCTTTCGCCGTGCCCGGGCCCGTCCTCGCCGGGCGTTAAAAGGGGGCCCTTCCAGTGCACCAGGCGTTAACAGGGGGCCCTTCCTTTCACAGGGTGCGGGCGAAGGAGATGCAGCCGGGGGCGTCCTTGTAGAAGCCGAAGTTCGGGATGCGCTCGTAGCCGGACGAGCCGTACAGGGCGATCGCCTCGGGTTGCCGGTCGCCGCACTCCAGCACGATCCGCTTGCGGCCCTGCTCGCGCGCCGAGCGCTCCACCGCCGCCAGGAGCGCCCGCGCCACGCCCCGCCCCCGGGCCTGCGGCGCCACGTACATCCGCTTCAGCTCCGCCACGTCGCCGTCCGCACCGTGGCTGCGCCAGCCGCCGCAGCCCACCGGTCGGCCGTCGAGCAGGGCGATCAGGAACGTCCCGGTGGGCGGCTCGAACTCGGTCGCGTCCACCGGGGTGTCGTCGCCGCTGCCGCCGTACCGCTGGCCGAGGTCGGCCAGGGCCGCCCGGATCAGTGCCTGCGACTCGGGCGCGTCGAAGCGGGCGGCGTGGATCTCCAGGTTCTGCACCAGTAAAGGGTACGACCGCCGCGGGCCCTTACCGGAAGTGGTCCCAACCGGCGGCGCCCTCCCACGGCCGGCCGTCGACGGTCACCCCGGAGCCCGCCGTGACCTCGCCGATCGGCCGCCAGCCGGGGGGCAGCGCCGCCGTCCGGGGGAAGGTCGCCGCGAGGGCGTGGTCCTCACCCCCGGCCAGCAACCAGGTGTACGGGTCGACGCCGAGCGCCTGGGCGGCGTCCCGCATCTGCGGGGGCACCTCGAAGGCGTCCCGGCGTACGTCGACGGCGACGCCGCTGGCCCGCGCCACGTGGCCGAGATCGGCCAGCAGCCCGTCCGAGACGTCGATCATGGCGGTCGCCCCCGCGGCGGCGGCCGCCGGCCCGGCCGGGTACGGCACCTCGGGCCGCCGGTACGCCTCGACCAGCAGCCGCGGCGTCCGGAAGCCCCGGGACAGCACGGTGAGCCCGGCGGCCGCGTACCCGGTCCGGCCGGCGATGGCCACCACGTCGCCGGGGCCGGCCCCGGCCCGGGTCACCGGCGCCCGGCCTTCGAGGTCGCCGAGCGCGGTCACCGCGACGGTCAGCGTGGGGCTCGCCGACATGTCCCCGCCGACCACGCTCGCACCGGTCGTGGCCGCCTCGGCACCCAGGCCGTCCGCCAGTTCCTCGGCCCATGTGACCGGCAGGTCCGGGGGGATGCAGAGGGCGACGAGCAGGGCGGTCGGCCGGGCTCCCATCGCGGCGATGTCCGCGAGGTTGGCCGCCGCCGCCCGGTGGCCGATGTCCCGCGCCCCGGACCAGTCGCGGCGGAAGTGCCGCCCCTCGACCAGCACGTCGGTCGAGGCGACGACCCGGGCGTCCGGGGCGGCCACGACCGCCGCGTCGTCGCCGGGACCGAGCAGAACGGTCGATCCGTACGACAACCGGGCGGTCACCCGTTCGATGAGGCCGAACTCCCCCACCCCCACGACGCTGCTGCCGTGCTCGCTCACCGCTTCTCCTTGACCACCGATCGGGATCAGACCTGGTCCGTAAGGTACTTTCTCCCTTCGGGCCGCTCACGCAGCGGCGACGGACGGAGGTCTAGTCGTGGTTCAGGCGTACATCCTCATCCAGACAGAGGTCGGCCGGGCGCGTGACGTGGCCGGTGAGATCGCGGACATGCCCGGCGTGGCCCGCGTCGACGCCGTCACCGGGCCCTACGACGTGGTCGTCCTCACCGAGGCGAACACGGTCGACGAGCTGGGCAAACTCATTGTCAGCAAGGTGCAGATGGTGCCCGGCATCACCCGCACCCTCACGTGTTCGGTGGTGCGCCTGTAAGTGGACAAGATGACCGAATCCTCCGTGACCGACGCACCCCGCGACGAGGCCACCGGCTCCGGTCGGCCCCGCCGGGACCGGTCCAGCCGCAGCGCCGCCCTGATCGCGACCGCGGTCGCGCTGCCGGTGACCGTGTTGGCCGGCGCTCTGGCGTTCGCGCGGCTCGCCCCGGACCAGCCGGCGGCCGAGCCGAGCCCGTCGGCGACGGCGCCGCGGGCGCAGTCCACCGCACCGGTCGAGATGGCGGCCCCGCCGCTGGCCGAGCGCCCCGCCGTCGTCTGTCGCGCGCTGTTGTCGCAGCTGCCGCAGACCATTCGGGACCTGCCGCAGCGGCCGGTCACCGCCGGCGCCGAGCAGAACGCCGCGTACGGCGACCCGGCGCTCACCGTCGCCTGCGGCGGCGCCGAGCCGGCCGTGGGCGCCACCGACGACGTCTGGTCGGTCAACAAGGTCTGCTGGTACGCGCAGCAGGAGAGCGACGTCACGGTGCTCACCACGCTCGACCGCGAGACCGCGGTGACCGTCCGGGTGCCGGGCGCCTACGAGCAGCCGCTGCAGTGGATCTCCCCCATCTCGGACACGATCGTCGCCTCGGTCCCGTCCGGCGGGGCCGCCCCGACCGGCTGCGCCGGCTGACCCGCCCGCGCCGCGTCCCCGATCCCCGACAGGGAATCAGTGCAGGCCGACGCCGCGGTGCAGGGCGGTACGGATGAGGCGGTTGACCAGCTTCGGATACTCCAGGCCGGCGGCCGCCCACATCCGGGGGAACATCGACGACGGCGTGAAGCCGGGCATCGTGTTGATCTCGTTGAGGTAGACGTCCAGCTCCGGTGTGACGAAGAAGTCCACCCGGGCCAGGCCGGCGCAGTCGAGCGCGGTGAACGCCCGGACCGCGTACTCCTGCACCTGACGGGTCACCCGCTCCGGCAGGTTGGCCGGGATGTCGTACTCGCAGGCCGAGTCGGCGTCGATGTACTTGGCCTCGAAGTCGTAGAAGTCGTAGTCGCCGACGACCCGGACCTCGGCGAGCACGGAGGCCTCCGGTGCACCACCGGCCTCGCCCTCCAGCACGCCGCACTCGATCTCCCGGCCGATCACCGCGCCCTCGACGAGGACCTTGGGGTCGATCTGCCGGGCGACGGCGACCGCGTCGTCCAGGTCCGCCCAGTCGCTGACCTTGGTGATCCCGAAGGAGGAGCCGGCCCGGGAGGGCTTGACGAAGACGGGCAGGCCGAGACGCTGCTTGTCCTCCTCGCTGAGCGTCATTCCGCTGCGCAGCACCGCGTACGGGCCGACCGGGATGCCCTCGGCGGCGCAGAGCTTCTTGGTGAACTCCTTGTCCATGGCGGCGGCGGAGGCGAAGACGTTCGCCCCGACGTACGGGATGCCGGCCATCTCCAGCATTCCCTGGATGGTGCCGTCCTCGCCGTACGCGCCGTGCAGGACCGGGAAGACGACGTCCACGTCGGCGAGGGCCCGGGGACCCTCGGCGGGGTCGAGCACCATCAGCCCGTTGCCGGTCGGGTCGGCGCGCAACACGATGTCGGCGCCGGACTCGGCGGTGATCTCCGGCAGCCGCCGGGAGTTGATCGCGAGTTGGGCCGGGTCGCCACTGGTCAGGACCCACTGGCCGGCGCGCGTGATGCCCACCGGGACGACCTCGTACTCGTCCGGGTCGAGCGCCCCCAGCACACTGCCCGCGCTGACGCAGGAGATGCCGTGCTCCGGGCTGCGTCCGCCGAAGACGATCGCCACGCGGGTCCTGCCTGTGGTGGTCATCGGCCCTCACCTCTTCGTCGGCTCGTCGAATCCGCCGGTGCGCTCACCCGGTTGACCTTACTGTGCGTGGCGAGACTCGGCGGCCGATACCCGGGTAGAGCCGGAGAGGTCAGCAACCGGTCGACAGGGCATACACGGTGCGTCACCGGACGTGCGGTCCACCGCGTAGCTCGGTGGCCCGTTACGCTGCTCGTCCTATGAGCTCCGACGCCCTCATCGACTCGCTCGCGGCGGCCCTGGACGCCCGCCCGGACGACCTGCCGCTGCGCCTGCACCTGGCCACGCTGCTGCTGGACGCCGGCCGCGGCGGCGAGGCGATCGCGCAGATCGGCCAGGCGCTCGCCCGGGAGCCGGGCAGCGAGGAGGCGCAGGCGCTCATGCAGCGGGCGCTCACCGGCGGGGTAACGCCGCCGGCCCCGGCCGGCCCGCCGCCGGGGCAGCACGCGGACGGGACGGCCGATCCGCTCGCCGCGTACGAGCGGGAGCTGGCCGACATCGTGCCGCCGCGCTTCGCGCGGGCCGGCGACGAGCCGGAGCCGGTGGCGGGGGACGCCGACCGGATCTACGACGTCGAGGTCTCCGGGATCCGGCTGGCCGACGTCGGCGGGATGGCGGCCGTCAAGGAGCGGCTGGAGCTGG
This sequence comes from Micromonospora sp. NPDC126480, assembly GCF_040302465.1. Taxonomy (NCBI): domain Bacteria; kingdom Bacillati; phylum Actinomycetota; class Actinomycetes; order Micromonosporales; family Micromonosporaceae; genus Micromonospora; species Micromonospora sp. NPDC126480. The sequence goes on from NZ_JBEORU010000003.1 coordinate 183,234, forward strand.
CCTTCCTCGGCCCGCTGCGCAACCCGCAGCTGCGGAAGATGTACGGCAAGAGCCTGCGCGGCGGCCTGATGCTCTACGGGCCGCCCGGCTGCGGGAAGACCTTCCTGGCCCGGGCGGTCGCCGGCGAGATGGGTGCCCGGTTCATCTCGCTGTCGATCGTGGACGTGCTGGACATGTGGATGGGCAACTCGGAGCGCAACCTGCACGAGCTGTTCCAGGCGGCCCGCCGCAACGCCCCGTGCGTGCTCTTCCTCGACGAGGTCGACGCGCTCGGGCACAAGCGGTCGCAGGTCAGCTCGAGCTCGATGCGGACGCTCGGCAACCAGTTGCTGGCCGAACTGGACGGCATGGAGGGCAGCAACGAGGGCGTGTTCGTGCTGGCGGCCACAAACACACCGTGGGACGTGGACCCGGCGCTGCGCCGCCCCGGGCGGCTCGACCGGGTGGTGCTGGTGCTGCCGCCGGACGCCGAGGCGCGCCGGTCCATCCTCGAGTACCACCTGCGGGAGCGCCCGATCGCCGGCATCGACCTGCGCAAGGTGGTCGCGGCCACCGAGGAATTCTCCGGCGCGGACCTGGCGCACCTGTGCGAGACGGCCGCCGAGTTCGCGATGGCGGACTCGGTGCGCACCGGCGAGGTGCGGATGATCGAGCAGCGCGACCTGGAGCGGGCGCTGAAGGAGGTGCGGCCGTCGACGCGGCCGTGGATGGCGACCGCCCGCAATGTGGCGATGTTCGCCAACGAGGGCGGCGTCTACGACGACCTGGTCGCGTACCTGAAGATGCGCAAGCTGCTCTGAGCGGCCCGTTGGGGACGGCCCGGCGGGCTCCGGCAGCCCGCCGGGCCGTCGTCTATCCGCGGGCGTTCCGCCGGCCGATGGCGATGACCTTGACCCGCTGCCGGCCTGCCCGCACCATGCCCAGCGCCATGAACGCTCCCGCGATGCGGTCGGCCGCCTCTCGACTGCTCGCGCCCACCACCTGACGCCGCCGCTCCGGGCTGGTCCGCTCGTCGCGGCCACCGTCGTCGGCACGCACGTCCGTGAGGACCACCAGGAACCGGGTCAGCGCCGAGCCGTTGGCGCGCTCGTTTCGGAGCTGCTGGGCTGCACGCACGTCGAGTCCCTTCTGGTGGCGGGCCACCGGGCGTGGCACGCGGCGATCGGGTACGGGGGAGAAACCCGATCGCCGCGCGCCCCATCCCCTCCGGTCACTCACCGCCGCCGTCGCCACGACAACCGCCGGTGAGGACCTGATGACAGATTGGCATCAAGACGCCCGTGAATGCAACTCTCAACCGCGTTCTCTCATGTACAGCTTCCCGGAGATGTGCGAGGATCGATGCATGGCTCCGAAGACCGCCCGCGCCCGCCGGCTCGGCATCGCCCTGCGTCAGCACCGGGAGGCCGCCGGGCTCACCCTGGAGGCTGCGGCGGACGAGATCAACAGCACCCGCAGCACGCTGTCCCGCTACGAGAACGCGCAGACGCTGGTGAGCCCCGCGACCGTCCGTGCCCTCCTCACCCTCTACGGCGTCGCGCCGGACGAGGTGGCGGCGGCCGTGCAGCTCGCCAAGGACGCGCGCAAGCCCGGCTGGTGGGTGTCCTACTCGTACCTGCTCGACCGGCGCACCATCGACTTCATCGCGCTGGAGGCCGAGGCGACCGGCATCGCCAACTTCGAGCCCTCGGTGGTCCCCGGCCTGCTCCAGACCGCCGACTACGTCCGCGGAGTGATGCGGGGCGGCCCGCACACCCTGCCGGACGACGAGGTCGAGCAGCGGGTGCAGTTCCGGCTCGACCGGCAGCAGCGCCTCACCGCGCCGGATCCGCCGATCTTCGACGCCATCATCGACGAGGGTGCGTTGCTGCGACCCGTCGGCGACCGGACGGTGATGGAGGCCCAGCTGCAGCACCTGCTGAAGATGGGCGAGCTGCCGAACGTCACCGTCCAGGTGATCCCGCTGGCCGCCGGCTACCACCGGGGCACCCGGGGCTCCCTGCACATCCTGGAGTTCGCCGACCCCGAGGACCCGATCATCGCCTCGGTGGAGACCGTCGCCGGCCAGATGGTCCTCGACCGGCCGGGCGACCTGCGTACCTGCACCAAGATCATGGAGCATCTGCGGAGCGTGGCCCTCAGTCCGGCGGCCAGCCGCGACCAGCTCCGGCAACTCGCGAAGGGACGGTAGGACGATGACCCCGACGATCAGCACCGGGCTGGCCCGGGCCGGTTGGCGCAAGAGCAGCCACAGCGGCGACGAGGGAGCGTGCGTCGAGATCGCGACGTCGCCCCGGACGGTGGGCGTCCGCGACTCGAAGGACCCGGACGGCCCGGTGCTGCTCTTCGCGCCGGACGCCTGGGCGGCCTTCGCCGCCGCGCCACCCCGCGGCTGACCACGGACCGGTCGGGCGTCGGCAACCAGGTCCCGTCGCCGCCCGACCCGCCGGGCCGGGCCCGTGCCTCAGCCGTTCACAAGCGGTTCCGGCGCGGGCTCGGCCCGCAGCGCCTCCAGCGCCGCGAGGGCCACCCCCCGGGCGCCGGCCATGTCCCGGTCCGGCACCAGGGCGAACGCCGCCACGGCGGCCTGTTCCTCCCGCAGCACCGTGTGCTCGCGGACGGTGCCGAGGAACCAGTCGCGGAACGCCGGCGCCGCCTCCACCACGCCGCCCCCGACGAAGTACGCGTGCGGGTCGGTGAAGTTGGCGGCGAGCGTGAACAGCCGCCCGATCGCCATCGCCTGCTGGGTGAAGATCTCCAAGGCCAGCGGGTCGCCCTGCTCGCCGAGCCCGCGCACCAGCTTCGCGGCGCGCGGCGCCGGCTCCACGGCCAGCGGGTGCCCGGGGAAGCGGGTCAGCCAGTAGGGCAGCAGGTTGCGCGCGATCCCGGTCAGGGACGCGATGCTCTCGGCGTCCCCGACGAAACCGCAGGCGCAGACCGGCTCGGGTTGGCCGGGTGCGAGCAGCCCGGTGAGCGGCAGGTGCACGTGCCCCAGCTCACCGGCCATGCCGGCCGCCCCGGCGATCACCCGGCCGCCCTCGACCAGCCCGCCACCGAGGCCGGTGCCGACGATCGCGGAGACCGAGGAACGACGCATCGCGTCGGCCCCGAAGTACGTGTGGTGCGCGTAGAGGGCCGCGGCGTTGCCGTCGTTGAGGTACACCACCGGCAGGCCGAGCCGCCGTTCCAGGGCACCCCGCACGTCGTACCCCCGCCAGGCGGGCTGCGAGAAGTTGGTCGAGCCGCGCGAGGAGATGACCCCGACGGCGCTGGCCGGGCCGGGGGTGTCCAGCCCGACGGCGCGGACCAGACCGCGCGGCACGCCGGTCGACGCCAGCACCCCGTCGAAGGCGCGCGCGAGGGCCTCGATCGCCGCCTCCGGGCCCGCCTGCACCTCGCTCGGTGTCTCCATCAGGCCGTCGACGAGGAACTGCCCGTCCACAGTGAGGACGGTGGCGTTGTTGCTGGTGCCGCCGTTGTCCAGGCCGACGACCACCGGCACCCCTGCGCTGCCCACCGCGCCCTCCCACCCTCGAGACGATGTGGTGAGGCTAGTTCGCCTACCAGCCCCCCGCCACGCCCAACCCTCCCGCGGCCCTCCACCCCCTCTCCCGTGATCTTGCACTTTCTGCCCCGACATATTCAACAAAAGCCGCAAGACGAGGGCCATAACTGCAAGATCGTGGGGGTGGGGGGCGGGGGTGGGGGGGCGGGGGCGGGGGCGGGGGGCGGGGGGTGGGGGTGGGTGAGGGGTGGGGTGGGTGGGTCAGGTGGGACGGCGGGCGGTCAGGGCCACGGCGTCCAGGTCGTCGTCGCGGAGCACCGTGGGCTCCAGCCCGGCGTCGACGAGCGCACCACTCAGTGCCGGCACCTGACTCTCGCCGGCCTCCACCACCAGGTGCCCACCGGGCGCCAACCAGCGCGCCGCACCGGCTGCGACCCGGCGTAGCACGGCCAGCCCGTCCGGGCCACCGTCGAGCGCCACCCGCGCCTCGTGCAGCCGCGCCTCCGGCGGCATCAGGCCGACCGCGTCCGTCGGCACGTACGGCGCGTTAGCCACCACGAGATCAAGCCGGCCGCGCCACGCCTCGGGCAGTGGGTCGAACAGGTCACCGGCGAACACCGGCACGCCGCGCCCGGCGAGGTTGCGCCGGGCGCACGCCACCGCCGCCGGGTCGACGTCCACGGCGGCGAGGAACCGGGGCGCGAGGCGCTCGACGAGCAGGACGCTGAGCGCCCCGCAGCCGCAGCACAGCTCCGCCACGGCCGGCTCCGGCCCGGCCACCTCGACCGCCGCTTTCACAAGCAGCAGGCTGCGCGCCCGCGGCACGAAGACGCCGGGGGCCACCGCGACCCGGGTCCCGCCGAACTCGACCCAGCCCAGCAGATGCTCCAGCGGTTGCCCGGCCACCCGGCGGTCGACCAGGTCGGCGAGCGCCTCCGGGCGGTCGGCGGCGGCCAGCAGCAGCTCGGCCTCGTCCTCGGCGTACACGCAGCCGGCGGCGCGCAGCCGGGCCACCAGGGCCGCCCGGTCCCCCGCCGCCGTCACCGGCGGCCGGCGTCCAGCGCGGCGGTGACGTCGGCCACCAGGTCGACGGTGTCCTCGACACCGCAGGAGAAGCGGAGGAAGCCCGGTGCCGTGTCGTCGCCCCACTGGGCCCGCCGGTCGGCGCTCGTGTGCAGGCCACCGAACGAGGTGGCCGCCGCCACCAGCCGGGCCGCGCCGAGGAACCGGGCGACCCGGTCGGCGTCACCGAGGTCGAACGAGAGCACGCCGGGCATCCGTCGCATCTGGACCGACGCCACCGGGTACGCCGGATCCTCCGGCAGGCCGGGCCAGCGCACGCCGGTCACGTCCGGGCGCGTGACCAGCAGCCGGGCGAGCGCCTCGGCGTTCGCGGTCTGCCGGGCCAGGCGCAGGTCCAGGGTCGCCAGCGACCGGTGTGCCAGCCAGGCGTCGAAGGGGCCCGGGATCGCCCCGGCGATGTTCCGCCATCCCGTCACCGCCTCCAGCAGCCGGGCCGAGCGGGTGGCGACGTACCCGAGCAGCAGGTCTGAGTGACCGGTGAGGGCTTTGGTGCCGGAGGCCACCACCACGTCCGCCCCGAGGTCCAGCGGGCGCTGGCCGAGCGGTGTCGCGGTCGTGTTGTCCACCGCCAGCAGGGCACCCGCCGCCCGCGCCCGGGCCGCCAGCGCCGCCACGTCGGCGACGTCCAGGCCTGGGTTGGCCGGGGTCTCCACGAGCACCAGGCGTACGCCGTCGAAGTCCGGGTACGGCCCGACGGTCGGCGCGAAGAGCACCCGGACCCCGATGCCGGCCAGGGTGTCCGTGGCGAAGGCCCGCAGCGGGTAGTAGCCGTCGGCGGGGAGCACCACGGTGTCTCCTGGGCGCAGCACCGTCAGCAGCAGTCCGGTGATCGCCGCCTGCCCGCTGGCGAAGACGCGGCAGTCGCCGGCCTCCAACTCGGCGATCGCCGCCTCGAGCAGTCGCCGGGTGGGGTTGTCCGGGCGGCCGTATCCGTTGGGCGCCGCCGTCGGCCCGGCCGTCGGGTCGAGGTGGTACGGCGCGGCGAGGACCGGGCCGGGCAGGAAGGGCTGCCCGGGCACGGCGGGCGGCAGCCCGGCGTGCACGCAGCGGGTGCCGTCGTGGTCGTCGGCCATGTCACTCACTCCGGCTTCGTCGTACGGCTCATCAGCGCCTGCACGGCGCGACGCGGGTCCACGCCCTCGTGGCAGACCAGCTCCACCTGCTCGGTGATCGGCATCTCCACCCCGTGCGCCCGCGCCAGGTCACGGATCGCCAGGGCGCTCTTGACGCCCTCGGCGGTCTGCCGGGTGGCGATCCGGGCCTCCTCCAGGGTCGCGCCCCGGCCGAGGTGCTCCCCGAAGGTGCGGTTGCGGGCCGACGGGGAGGAGCAGGACGCCACCAGGTCTCCCATGCCGGCCAGGCCGGCGAAGGTGAGCGGGTCGGCGCCGAGCGCGACGCCCAGCCGGGCGGTCTCGGCCAGTCCCCGGGTGACCAGCATGGCCCGCGTGTTGTGGCCGAAACCCATCGCGGTCGCGATCCCGTACGCGAGAGCGATCACGTTCTTCACCGCGCCGCCCAGCTCGCAGCCGATCACATCGTCGTTCGTGTACGGGCGGAAGTACGGCGTGGTGATCGCGCGCTGCACGAGCGTCGCCCGGTCGACGTCGGTGCAGGCGACCACCGTGGCGGCCGGCTGCTCGGCGGCGATCTCGGGGGCGAGGTTCGGACCGGAGACCACCACCACCCGGTCCGCCGCGACGTCGGCGGTCTCCACGATCACCTCGCTCATCCGCTTGGTCGTACCGAGCTCGATGCCCTTCATCAGGGAGACCAGCGTGGCGTCGGGGTGCAGGTGCGGCGCCCACTCGGCGAGGTTGCCGCGCAGCGTCTGCGACGGCACCGCGAGCACCACCAGCTCGGCCCCCTTGATGGCCTCCACGGCGTTCCCGGTCGCGGTGACCCGCCCGGGGAGCACCAGTTCGGGCAGGTACTCGGGGTTGCGGTGCTCGGCCCGGATCACGTCCGCGACCGGCTGCCGGCGGGCCCAGACGGTGACGTCCCGGCCGGCGTCGGCGAGGATCTTGGCGAAGGCGGTGCCCCAGGAGCCGGCCCCCAGCACCGCCACCTGCCCGCTCACGCGGCGGCTCCGGGGCGCTGGGCGCGGCCGGGGCGCTCCCACAGCGGGGGCGGGCTCTCCTGCCGGATCTCGGCCAGCAGGTCCCGCAGCCGCAGCATGATCTCGTCGGTCATCTCCTCGAGTACCGCCTTCGTCGGGGTGGCGCCCGTCCACCGGCTCAGGTCGACCGGCGGCCCGGCGACCACGGTCACCGGGATCCGGGGGCGGAGGCTCAGCCGGTTGTTCCGCGGGTCGAACAGGCGTTCCGGACCCCACATGGCCACCGGGACCACCGGGGCGCCGGTGGCGAGGGCGAGCCGGGCCGCGCCGGTCTTGCCCTTCATCGGCCACAGCGCGGGCTCCCGGGTCGTGGTGCCCTCCGGATAGATCACCACCGCGCCGCCCTTGCCCAACGCGTCGACCAGGGCGTCCAGCGACTTCACCGCGTCGACCGTGCCGCGCTCGACCGGGATCTGCCGGCAGCGGTGCAGGATCCAGCCGATCAGCGGCACCCGGAACACGCTGGCCTTGCCGAGGAACTGCGGCCAGCGCCCGGAGTCGTAGATGAAATGCGCGGCGACCAGCGGGTCGGCGTGCGAGATGTGGTTCGGGACCAGGATCATCCCGCCGGGATGCCGCAGGTGCTCCGTGCCGCGCCAGGTGCGCCGTGTCCATCCGGTCATCACGGGCTTGACCAGCACCACGGCGACCCGTGGCCAGAACCCGATCCTGCGCCGCGCCACCGCGCCTCCTCCTGCCGCCGTACGACCCCCGCCGGTCCACCCTGCCCGGGGGACACCCGCGAGGTGAAATCATGCCTGCTCGCCCCGGGTCCGGCCAGCGAGGGGTACCGCCCCGGCTGGCAGGATGGCGGGGTGACCCAGGTGTGGACCGTGGTGGTGCCGGTGAAGCGGCTGGGCGGCGCGAAGAGCCGGCTGCGCGGCGCGCTGCCGGGCGTACCCCATGAGGAGCTGGCTCTGGCGCTGGCGGCCGACACGGTCGGCGCGGTACGCGCCTGTCCGGTCGTCGCCGAGGTGCTGGTGGTCACCGACGATCCGCGGGTGGCGGCGGAGGTCGCCGCCGCCGGCGCCCGGGTGGTGCCGGACCATCCCGGCGCCGGGCTGAACGCCGCCCTGCGGCACGGCGCAGCCGCCGTCGGCGGCGGCTGGGTCGCCGGCCTCACCGCCGACCTGCCGGCGCTGCGCCCGGCCGAGCTGGCGGCGGCGTTGGAGGCGGCCCGGACCGGGCCGAACCCGGTACGCCGGTACGTCCCCGACACCCCGGGAGACGGCACCGTGCTGTTGGCGGCGCCGCCCGGCGTACCCCTGGATCCGCGCTTCGGCGTCGGCTCGGCCGCGGCGCACGCGGCCAGCGGGGCGCTGGCCCTGCCCGACGCCGGGCCGAGCCTGCGTCGCGACGTCGACACGGCCGAAGACCTGGCCGCCGCGGCCCGTCTGGGGCTGGGTCCACGCACGGCCGCGCTGTGCGAGGCGGGGGCCTCGACCGCCGGCCGGCCGGTGTAGCGTTCCCGTCATGCAGGGCACGGTGGCCACCTACGACGCGGCGACCCGCAGCGGCGTGCTCCTCCTCGACGACGGCACGGAGCTGGCGTTCCCGGCGCGGGCGTTCGACGCCTCCGGGCTCCGACTGCTCCGCCTCGGCCAGCGGCTACGCGTCGAGACCGACGAGGCCGGCGCGGTGGTACGCGTGACGTTGCCGACGATGGCCTGAACGACCCGGCCAAGTTCATTTTGCGTTAACCCGCTCCGGGTGAAGATGACTGGGTGAGCACCCCTCGCGACCCCGCTGACCCGCCCGCCATCCGGCCCGCCGGGTCCGGCAACGGCACCCGCCCCCGCGGCAACGACGGCCGCTTCCTCGCCGCACGGTCCACCGAGACGGCCGACGCGCGCCCGGACACCGCCGGCACCGACGCCGCGGCCGCGTCGGCCGGCCTGGAGGAGGTGCTGGACCCGGCGTCCGCGCGCTCCGCGTCGCCGGCCGCTCCGGCCGCTCCGGCCGCTGCCGATGACGAGCCGCCCGCCGCCGAGCCGCTGCCCGAGGACCGTTTCCTCAACCGGGAGCTCTCCTGGCTGGACTTCAACTCGCGGGTCCTCGCGCTCGCCGAGGACCCCCGCACGCCGCTGCTGGAGCGGGCCAAGTTCCTCGCCATCTTCGCCGGCAACCTCGACGAGTTCTACATGGTGCGGGTGGCCGGGCTCAAGCGCCGGCTCTCCGCCGGGCTGCCGGTCCGCGGCGGTGACCGGCTACCGCTGCGCACCCAGCTCGAGCTGATCGCCGAACGGACCGCCGCGCTGGTCACCCGGCACGCCGCCTGCTTCGTCGACGACGTGCTGCCGGCGTTGGCGGAGGCGGACATCCGGATCCTCGGCTGGGGCGAGTTGGACGAGCGCGAACGCGAGCGGCTGCGCACGTACTTCCGCGAGCAGATCTTCCCGGTGCTCACCCCGCTCGCCGTCGACCCGGCGCACCCGTTCCCGTACATCTCCGGGCGGTCGCTGAACCTGGCGGTGTCGGTCCGCGACCCCGACGGCGGAGCGGAGCTGTTCGCCCGGGTCAAGGTGCCCAACAACGTGCCCCGGTTCGTCCGGGTGTACCGGGACCGGCCGGGCGTACGGGTGCTGCCGGTCGAGGACCTGATCTCGGTGCACCTGGGCCAGCTCTTCTCCGGCATGCAGGTGGTGGAGTGCCACCTGTTCCGGGTGACCCGCAACGCCGAGGTCGAGGTCGACGAGGACCGTGACGAGGACCTGCTCCAGGCCCTCGAGCGGGAGCTGGCCCGGCGCCGGTTCGGCCCGCCGGTGCGGCTGGAGGTGGCCGCCTCCATCTCCGAGCACATGCTCGACCTGCTCGTCCGGGAACTGGACATGGACACCCAGGACGTCCTGCGGGTGCGGGGCCTGCTCGACCTGTCGGCCCTGTGGCAGCTGTACGGCGAGGCCGACCGGCCGGACCTGAAGGACCCGCCGTTCGTGCCGGCCACCCACCCGCGGCTCACGGAGGGCGAGGTGCCTCGGAGTGTCTTCGCCACCCTGCGCGACGGCGACGTGCTGGTGCACCACCCGTACCACTCGTTCGCCACGAGCGTGCAGCGTTTCATCGAGCAGGCGGCCGCCGACCCGAACGTGCTGGCCATCAAGCAGACCCTCTACCGCACCAGCGGCGACTCCCCGATCGTCGACGCCCTGGTCGAGGCGGCCGCCGCCGGCAAGCAGGTGGTGGTGCTTGTCGAGCTGAAGGCCCGGTTCGACGAGATCGCCAACATCGGCTGGGCCCGTACGCTGGAGCGCGCGGGCTGCCACGTCGTCTACGGCCTGGTGGGCCTCAAGACCCACTGCAAGACCGCGCTCGTGGTCCGCCAGGAGGGCAACCAGATCCGCCGGTACTGCCACATCGGCACCGGCAACTACCACCCGAAGACCGCCCGGCTGTACGAGGACTTCGGCATGCTCACCGCCGACCCGGAGATCGGCGCCGACCTGACCGACCTGTTCAACGTGCTCACCGGCTACAGCCGGCAGACCGCGTTCCGGCGGCTGCTGGTCGCGCCGCAGGGCATCCGCAGCGGCCTGATCGAGCGCATCGAGCGGGAGATCTCGCACGTCCGGCTGGGCGTGCCGGGGCTGGTGCAGATCAAGGTGAACGCGCTGGTGGACGAGGAGATCACCGACGCGCTCTACCGCGCCTCCCGCGCCGGCGTGCACGTGGACCTGCTGATCCGCGGGATGTGCACGCTCCGCCCGGGGGTGCCCGGGCTGTCGGAGAACATCCGGGTCCGCTCGATCCTCGGCCGGTTCCTGGAGCACTCCCGGATCTTCCGGTTCGGCAACGACGGCGACGCCGAGTTCTGGATGGGCTCGGCGGACCTCATGCACCGCAACCTCGACCGCCGGGTCGAGGCGCTGGTGCAGGTGAGCGATCCGGTGGCCCGGGCCGAGCTGGACCATGTGCTGACCGCCGCGTTCAGCCCCGAAGTGGACGCCTTCGAGCTGGCCGCGGACGGCACGTGGCACCGGCGGTCCGGCACCGGCGAGACGCCCCTGGCGCACCTCCAGGAGCTGCTGCTGCGGCGCGTCGGCGGCACGGCCGGCTGACCGCCTACGCTGACGGGATGACGGACGGCGACCCGGCGCGGGACGGCGACCCGGCGGGCATCCGCGCGGCCGGTGGCGTCGTCTGGCGGCCGGGCCCGCAGGGCACCGAGGTCTGCCTGGTGCACCGACCGCGGTACGGCGACTGGTCCCTGCCGAAGGGCAAGCTCGAGCCGGGCGAGCACCCGTTGCGCGCCGCCGTACGCGAGGTGGCCGAGGAGACCGACGTGCGGGCGGTGCCGCAGGTGCGCCTGCCGAGCGCCGGCTACCGCAGCGAGGGCCGGCCGAAGGTCGTCGACTACTGGTCGATGCGTGCGGTCGCCAACGGCGGCTTCCAACCTGGCACCGAGGTCGACGAGGTGCGCTGGGTGGCCGTCGACGAGGCGGTGCGGCTGGTCAGCTACCCGCACGACGCGGAGGTGCTGGCCGCCTTCGCGGCCCTGCCCCCGGTGACGGTGGCACTGGTCCTGGTCCGGCACGGGCACGCCGGCAAGCGGGGCACCTGGTCCGGTCCGGACAGCGGCCGGCCGCTGGACGCCGAGGGCTGGGCGCAGGCGTACGCGCTCGCGCCGCTTGTGGCGCTGGTCCGCCCGGTACGGCTGCGCTCCGCGTCGGCGCGGCGCTGCGTCCAGACCCTCGACCCGGCGGCGGCCCTGCTCGACCTGCCGATCGAGGTCGACGGCGACCTGGACGAGCCCCGGCCGGGACAGGATCGGGACGAGTGCGTGCTGGCCGCGGCGGCACGGCTCGCCGCGCTCGGCGCGGCCGGCGAACCGGCGGCCGTGTGCAGCCAGGGCGCGGTGATCCCGGGGGCGCTGGAGCGCCTCACCGGCCGCGCGGACGACTTCACCACCCCGAAGGGCGGCGGCTGGCTGCTCGCCTTCTCCGGCGAAATCCTCACCGCCACCGACCGCCTGTAAGGAAGGGCCCCTTATTAACGCCTGCGGTAGAGCAGGGGCCCCTTCTTAACACTGGCCGCCCCGGCGCAGCCGGCTCACGGCAGCGTCAGGGTCACCGCGACCGGAAGGTGGTCGCTGGCCGTACCGGGCGGTGCGGCGACGTCCGTGGCGGTGAGGCCGGGCGTGACGAAGACGTGGTCGATCTCGTTGCGTGGCTCGTCCGAAGGGCTGGTGGGCAGCGGGCGGGCGGAGGCCAGCGCGTCGACCAGACCGGCCCGGGTGAACTCGGCGAACGCGGCCGCGCCGGGCTCGGTGTTCAGGTCCCCCGCGACCACCAGCGGCAGCCCGTCCGCGTAGTCGAGGGCGAACGCGGTCACCTCACGGGCCTGCACGACCGGCTCCCGGCCCGGTGGCGGCTGCAGGTGCGTCCCGACGATCGCGAGCCGGACACCGGCGCCCAGGTCGAGCGTGGTCCCCAGGACCTGCGCCCCGGTCGGCGCGCCCACCGCCGGCAACGGCCGGGTGCGCGTACGTTCCAGCGGCCACCGGCTGAGCACCGCGTCGCCCCACAGCGGGTCGGCGGCCGGCGCGAAGACGTACGGCATGTCGAGCCGCTCGGCCAGCAGGTCCAGGGTGTCGTGGCCGCCGTTGAGCAGCCAGCCCCGGTCGACCTCACCCAGCACCACCACGTCGGCGTCGCGGCCCACCCGCGCCAGCGCGTCCGGGTCGAACCGCCCGTCCATCCCGAAGCCCATCCGGATGTTGTAGGCGACCACCCGTACCCGTTCCGGCGGACCGTCCCGGTTGGTCGACCCGAGCAGCTCGTCGGTGGCCAGCGCCGCGACAAGCGCGAGCGCGGTCGCGGCGGCGGCGACGCGGACCGGGGGCAGCGCCGGCCGGGCCCGACCGCTCGGCGGCCCGCCGGCCAGCGCCGTGCCGGCGACCAGCACCGCCACCGCCACCGGTACGAAGGCGTTGGGGTAGCCGAGGTCGTAGGCGGCGTAGTGGAGCACCGCGGCGACGGCGAAGACGAGCATTCCGCCCACGACGGCGTACCCGCGGCGGACGCTCCGGTCCCCGCCGGTCTCGGCGGCGCGCTCGTCGGCCGCTCCGGCCAGCGCCAGGCAGCCACCGAGGCCGACCGCGGTGAGCAGGACGGCCGGCAGCAGCAGGTCCCCACGGCCGGCGGCGAAGAGCACGGCGCCGGCGAGCAGCGTCACCGGCCCGAGCCAGCGTCCCGCCGTGCCCCGTGGTGGCGCGAGCGCGGCCAGCAGGAATCCGCCGGCGGACAGCGCCACGGGCGCGGCCCCGGCCAGTGGAACCGTCGCCACCCCGTCGGCGTCGTCCCGCAGCAGCCCGAACTGGAAGGTCGACGCCGTCCGGGCCACCGCCGGCGACAGGGCGACCATGCCGGCGAGCAGGAGCACCGGCCCGGCCAGCAGCCAGCCGCGTACGCCGCCGGGGCCGGCCGGCGCCCGTCCGGCCCGGACGTGCAGGGCCACGAAGAGCAGGGCCGGTACGGCGGCGGCGAGCCACTGGATCCAGGGTCCGACACCGGCCGGACGGTACGTGTCCAGCGCGGTGTGCACGACGGCCGCGAGCACGAGCCCGAGGGCCCAGCCGGGCACCGGCCGGTCGGTACGGGCGGCGACGGCGGCCAGCCACACCAGGCCGGCGAACAGACCGGCCGCGGCCAACCAGAGCTGGAGCCCGCCGCCCGGTTGGCCGACGACGGCGAGCCGGAGGACGGCGAGCGCCACGGCGGCGACGAGCGCCACCGACCGGGCGCCGAGCCGGCGCACCAGCGGTGGCGCGCCGAGGGCGAGCACGAACCAGCCCAGCGCGAACGCGCCGAGCAACTCGGCCGGGGTCGACGCGGCCTGCCCGAAGATGGTGATGACCGCCGGCAGGAAGACCCGCAGCACGTCGGTCAGAAGGAGCACCCCGAGGGCCAGGGTGACGGTGGTGAGGTGGCGGTTGCGCACGGCCTGCCTTTCGCCGACCGATCGTCCGGCGATTGTCCGGGAGGCGGGCGGTCCCGGTCAATCGCCAAGCGGGCGGCCCGGTCGACGATTCGACCCGGGTACGACGGAGGGCGCCCACCGGGTCGGTGGACGCCCTCCGTACGGCCGGATCAGCGCCGTGTCGCCGTCTTCTTGGCGGCGGTCTTCTTCGCAGGGGCCTTCTTGGCCGCCGCGCTCCTGCTGGCCGCGGCGGTGGTCTTCTTCGCCGCGGTCTTCTTCGCCGCGGCGCTCTTCTTCGCCGGTGCGGCCTTGGTCGTGGTCTTCTTCGCCGTGGTCTTCTTCGCCGCGGCGGTCTTGGTCGCGGTGCTCTTCGTCGCCTTCGCCGCCGCGGTCTTCTTGGCCGCGGCACCGGTGGCCTTCGTACCGGCCGCCTTCGTTCCGGCCGCCTTCGTTCCGGCCGCCTTCGCGGCGGCGGCGGTGGTCTTCTTCGCCGCCGCCGTGGCCTTCGGCACCTTGCCGCTGGCCACCATCTCCTTGAACCCGGCGCCGGCGCGGAAGGTCGGGACGGAGGTCTTCTTGACCTTCACCGTCTCTCCGGTCCGCGGATTGCGCGCTGTTCGGGCCCCTCGGACGCGCTTCTCGAACGCTCCGAATCCCGTGATCGCCACCTTCTCGCCCTTGGTGACCGCCGCCTGGACCTCAGCGAGGACCGCGTCGAGAGCGGCCGTCGCCGTCTTCCGGTCCCCCAGGCGAACGGCGAGCGCCTCGATGAGCTCGGCCTTGTTCACGACTTCCTCCCGAATGTGCAACTGACTCGACGCGAGCCATTCTGCGCGCACGGTATGCCCTGTGCTGCCGCTACACAAACATTCGGAGGAAAAAAGCCCTTGTGTCGCAACGGATTCGCCCCCGCCGGTGGGACCGGCGGGGGCGACAATCCGTGTGGGTACGGCGTGTTCGGCTATGCCACGGTCGGCAGGAACGACGGCCGGGACGCCTCGAAGTCGCTGATCTCGGCCTCGCGGCGGAGGGTGAGTCCAATGTCGTCCAAGCCCTCCATCAGCCGCCAGCGGCTGAAGTCGTCAAGGGGGAACGACCAGGTTGCGTCATCGAGGCGGACCTGGCGGGCGGCCAGGTCGACGGTGACCGGAGTGGTCGGGTCGGCCTCGACGCGGGCCCAGATCTCCTCGACGGCTTTCAATTCCAGCTCGACCGGCAGCAGACCCTCCTTGAGGGCGTTGCCCCGGAAGATGTCACCGAAACGCGGGGCGATGACCGCCCGGAACCCCCAGTCCCGCAGGGCCCACACGGCGTGCTCCCGGGACGAGCCGGTGCCGAACTCCGGCCCGGCCACGAGAATCGACGCCCCTGAATAGGAATGATCGTTGAGGACGAATTCCGGGTCCTCCCGCCACGCGCTGAACAAGCCGTCCGCGAAACCCGTTCGGGTCACCCGCTTGAGGTACACGGCGGGAATGATCTGATCTGTGTCCACATTGGAACGGCGCAGCGGCACGGCCGTGCCGGTGTGGGTGGTGAACCTCTCCATCAGCGGTGTCCCCTTCTACAGGTCGGCGGGAGCGGCCAGCCGGCCCGCCACCGCGCTGGCGGCGGCGACCGGCGGGGAGACCAGGTGGGTACGTCCACCCCGGCCCTGGCGGCCCTCGAAGTTGCGGTTGGACGTCGAGGCGGCGCGCTGCCCGGGGGAGAGCGTGTCCGGGTTCATGCCCAGGCACATCGAGCAGCCCGCGAAGCGCCACTCGGCGCCGGCGTCGGTGAAGATCTTGTCCAGTCCTTCGGCCTCGGCGACCTCCCGGACGGCGGCGGAGCCGGGCACCACAAGCATCCGTACGCCATCGGCCACCCGGTGCCCGCGCAGCACGTCGGCGGCGGCCCGCAGGTCCTCGATCCGCCCGTTGGTGCAGGAGCCGACGAAGACCACGTCGACCGCCAGGTCACGCAGCGGGGTGCCGGGGGCGAGGTCCATGTACTCCAGCGCCCGGCGCGCGGCGGCCCGCTCCGGCTCGGTGACGAACTCCTCCGGGTCCGGTACGGACGCGTCCAGCGGGGCACCCTGGCCCGGGTTGGTGCCCCAGGTCACGAACGGCGTGATCCGGCTGGCGTCGAGCGTCACCGTGGAGTCGAAGGTCGCGCCCTCGTCGGTGGGCAGGGTCCGCCAGTACGCGAGCGCCGCGTCCCAGTCGGCGCCGGTCGGGGCGTTGGGTCGCCCCTTGAGGTAAGCGAAGGTGGTCTCGTCCGGGGCGATCATGCCGGCCTTGGCGCCCCACTCGATGGACATGTTGGCGATGGTCATCCGGCCCTCCATGGAGAGGTTCCGGATCGCCTCGCCGCGGTACTCGACGATGTGGCCGCGCCCGCCGCCGGTCCCCACCTGGGCGATCAGCGCGAGCACCAGGTCCTTGGCGGTGACGCCCGGGGCCAGGTCGCCGACGACGTTCACCGCCATCGTCCTCGGCCGCGCCTGCGGCAGCGTCTGGGTGGCGAGCACGTGCTCGACCTCGCTGGTGCCGATGCCGAACGCCAGGGCACCGAACGCGCCGTGGGTGGCCGTGTGCGAGTCGCCGCAGACGATCGTCATGCCGGGCTGGGTGAGGCCCAACTGCGGGCCGATGACGTGCACGATGCCCTGGTTCTCGTCACCCAGCGGGTGCAGCTTCACACCGAACTCGGCGCAGTTGCGGCGCAGCGTCTCGATCTGCGTACGCGAGGTCGGGTCGGCGATGGTGAGGAGGTCGCCGCGGCGGGACCGGAACGACGGGTCGGCGTACCCGGTCGGGGTGTTGTGGTCCTCGGTCGCGATCGTCAGGTCGGTGCGGCGGACCCGGCGGCCGGCGAGGCGCAGCCCGTCGAACGCCTGGGGGCTCGTCACCTCGTGCAGCAGGTGCAGGTCGATGAAGAGCAGATCGGGCTCGCCCGCGGCGGACCGTACGACGTGCGCGTCCCAGACCTTCTCGGCCAGGGTCCTCGGTTCAGGAGTGACTCCCACCATCTGGACTTCCTAAATTCTGGGAGGTATGTTTCGGCTTGTGGGACACAGTATGAGCGGTGTCGGCGTTCTCGACAAGGCGGTGGTCATCCTGGCCGCCTGCGTCGACGGCGCCAGCCTGGCCGAACTCGTTGAACGCACGAAGCTGCCCCGGGCAACGGCGCACCGGCTGGCACAGGCACTGGAGATCCACCGGATGCTGGTACGCGACACGCAGGGTCGGTGGCGTCCCGGCCCGCGACTGGGCGAACTGGCGAACGCGGCCCCCGACGTGCTCCTGACCGCGGCCGAGCCGCTGCTCGCCGCCCTCCGCGACGCCACCGGCGAGAGCGCGCAGCTCTACCTGCGCCGCGCCGACGAGCGCATCTGTGTGGCCGCCGCCGAGCGGGCCAGCGGGCTGCGCGACACGGTGCCGGTCGGGTCGGTGCTGCCCATGACGGCCGGCTCCGCGGCGCAGATCCTGCTCGCCTGGGAGCCGCCGGAGGCGGTCATGCCCCTGCTGCCCCGGTCCAAGTTCACCGGCCGCACCCTGGCGGAGGTCCGCCGGCGCGGCTGGTCGCAGAGCGTGGCCGAGCGGGAGGCCGGAGTGGCGAGCGTCTCGGCACCCATCCGTGACCGCACCGGTCGCGTGATCGCGGCGATCAGCATCAGCGGCCCGATCGAGCGCCTGGGCCGCCGCCCGGGCGAGCGCCACGCCATGGCGGTGGTGCGGGCCGGTCAGCGCCTCAGCGGCCTGTGACCCCGCCGGCTCGCCCCGATCCCGGATGTGAAAAGTGGGCCCCTCTCGCGGCGCGAGAGGGGCCCACTCGGGTTGTAGCCCCGACCGGATTCGAACCGGCGCTACCGCCTTGAGAGGGCGGCGTCCTGGGCCGCTAGACGACGGGGCCAGGAACTTTCCTGCTACACCGCCCGGTCGGGCGGTGCGGCAGTAGTCTAGCGGCACCGGACCGGCGGGCCAACGCGGGGGTGCGTGGCCCCGACGCCGTCGGCAGGGCCCACCACGGGTGACCCGGCCGGCCACGAAAACGACGAAGCCCGCCCCAACCTGTGGGACGGGCTGTCAGTGCTGTAGCCCCGACCGGATTCGAACCGGCGCTACCGCCTTGAGAGGGCGGCGTCCTGGGCCGCTAGACGACGGGGCCAGAACCTGCTGCTCCCGCCCTCGCGGACGGGAAGGCGGACTCTATCAGAGGAACGGACCTCCGTCAGAATCCAGCGACCGCGATTCTCGTCGAATCGCGACTGCGCTGGGGTACCAGGACTCGAACCTAGACTAACTGAACCAGAATCAGTCGGGCTGCCAATTACCCCATACCCCATCGGCACCTCGCGGCACCGGGTACAAACCATACCTTCCCTGCGCCACGAGGCCAAATCGAGCCCCGCACACCGCCGGTGAGCTGCGGATACGGGCCACGCGAGGAGGATCAGGCCACCGGCACGACCGGGTTGGTCAGCTCGCCGATCCCCTCGATCCGCACGGTGACCGTATCCCCGTCCACGAGCGGGCTAACCCCGGCCGGCGTGCCGGTCAGGATGACGTCACCGGGAAGCAGCGTCATCACGTGAGAGACGTACGACACCAGGGCCGGCACGTCGAACACCATGTCCCGGGTACGCCCGAGCTGTCGGACCTCCATCTCGTCCGGGCCGCGACCCACCTCGCACCGGACCTCCAGGTCGGTGACGTCGAGACCGGTGGTGATCCAGGGGCCGATGGGGCAGAACGAGTCGAAGCCCTTGGCCCGGGTCCACTGCCCGTCCGCCCGCTGCAGGTCCCGTGCGGTGACGTCGTTCGCGCAGGTGTAGCCGAAGACGGCGCGTTCCGCGGCGGCCCGGTCGGCACGGCGGGCGCCGGGCGCGCCGATCACCACGGCGAGCTCGGCCTCGTGCTCGACCTGCTTCGAGAAGACCGGCAGCCGGATCGCGTCCCGCGGCCCGATCACCGAGGTGGACGGCTTGAGAAAGAGCAGCGGCTCCTTCGGCACCTCGCTGCCGTGTTCGGCGGCGTGCTCGGCGTAGTTGCGGCCGACGCAGACCACCTTGCTGGGCAGGATCGGCGAGAGCAGACGGACGTCGGACAGGGCCCAGCGCGCGCCGGAGAACGAGATCTGCCCGAACGGGTGCCCCTCGATCTCGGCGATGGTCAGGCCCTGCGGGCCCGCCGCCAGCTCCCCCTCGACGACCCCGAACGACATTCCCTTGGCATGAGCGAAACGAGCGATACGCACCCGGCCAATCTATCCCCGGACCGGCGGAGCACGACCGCTGGCCGGACGCCGCGCCGCGCGGTACCCCGAGACGGCGCCGCCGGCGTACCGGGGAGTCGGCACTCTACGCCATCACCGCTCCGGCGGGGCGGGATTCGCCACTTCGTACCCGCTCGGCGTGACGCCGCACCTAGCGTCGGCTCCGGAGGTTCGTTCGTATGCCTGCATCGACACGACACCACAGAGCCCTCGCAGTGCTCGTCCACTGCCTCGGCGTCCTCGCCGCCGTGCCGGCGCTGCCCACGGCGGCGCCCGACCCGGCCGCCGCGCAGCCACCGGCCGCCACCCAGCCGGCCGTCGCGCAGCCACCTGCCGGGAACCCGGCGGCCGGCGCCCGGCCGGTCGCCGCGCGTCATCCGGCGCCCGCGCCGCACCTGGCGGCAGCGCCGGCGGCCACCCCGGGACCGTCCGCCGGGGCGAGCGAGGAGCCGGGCCGGCCGGCGGCGCCGCCGGCGCTGCCGACCCCGACCCGGGCGGCCGTCCCGCCGCCGAAGCCACCGGTCTCGGTACGGGTCGCGCCGGAGAACACGCCCGCGCCCCGGTACCGGATCCAGGTCCGCAACGACGGCAACCGGCCGGTGTCCACCACCGTCCGCCAGGAGCTGCCCCCGGGTACGTCGCCGACCGCGATCACCGATGGTGGCCGGGCCAGCCGCGCCGGGGGCCAGGACGTGACCGAGGTGACGTGGAACCTGCGGCTGCCGGCCCGCAGCACCACCACCCTGGGTACCGCGATCACCGCCGCGCCCGGGCGGCCGCTGACCGCACCCGCCTGCGCCTTCGCCACCGACGGCGACCGCCCGTACGACTGTGCGACGGCGACCTGGCAGGCCGCCGCCGCACCCACCGCCCGGGCGGAGGAGCCGCCGGTGTGGCGGCGACCGGCCGCCCTGCTGGCCGGCCTCGGCGGGGTCGCCGCGATCGCGGCCGGCGGCCTCTGGGCCTGGCGGCACCGGCGCCGGCCCCGTCCGCTGGCCGCCGACCCGGGTGGCCGGGGCACCCTCTACCCGCGACCCGCGGTACCCGGGGTCCCGCCACGCCGCCGCCGGCCCTCGACCTGGCTGATCGTTCCGGTCGCCGTGGTGGTGCTGGCCAGCACGGTGGGCACGGCCGCCTGGACGGCCACCCGCAAGGTCGCCGGTGTCGACACCGACTCCCGGCCCACCAGTGGCGCCTGGGTCGGCGGCGGGGTCATCGGCGGTGTCGGTGAGCCGCTGCGCGAGGCGGCGTTCGAGTTCACCGTGTACCGCGTGGCGTGCGAGCCGGGCCGGGGCGCGCGGCAGTGCGCGGCGACCGTCGGGGTGCGCAACCTCACGCCGGAGCAGCAGAGCTGGCACGGACGCCTCCAGCGCGCGTACCTCGCCGACGGCAACTTCGTCAGCACCGACGAGCAGGCGACCCGGCGGGCGAACCAGGGACGGGACGTGTTCGCGCAGCCGATGGCGGGCGGCAGCCGGATGGTGCTGCCGCTGGTCTTCACGGTGCACGGCAAGGAGCCACCGACCCAGCTCGAGCTGCGCAGCGGGGTCTTCTCCGCCGGCGTACGGGTGGACGTGCCCTGACCGGGCGCGCGGGCGGCGGTCGTACCCTTGGGGCGTGACCGCCGCCCTCGCCCCACCGACGACCGTGCTCGATCCGGAGGTCTGGCGGGCCCGGCGGCAGGCGCACGAGCAGCGGGTGGACAGCTGGCTCGCCCCGCACCTGGCGCGCCGCCGGCGCGGCGAGAAGCACCCGGTGGAGGATTTCCTCTTCACCTACTACTCGTACCGGCCGGCGCAGTTGCGCCGCTGGCACCCGGGCGCCGGGGTGGTGCTGCGCGGCGCGGATCCGGCCGGGTTCGGGCGGGACTACCGTGCCGGCGCCGCCCGGGTCACCCTCGACACCGAGGGGGTACGCGCCCGGCGCGCCGAGTCCATCGCCTGGATCCGGCGGCTGCTGGCGGCGACGGCGGGCCGGCCGGCGCAGTTCGGGTGCTTCGGCATGCACGAGTGGGCGATGGTCTACCGGCAGAC
The DNA here is from genome assembly GCF_040302465.1 of Micromonospora sp. NPDC126480. Taxonomy (NCBI): domain Bacteria; kingdom Bacillati; phylum Actinomycetota; class Actinomycetes; order Micromonosporales; family Micromonosporaceae; genus Micromonospora; species Micromonospora sp. NPDC126480. The sequence goes on from NZ_JBEORU010000003.1 coordinate 204,142, forward strand.
CCAGGAGGAGGTCCGGCACAACGCCTGGCCGCTGCGCCTGAGCCCGGAGCGCACGGCCGCGGTCGTCGCGGAGCGCGGCGTGCGGTGCAGCCACTTCGACGCGTACCGGTTCTTCACCGCGCCGGCCCGGCCGTTGAACGTCCTCAACCCGACCCGTGAGGGCCAGCACGACCTGGAGCAGCCGGGCTGCCTGCACGCCAACATGGATCTTTACAAGTGGTCGTACAAGCTCTCCCCGCTCGTCGCGTCCGAGCTCGTGGCGGACTGCTTCGAGCTGGCGAGAGAGATCCGCACGCTGGACATGCGGGCCAGCCCCTACGACCTCGCCGACCTGGGCTACCCGCCGGTGCGGGTGGAGACCCCGGAGGGCCGGGCGGAGTACGCGACCGCGCAGCGTGGCTTCGCGGAGCGGGCCGCCGCGTTGCGCGCGCGGTTGCTCGACGCCCTGCCGTAGGGCGGGTGCACGGCGGGCCGGTCAGTCGCCGTCGACGCGGCGGTCGCGCTTGCGCTGGGACTGTCGCTTCTTCTCGGCCAGGCGGCGTTCCTTGGCCGCCCGGGAGGGCCGGGTCGCGCGGCGGGGCTTGGGCGGTGGGGCGATCGCCTCGCGGAGCAGCACGGCCAGGCGTTCCCGGGCCGCCTCGCGGTTGGCGAGCTGCGCCCGGTGCTCACTGGCGGTCACGGTCAGCACCCCGTCGACGAGCCGTCCGGCGAGGCGGTCCAGGGCCCGGGCCCGGAGCCGGTCCGGGATCCCGGGGGAGGCGGCCAGGTCGAAGCTCAGCTCCACCCGCGAGTCGGTCGTGTTGACGCCCTGCCCGCCGGGGCCCGACGACCGGGAGAACCGCTCCCGGAGTTCGGCGTCGGGGACGACCCACCGGTCGGTCACCCGCAACCCACCGTCCATGCCCTGAGGCTAACGTCCGGGGCCGGCGGCGGCTCAGGAGGCAAGCAGTTTCGGGGAAAGTGCGGCCTCGGAAGCAGCGGAGGCAGCAGTTTCCCCGAACCTGCGGGGACCACCGGCCGGCGCGGGGAGTCAGCGAGGGGCCGGGGTCGTCGCCGACGGGCTCGGGCCGGCCCGCTCCGGTTCGCCGTCGGAGCCCACGGCGGCGTACGCGACGGCGCCGACCAGTAACAGGGCGATCACGCCCACCTTGGTGGTGACCAGCCGGATCAGCAGCCACGCGGTGCGGCGCGCTCCGGGCACGCTCTTCTTCACGGTCTGGTAGTCCTTCCACCCGCGCCGCGCTCGGGCGTACGAGGACCCCACACCGGTTCCGATGACCAGGCCCACCAGGAGGAGGACCACGACGAGAGGACGCTCCACCCCGCCGAGTATGCATACTCAGCGTAATATTTCCATGCCCCGATCATGCCTCCGCTGAAATCCGACACATACCCCGTTCCCTGCGTAATCGGTCAGTCACTGTCGGTAGTTCAGCCGCCCTTGCCGATGATCGTGTCCGCGGTCTGCTGGACCTGCTCGATCGGGATGGCGAAGCCGATGCCGATCGACCCGTTCCCGTCGATGGTGGCGATCGCCGTGTTCACGCCGACGACCTCGCCCCGGGCGTTCACCAGCGGGCCACCGGAGTTGCCCGGGTTGATCGAGGCGTCCGTCTGGACCGCCGTGTGCCGGTTGTCGCCAAGCCGCACCTGCCGGTCCAGAGCGCTCACGATGCCGGCGGTGACGGTGCCGGCGAGGCCGAGCGGCGACCCCACCGCCAGGACCGGCTCGCCGACCCGCGTGGACCCGGGCTTCGCCAGCGGCAACGCCGACAGGCCGGCCGACGGCGGCACCCGCAGTACGGCGAGATCGCTGCGGGGCTCCCGGCCGACCACCTCCGCGGCGAACCGCCGCCCGTCCGGCAGCTCCACGGTCACCGAACCGCTCCGGCCCTTCGCCAGGATGTGGTCGTTGGTGATGATGTGCTGCTGGTCGTCGACGGCGAAACCGGAGCCGGTCGCCGCGGCGCCGCCGGCACCGCCCACCAGCACCGACACCACACCCGGAACGGTCTTCTCGGCGGCGGTCACCAGCTCGGCCGGCACCGGCGCCGCCGAGGCCGCCGCCGGTCCGGGGGTACCGTCCCGGCTCGCCACCAGGCCACCCGCCGCGGCGCCGGAGGCGCTGGAGATGGCGACGACGGCCAGCCCGGCCAGCAGCCGGTTGTGCCAGCGGCGTCCGGCACCCTCCCGGTCGGCGCCGGGCGCGTCCCAGCGGGGCCGCCCGTCCGGCCCCAGCTCGGGCGAGATGAACCACGGGCCGCGCGGCTCGCCGAGCCCGGTCTGCACTGCCATGCGTACGCTCCTCACGTGTCGATCGGGCCGCATCCCGGCCGGCCCCGCGGTCGGGGTCCGGGTCGGGATCAGGGCAGGCGGGAGAACCAGCGCATCGAGCCGGCCGCCGCTCCCATCGCGAACACCAGACCGAGGCCGATGAACCGGGCCGCGACGTCCTGCCGCTCGGTGCGGTAACCCACCGAGCTGCCGATGTCCTCGTACACCGCGCGCAACTCCTTGGCGCTGCCCGCTTCGTGGAACTGGCCGCCGGTCTCCCGGGCGACCGCGTCGAGCGTCTGCCCGTCCACCGGCACCTGGATCGGCCGGCCGCCGCGGTCCACGTACCCGGAGGCGGTGCCGAAGGCGATTGTGTGAACCGGCACCTCCATCGCCACCGCGTCGGTCGCCGCCTCCATCGGGTCCATGCCGGAGGTGTTGGCGCCGTCGGAGAGCAGGACGATCCGGGCCGGCGGCGGGTCCTTCGCCGCCTCGCCGTCGAGGGCCAGCACCGCACCGAGAGACGTGCTGATCGCCTCCCCGATCGCGGTGCCCTGCACCCCGGTCGCGCCCTCGACCAGCCGGTCAATTCCGTCGTGCAACGCCTCGCGGTCGGTACCCGGCGGCACCAGCACCGCCGCGCTGCCGGCGAACGCGACCAGGCCGACGTTGAACTCGTCGGGCAGCCCGTCGACGAAGCGACGGGCGGCGTCCTTGGCGGCGGTGAGCCGGTCCGGTTCCACGTCCCCGGCGAGCATCGACGTGGAGACGTCCACGGCCACCATCACGGTGGCCCGTTCCCGGGGCACCCGCACCTCGGCCGTCGGCCGGGCGAACCCGACCACCAGCAACGCCAGCATGGCGAGGAACAGCCCGGCGGGCACGTGCCGCCGCCAGGCCGGTCGCTGCGGAGCCACCCGGTCGAGCAGCCGCAGGTTGGTGAAGCGCACCGCGTACCGGCTGCGGCGGCGCTGCAGCAGGACGTAGCCGGCAGCCAGGGCGAGAACGCCGAGCAGCAGCCACAGACGGGCGGGCGAGAGCCAGATCACGCGGCACCTCCCCGGGCCGCCCCGGACGGCGCGGCGGCCAGCCGGCGCTGTTGGTGGACGTGCCGCACGATGTCCGCGGCCCAGTCCCGGTCGGTACGCAGCGGCAGGTGCGCCGCCCCGCTGCGCCGCAACACCTGGCGCACCTGGTCGCGCTGGGCCGTTGCGGCGGCCGCGTACCGCTCCCGCAACCGCACGTCGCCGGTCCAGACCTCGCGCCGCCGGCCGCTCTCCGGGTCCACAAGGGTGACCAGGCCGACGTCCGGCAGGTCCCACTCGCGCGGGTCGGTCACCTCCACCGCGAGCACCTGATGGCGGACGGCGAGCCGGCGCAGCGCCCGCTCCCAGGGTGCGGCCCGTCCCGGGTCGTCGGGGAGCCCGTCGAGGAAGTCCGAGACCACCACGACGAGCCCGCGGCGGGTGGCGACGCGGTGCACGGCGGCCAGCGCCTCGGCCAGGTCGGGCGGGGCGAGCGGCGCGGTGTCCTCGTCGTACGCCCCGTGGCGCGGAGCCGCCAGCAGCGTCCGGAGCAGACCGAACAGGTGGGAACGACCGCTGCCGGGCGGGAACCGGCGCAGCCCGGTCGGGGTGAGCACCTGCGCGCCGAGGCGGTTGCCCACGCCGGCGGTGAGGAAGCCGACCGCCGCGACGGCGGCCACCGCGAGTTCCCGCTTGTCCAGCTCGGCCGTGCCGTACTCCATGCTGGGGCTGGCGTCGACCAGCAGCCACGTGGTCAGTTCCCGGTCGGCGTCGACCTCACGGACGTGCGGCACCGTCGTCCGGGCGGTGACCGCCCAGTCCATCCGCCGGATCTCGTCCTCCCCCGGCCGGTACTCGCGGCTGCCCGCCGGCTCGCTGCCCGGCCCGGGCAGCAACCCCTGGTACTGGCCCTGCAGGAGGCCGTCGAGCCGGCGCGTCACAGCCAGTTCCAGCCGGCGCAGCCGCCGGTCCCCGGCGAGGTCGGCGAGGCCGGGATCCGGCGGCACGACCGCCGCGTTCCTCCCCCACCGCCTCATGCCGCCGCCAGGTCGGCTGCTTGCTCGGGCTGACCGGAGGCGACCCGGGGTGGTGGAACGGCGTCGACCAGACGCCGGACCACCGACTCGGCGGACACGCCGTCGGCGACCGCGTCGAAGGAGAGCACCAGTCGGTGGGCGAGCACGTCCACCGCCAGCTCACGGACGTCCTCGGGCAGCACGTACTCCCGGCCGCGCAGCAGCGCCTGGGCCCGGGCGGCGGCGACCAGCCCGAGCGTGGCGCGCGGGCTCGCCCCGTACGCGAGCAGCGGCGCGACGTCGGGCACACCGAACCGGCCGGGATCGCGCGTGGACAGGATGAGCCGGACCACGTACTCGGCGAGCGCGTGGTGCACGAAGACGCGGGACGCCCGGGCCTGCAGGTCGAGGAGCCGTTGCGGGTCGAGCACCCGGTGGGGGGTCGGCCGGTCGGCGCTCATCCGGTAGAGGATGGCGAGTTCGTCGGCGTCGCTCGGGTAGTCGACGACGACCTTCATCAGGAACCGGTCGCGCTGGGCCTCCGGTAGCTGGTAGACGCCCTCCGACTCGATCGGGTTCTGCGTGGCCAGCACCAGGAACGGCGCCGGTACGTCCCAGCTCCGTCCGCCGATGGACACCTGCCGTTCGGCCATGGCCTCGAGCAGGGCGGACTGCACCTTCGCCGGGGCCCGGTTGATCTCGTCGGCGAGGACCAGGTTGGCCATGACCGGGCCGAGCTCGATGTCGAAGGCCTCCCGGGACGCGCGGTAGATGCGGGTGCCGACGATGTCGGACGGGACCAGGTCGGGGGTGAACTGGATCCGGGAGAAGCTGCCGCCGACGACGGTGGCGAGGGTCTGCGCGGCAAGCGTCTTGGCGACGCCGGGCACCCCCTCCAGGAGGCAGTGGCCGTTGGCGAGCAGAGCGGTGAGCAGGCGCTCGACGAGCCGGTCCTGCCCGACGATCACGCGTCTGACCTCGGCGAGGGTCTGTTGCAGCTCGTCGCCGGTCGCGTCGGGATCGACCGTGGTGGGCACGCTGGCCAGGGTGTCCGAGATGTCCGTCACGGTGCTTGCTTCCCGGGCCGGCGGTCGGACAAACGTCGGAATTACCGCACGGAGCAGGCCCAATCAGCACGATCGCGGCTCGGAGCGGGACAAGCCGCCCAGGCGGTGCGGGCCGGGGACCGGCCCCCGGGCGGCGGGGGCACCGGGGGCCGGTCGGGCGGGGGCTCGTCAGACGATCTGGTGGACCACCAGGTGGAACGGCAGGCTCCGCGCGCCGCCTCCGGAATTGCGGGTGGCCACGAAGACCGAGTTGACGAGGTCACGCCGGGGCGCCACGGCGACCTCGCCGGTCGGCGGCACGAGGTAGGCGTTGGTCGTGCCGAGCGTGGCGTGGTAGACGGCGGTCGAGACGTTGACCGGGAAGTTCACCGAGTACCAGCCGACGCCGACCTGGGTGACGGTGACGCCCGGGTGGGACGAGCGGGTGACCTGCCACACGCCGGTCACCGCGTTCTGCTCGACCACGACCGCGTACAGGGTGCCCACGGCGGCGATGCCGGCCTCGCCCTTGGCGAGGGCGGCCCGCGCCGCGACCCGCTCCGCGGCGGTCACCGGCGGCTGCGTGTTGCCCCGCGGCTGCCGTTCCGCCTGGACCGCCTCGGTGGGCGACTGGGCGATCGGCTTCGCGACGGCCATTCCGCCGCCGGCGAGGGTGAGGGCCAGGACGACGAAGGCGACCGTCGCGGCCTTGCGTCTGAGGATCGAGGTCATGACGAGGCTCCCTTTTTGGACCGTGGACTTCCGACCGACCCGGATTGCGGGACGGTTCTGCTGACAATTTTTCAGCCAGTACGGGCGACCGTCATTCGCTACGGAACCAAGCTTTCCGAGCGCACCGCGAATGTGGACCGCTCAACGCTTCTGACCGCCTGCGAGCTGGGATTACTACGTAGAGTTTTGGTGTCCCAACCAGGTGGAAAGTAGCATCATAAAAAGCCGGGCGTCAATAGTCGATCACACTTCACGGGCGGCCGGAATCAATTGTGAAATGCGAGCCCTTCCGCATTCACGAATCACTTCCGGCCGCCGCTCCGCTAAGCTTCTGCCGTGCTCGTGACAAGCGGGGCGGGCCGGCGACGGGCCGCCACGGCCGGCTGCTGGCTGGTCGTCGCGCCGGCCGCCGCGTGGGCGCTCGTCCGGCTGCTCGGGTTCGACCGGGGGCCGCTCGTGCAGCTGCTGGCGTTCACCCCGTACGTGGCGGCGGGCAGCCTGCTCCCCCTGGTGCTGGCGCTCGGGCTGCGGCGCCGGTGGCCGGCGGTGGTCGCGGCCGCGACGACCGTGGCGCTGCTCGCCGTGGTGGTGCCACGGGCATTCGGCTCGGCGGCTCCGCCCGTCGACGGCCCGGCGGCCCGGCTGCTGACCGCCAACCTGCTCGCCGGCACCGCCGACGCGCGGGTCCTGGTCGACCTGGTCCGGCGGCACCGGGTGGACGTGCTCACCGTGCAGGAGTTCACCCCGCAGATCGCGGCCGAGCTGGACCGGCTGGGCCTCGACCGGCTGCTCCCCCACCGCGAACTGCACCCGGCCGACGGCACGGTCGGCTCCGGACTGTACGCACGTCACCCGATCAGCTCGGGCGGGGTCCGGCACAACCGGGGCGGCTGGGGCTTCGACCAGGCGTACGGAACCGTCGCCGTGCCCGGCGCGCCGCCGGTCCGGGTCGAGTCGGCGCACCCCTCGGCGCCGTACGCCCTGGACCAGGTCGGCCACTGGCGCGCGGATCTGGCGGCCCAGCCGCCGGCCACTCCGGACGGCCAGTTGAGCATCCTGGCCGGGGATTTCAACGCCACCCTCGACCACGCGCCGCTGCGGGCCCTGCTCGACACCGGGTACGTCGACGCGGCCGACGCCGCGGGTGCCGGGCTCACCGGTACGTGGGGGCCGTACGACGGCGACCCCATTCCACCGGTGACCATCGACCACGTGCTTGTGGACCGGCGGATCGCCGTGCGGGCCGTCTCCGTGCACGCGATCCCCGACAGCGACCACCGCGCCGTGCTCGCCGACCTCCGCCTCCCGGCCGAGCGGTAAGGAAGGGCCCCTTCTTAACGCCTCGCGTTGTAAAAGGGGCCCCCCTTAACGACCGCTCGCCGCAGCTCAGACCCGCGCCCGGTCCAGCCCGTACGTGAGGGCGTCGACAAGCGCGTGCCAGCTCGCCTCCACCACGTTGGGATGCACGCCCACCGTGGTCCAGTCCCGGCCGGCCCCGTCGGACGTCTCCACCAGGACCCGGGTGACCGCGCCGGTGCCGTGGCTGCCCTCCAGGATCCGGACCTTGTAGTCGGCCAGTTCGAAGTCACGCAGCTCCGGGTAGTGCCGGGCCAGGCCGACGCGCAGCGCCTCGTCGAGCGCGTTGACCGGGCCGTTGCCCTCGGCGGTGGCGATCACGCGCTCGCCGCGTACCCGGATCTTGACGGTCGCCTCGGAGACCACCGCGCCGTCCTCGCGGTGCTCGACCAGCACGCGGTACGACTCGAGCGCGAACGGCCGCGCGGGCGTCGAGTCCGGCAGTTCCGAGCGGACCAGCAGCTCGAACGAGGCGTCCGCCGCCTCGAACGACCAGCCGCCGGCCTCCAGTTCCTTCACCCGGTTGGTGACCCGGGTCAGCGTCTCCGGATGGCCGGCCAGGTTCAGGCCGAGCTCGCGGCTCTTGAGCTCCACACTGGCCCGGCCGGCCATCTCGGTGACGAGGATCCGCATGTCGTTGCCCACCACCTGTGGGTCCACGTGGTTGTAGAGCAGCGGATCCACCTTGATCGCGCTCGCGTGCAGCCCCGCCTTGTGAGCGAAGGCGGCCGCCCCGACGTAGGCCTGGTGGGTGTCGGGGGCGATGTTCGCGATCTCGGCGATGGCGTGGGAAACCCGCACCATCTGCTCCAGGCAGCCCTCCGGTAGGACCGGCAGCCCGAGCTTGAGCTGGAGGTTCGCCACGATGGCGAAGAGGTCGGCGTTGCCGGGGCGCTCGCCGTACCCGTTCGCGGTGCCCTGGACGTGCCGCACGCCCGCCTCCACCGCGGCGATCGTGTTGGCCACGGCACAGGCGGTGTCGTTCTGGCCGTGCATGCCGAACCGGTCCGGTGCGACGCCGAGCCGGGCGGCCAGGTCCTCGATCGCGGCGGTGACCTGGGACGGGAGCATGCCGCCGTTGGTGTCGCAGAGCACGAACCGCTCGGCGCCCGCGGCGAGCGCGGTCTCGACGACCGCCGACGTGTACGCCGGGTCGTACCGGTAGCCGTCGAAGAAGTGCTCACCGTCGACGAACACCCGCCGGCCCTGCGCCACCAGGTGCGCCACGGTGTCCTGGACCATCGCCAGGTTCTCCTTCGCCGTGGTGCGCAACGCCCGTTCCACGTGGCGCAGGTCGGCCTTGGCGACCAGGGCGACCGCGGGTGTCTCCGCCTCGAGGAGGCCGCGCACCTGCGGGTCGTCGGCGACCGCCACGCCGGCGCGGCGGGTGGACCCGAACGCCACAAGCACCGCGTGTCTGAGGTCGAGCTCGGTGCGCGCCCGGCGGAAGAACTCGGTGTCCTTGGGCACCGCGCCCGGCCATCCGCCCTCGATGAAGCCGACGCCGAACTCGTCGAGCAGCCGGGCCACCGCGAGCTTGTCGACCACGGAGTAGCTGAGCCCCTCGCGCTGGGCGCCGTCGCGCAAGGTCGTGTCGTAGACCTGGAAGGTCATCGGGATCCTTTCTAAGCCAACAAAAAGACCCCCCGCGGGATGCGGGAGGTCTGCGCGCTCGGCGGAGGGGTGGCCGGCGCGCTAGGTGCCAATAATCAGGACGGTGCTGCTCACGGTCGCCACTCTGCCACCCGGCGGTCGGTTCTGGGAGGCACTACCCACATCCCGGGACGGTGACGGACCGTCGCATACCCGATCGGAGTACGGCCCTCGGCGGAAACCGGCAGTTGGTGATCAGCTTCACAAACCACCCGGCCGCTCTCCGGCGAAGACGACGCTACGGAAGCATCTGGAACCGATCCAGTTACCGGCCTCGTGCCGTCGTCAAGGAGGACCTGTGCTCACTGTCGGTGACCGCTTCCCCGAGTACGAACTCACCGCCTGCGTGTCCCTCGACGCCGACAAGGCGTTCGAGACGCTCCACCACAAGTCCCACGAGGGCAAGTGGCGGGTGGTCTTCTTCTGGCCGAAGGACTTCACCTTCATCTGCCCGACGGAGATCGCCGAGTTCGGCCGGCTCAACGGCGAGTTCGCCGACCGGGACGTCCAGGTTCTCGGCGTCTCGGTGGACAACGAGTACGTCCACTACGCGTGGCGCAAGGACCACCCGGACCTGCGCGACCTGCCGTTCCCGATGCTGAGCGACATCAAGCGCGAGCTGAGCGAGGCCTGCGGCGTACTCGGCGAGGACGGCGTGGCACAGCGGGCGACCTTCATCGTCGACCCGGACAACGAGATCCAGTTCGCGATGGTGACCGCCGGCTCGGTCGGCCGCAACGTCTCGGAGGTGCTGCGGGTGCTCGACGCCCTGCAGACCGACGAGCTGTGTCCGTGCAACTGGAACAAGGGCGGCGAGACCCTCGACGCCTCCGCGCTCCTCGCGGCCGCCGGGGCCTGAGCATGGGCCTGGACACGGTCAAGGCGGCTCTTCCCGAGTACGCCAAGGACATCAAGCTGAACCTCGGCTCGACCATCGGCACCTCGACGCTCAAGCCGGAGCAGGCCTGGGGCACCGCCCTGGCCTGCGCGGTCGCCGCACGCAACCCGCTTGTGCTGCGCGAGGTCGCCGAGGAGGCGTCCGCGCACCTCGCGCCCGCGGCGGTCGAGGCGGCCAAGGGCGCCGCCGCGATCATGGCGATGAACAACGTCTACTACCGGGCCAAGCACCTGATCGGCGACGAGCAGTACCAGTCGGTCCCGGCCCGGCTTCGGATGCAGATCATCGCCCGGCCGGGCGTGGACAAGGCCGACTTCGAGCTGTGGTGCCTCGCCGTCTCGGCGATCACCGGCTGCGGCGTCTGCCTCGAGTCGCACGAGAAGACGCTGCGCGGGGCCGGCTTCAGCCGGGAGCAGGTGCACGAGGGGCTGCGCATCGCCGCCGTCGTGCACGCCGCCGCGGTCACGCTGGACGCCGAGGCCGCGCTGGCCTGAGCGCCGTCGACGAGGGGTCGGCCGGTCGCACCGGCCGGCCCCTCCTCGCGTACGCCAGGTGTATCGATCTCGACATCGGGTAGAACACGAGGCTGACAGGCACCAACCCCCGATCAGTCGAGTAGAGGAGATGAAACGCCATGGAGCGGCTCGACCCTCGAACGACCCACGGGACGCCGGACCCGCTCGTTGCCGGTGGTCAGGGAGCCTTCGCGGGCGACGCGCCCGCGGGGACCTTCGACCCGTGGCGGTACCGGGACGACGCCGGGGTGACCGGCGTCGACCTGGTGGGCTACAAGGTCGAGGCGGCCGACGGCAGCATCGGCAAGGTGGACTCGGCAAGCCACGAGGTCAACTCCAGTTACCTCGTGGTCGACACCGGTCCGTGGATCTTCGGCAAGAAGGTCATGATCCCTGCCGGCACCGTCAACCACGTCGACCACGATGAGCGGAAGGTCTACGTCGACCGGAGCAAGGACCAGATCAAGGCCGCGCCCGAGTTCGACGAGACCGCGGACACCGACCCGGCCTACCGGGACAAGCTCGGTGGTTACTACGGCGACACGTACTCGGCCATCCCGCCGGGTACCGCCCGGTAACGGTGATCCTGTTGACGGCCGGTGGGGCTCCGCCCCACCGGCCGTTACCGTGTCAGGGTGGACGCCATCGAGGAGACCCGTTTCACCACCCTGTTCAACTTCCGCGATGTCGGTGGCCCGGTCGGCCACGGCGGGCGCACGGTCCGCCGGCGGCGCCTGTTCCGCTCCGACTCACCACACCGACTTGACGGCACGGACCGGGAGGCGTTCGCCGCGCTCGGCGTCCGGACCGTGCTCGACCTGCGCCGCCCGTACGAAGTCGAGCGCGACGGCCGCGTGCCGGACCTCGACGGCCTGACCTGGCAGCACGTCCACCCGGAGCACGCCGAGTGGGACGAGACCCCGTACCGGCCCGACGCCGACCTGGCCCGCTACCTCGCGGACCGGTACGCCGACATGGCGCGGACCGGCACGGTCGGGCTGGGCCGGGCGATCGGGCTGATCGCCGACGAGGTGAACGCCCCGGTCGTGGTGCACTGTGTGGCCGGGAAGGACCGCACCGGCATCGTCTGCGGCCTCACCCTCGCCGCGCTCGGTGTCCCGGACGACGAGATCGCGGCCGACTACGCGCTGAGCACCGCGGCCGGCGAGCGGTTCCTGGCCTGGTTCCGCTCCACCGGCAGGGAGATACGGCCGGGGCTACCGCCGCTGACCTGCCCCGAAGAGGCGATGCTGCTGTTCCTGGCCGAACTGCGCGCGGGCTACGGCTCGGTCGAGGGGTACCTGCGCCACGCCGGCGTCACCGACGCCCAACTGGCCGCTCTCCACGACCATCTGCTCGAGTGACCCGCGCGGCCGAACACGGTGACCCGCGCGGCCGCTCGCGGTGGCGCGGCGGCTGTTAAGAAGGGGCCCCTCCGCTACGCCAGGCGTTAAGAAGGGGCCCTTCCTTTCACAGCACGCGGTGGACCCAGTTGTGCCGGTCCTCGGCCTTGCCGCGCTGAAGGTCGACCAGCTGCTGACGCAGCGCCATGGTGACCCGGCCCGGCTCACCGCCGCCGATCAGGAACTCGCCGTCCGGGAAGCGGACCGTGCCGATCGGCGTGACCACGGCGGCGGTGCCGCAGGCGAAGACCTCGCGCAGCCGCCCGCTGGCCGCGTCGGCCTGCCAGTCGGCGAACGTCACCGGCCGCTCCTCGACCCGGTGGCCGGCGTCGGCGGCGAGCGCGAGCACCGACTCCCGGGTGATGCCGGGCAGGATGGTGCCGGTGAGCGGCGGGGTGACCACGCTTCCGTCGTCGTACACGAAGAACACGTTCATGCCGCCCAGTTCGTCGACGAACCGGCGCTCCACCGCGTCCAGGAACACGACCTGGTCGCAGCCGTGCTCGATCGCCTCGGCCTGCGCGACAAGCGAGGCGGCATAGTTGCCGCCGCACTTCGCGGCGCCCGTGCCGCCGGGGGCGGCCCGGGTGTAGTCCGGCGAGACCCACACCGTCACCGGCTTCACCCCGCCGGAGAAGTACGCCCCGACCGGGGACGCGATCACCGCGTACAGGTACTCGTTGGCGGGACGGACGCCGAGGAACACCTCGCTGGCGAACATGAACGGCCGCAGGTAGAGGCTGCCGTCCTCGCCCTCGGGGATCCACTCCCGGTCCATCTCGATCAGTCGCTGCAGGGAGTCGACGAAGGTCTCCTCGGGCAGCGTGGGCATCGCCATCCGCCGCGCGGACATCGCGAACCGGGCGGCATTGGCGTACGGACGGAACATCGTCACGCCGCCGTCCGCGCTCCGGTAGGCCTTCATCCCCTCGAAGATCTCCTGCGCGTAGTGCAGGACGGCGGCGGCCGGGTCCATCGGGATCGGAGCCCGCGCCTCGACCCGGGCGTCGTACCAGCCCTTGCCGTCGGCGTAGCGGATGGTGACCATGTGGTCGGTGAAGACGCGCCCGAAGCCGGGGTTGGCCAGCAGGGCGGCCCGGTCGGCGGTGGATACCGGCGCGGGATTCGGACGGATCTCGAAGTCGAGCTTGTCACCACCGCTCATCGCGCTGACCTCCCTGCGGGAACGACGGCACGCGGGGCCGCGTGCCGAAGAAACTGGTGCGAGAAACTTACCCCGAACGGTCGTTCAGCGGGTAGCGCCGCCGGGGCGCGCGGGCGCCGCCCGACGGCCGCCGCCGGCACCTTCGCTGGTCGCGGGGCGTGCCGGTCGAGCGGTGGTCACGGGCGCGGGTCCGGCCCGGGTACCGGGATCGCGGGCCGGCGGGTGGCCGGCCGCGGTGCGGGAAAGGAGACGGCGCGGCGACCGGACGCGTCGCTCAGCCGGCCGCGTGCGCGGCCAGCCGGTCGCCGACCTCCTCGGTGCGTACCGGGACGCCGGGCGTCCGACCGGCCAGCTCGGCGGCGACCGCGGCGGTGATCCGGGACGCCTCCTCGGCGTGGCCGAGTTGGTCGAGCAGGAGCGCGGCGGAGAGCACCGCCGCCACCGGGTCGGCCACGCCACGACCGGCGATGTCCGGCGCGGAGCCGTGCACCGGCTCGAACATCGACGGGTACGTCCCGTCGGGGTTGATGCTGCCGCTGGCGGCCAGCCCGATGCCGCCGGTGACGGCGGCGGCGATGTCGGTGAGGATGTCGCCGAACAGGTTGTCGGTGACCACCACGTCGTACCGCTGCGGCTGGGTCACCAGGAACATCGCGGCGGCGTCGACGTGCTGGTACTCCGTCGTCACGTCCGGGTGCCCGGCGGCGACCTCGTCGAAGGCGCGGGCCCACAGGGAGCCGGCGTGGGTGAGGACGTTCGTCTTGTGCACGAGCGTGACCTTGCGCCGCTCGCGGCGCCGCGCCCGGGCGAACGCGTCCCGGATCACCCGCTCGACGCCGTGCCGGGTGTTCAAACTCTCCTCGGTGGCGATCTCGGCGGGGGTGCCCCGGTGCAGCGAGCCGCCCGCGCCCGCGTACAGCCCCTCGGTGCCCTCGCGGACCACGACGAGGTCGACCTCGCCGGGCTTGACGCCGCCGAGCGGGCCGGCCGTGCCGGGCCAGAGCCGGGAGGGGCGCAGGTTGACGTACTGGTCGAAGGCGAAGCGCAGCTTCAGCAGCAGGCCCCGCTCCAGCACGCCGGGCGGGACGCTCGGGTCGCCGACGGCGCCCAGCAGGATGGCGTCGTGGCCGGCCAGCTCGGCGAGCACCGAGTCGGGCAGCACCTCGCCGGTGCGGTGGTAGCGTGCCGCGCCGAGGTCGTACTCGGTGGCCTCCACGCCGGGGAGCACCGCGTCGACGACCTTGCGGGCCTGTGCGACCACCTCGGGGCCGATGCCGTCCCCGGCCACCACCGCGATCCGTGCCACGTCCGCTCCCTCGCCTCGCCGTAGGCACCGACGGTACGCCGCCGTCCCGTCTCCCGGTACGAACCTTCCACGATGCGGGAAACCGGAATGCACAGGAGGCTTCCAGGTGACATTCATGGTGCGGTCATCTGCGCTGCCTAGCCTGATGGCCGGCGGGTCACGGGCTCGCGACCGGTGCCGCGACGGGGCGGAGCCGGGTGCCAGGGACGGGGGCAGGAATGCGGATCGACGAGCAGCCACGGACCCGGTGGATCGACCCGTCGCTCTTCCAGCCCCGGCCCCGCCCGGACCTGCGTCTGGGTGCACGCCACCACCGCATCGACCGGATCGGCACGGCGACCGGTGACCGCATCGTCGTCCAGCACACCGTCCGCACCGCCACCGCGGAGTACTCGCTGCTGTTCAACGCGCCGGAGTGGCTCGGCCGCCGGGGCGTCGGCGAGGCGCTGCGGGACGCGGTGGCGGAGTTGCGCGCCATCGACCTGACCTACGGGCCCGCCCGGCCGGAGAGCCTGGTCTCCCGGCTGCGCCGCGGTGAGATCGGCCCCGAGTCGTACCCGCCGCTGGCCGACCTGGTGGACCGCTGCGCCGCGATGCGGGCGGCGACGGACGGCTGGTTCGACGCCTGGGCCGTGCCCGGCGGCTTCGACCCGGGCGGCCTGCTCGGCGGCTGGGCGGTGGAGCGGGCAGCGGCCCGGTTGCGCGCCGCCGGCATCCACGACTACGCCGTGCTCACCGGCGCCGACCTCGTCGTACGCGGCCAGGCGGCGCACGGCGGCCCGTGGCGGGTGGCCGTGCACCACCCCACCGATCGGCGCCGGCCGCCGCTGGTGCTGGAGATGACCGCTGGCGCGGTCGGCACGTCCGGGGTGACCGGGAGGCAGGGGCACGTGGTGGACCCGCACACCGGGGAGCCGGCCGACCGCTTCGCCGCCGCCACCGTCGTCGGGCCGGACCTCGCCGTCGCCGACGCCTACGCCACCGCGCTCTACGCCGCCGGCCCGGTCGGGCTCGCCTGGTTCCGCGACGGCTCCGACTATCACGCCCTCCTCGCCGACCGCCGCTGAGGCGGCCGGGCAGCGGGGCACCAGGGCCGTGATCGGCCCTCACGATCTCGGCAACGACCGTGAGGGCCGGTCAGCGACGAGTGCGCGTGGCTCGCGCAACCGAGGGGTGCGGGCCGGTCGGGCCGGGACGTCGGCGCCGCCACCCGAAGACGGGCCCACATCACGGACTCGGCCAGCGACCGCACCGGTACGCTAGCGAATCGACGCAACTCGACGCAAGAGGCTCCACTGGGGAGACTCCCGACAAGAATGCGGCTGGCCTGCGGCGGGGTGGTTTCGACATCGTGAACGGCGGATGGCACGCTGTCCGCCGTGAGTTTCGATCTGAGCGTGTGGGCCCTGGCCGACGGGGCGACGCCCGAGGACGTGCGAACAGCGGTGCGGCGGTGCCGGGAGGGGCACCACGCCGATCGCCAGCCCGACCCCCGGGTCGTCGGGTTCTACCAGGCGATCACCGCCGCGTACCCGGACCGGCCGACGCCCGCGGAGACCCCTTGGGCGGTGGCGCCGCTGCACACGGCCGGCGACCACGTCGAGCTGAACCTGCACCCGACCTGCGAGGACCAGGTGCTGCTGGACATCGAACGGCTGGCCGGCGAGCACGGGCTGATGCTGTTCGACGCCCAGGACGGGTCGGTCTACCCGCCGCCCGCCCGCGTCAACACCTGAGGCTCGACGCGACGACGAAGGGGCCCGGCGGATCCGCCGGGCCCCCCGCCGTCGTGCCTACCGGTCACTCGTCGCGCAGGTCGGCGGCGCTGGCCGAGGTCGCGCCGATCGAGTCGGCGGCCGAGGTCAGCAGGTCGGCGCCGAGCGCCTGGTCGACGGTGAGCGTCATAAGCGTCTCGCCGCCGGCCTCCCGCCGCGCCACCTGCATCGCGGCGATGTTGATGCCGGCCTCGCCGAGCAGCGTGCCGACGGTGCCGACGACGCCGGGACGGTCGGCGTAGCGGAGGAAGACGAGGATGCCCTCCGCGCCGATCTCCACGTCGAAGCCGTCCACCTCGGTCAGCTTGATGATGTCGCGGGTGCCGGCCGTGGTCACGGTGCCGGAGACGCTGACCGTGCGACCGTCGGGCAGGGCGCCGCGGACGGTGACCAGCACCGGGTGGTCGGCCGTCTCCGGCTGCGTGCCGAGCGACACCTCGACGCCCCGCTCCGCGGCGAGGTGCGGCGCGTTGACGTAGGTGACCTGCTCCTCCACGACCGAGCTGAACAGCCCCTTGGTCGCCGCGAGCTTGAGCACCGAGACGTCGTTGCTGACGATCTCGCCGCGGACCTCGACGGTGACGCTGGCGGCGATCCCGCCGGCCACCGCGGTGAAGGCCCGCCCCAGCTTCTCGGCCAGCGGCAGCAGCGGCCGGACGTCCTCGGCGACCACGCCGCCCGCCTGCACGTTCACCGCGTCCGGCACGAACTCGCCCTGGAGTGCCAGCTTGACGCTGCGGGCGACGGCGAGACCGGCCTTGTCCTGCGCCTCGTGGGTGGAGGCACCCAGGTGCGGGGTGGCCACCACGTTGTCGAACGCGAACAGCGGCGAGGAGGTGCAGGGCTCCTTGGCATACACGTCGACGCCGGCGCCGGCGACCCGCCCCTCGGCGATCGCGTCCGCGAGCGCCTGCTCGTCGATCAGGCCACCACGGGCGGCGTTGACGATCCGCACGCCGGGCTTGACGACCGCCAGCTCCTTCTCGCCGATCAGACCCACCGTCTCCGGCGTCTTCGGCAGGTGGATCGAGATGAAGTCGCTCTCCCGCAGCAACTCCTCCAGCCCGACGAGACGGACGCCGAGCTGCGCCGCCCGGGCCGGCTGGATGTACGGGTCGTACGCGATGAGCCGGGTGCCGAACGCGGCGATCCGCTGCGCGAACAGAACGCCGATGCGGCCGAGGCCGACCACGCCGACGGTCTTGCCCTGGATCTCCACGCCGGTGTACTTCGACCGCTTCCACTCCCCCGCCTTGAGCGCGGCGCTGGCGCTGGCGGTGTTGCGGGCGACCGCGAGCAGCAGCGCGACCGCCTGCTCGGCCGCCGAGACGATGTTCGAGGTGGGCGCGTTGACGACCATCACGCCCCGGGCGGTGGCCGCCGGCACCTCGACGTTGTCCAGGCCGACGCCGGCCCGGGCGACGACCTTCAGGCGCGGCGCGGCCGCGATCGCCTCGGCGTCGATCTGCGTCGCACTGCGCACGATGACGGCGTCGGCCTCGGAGAGCGCCGAGAGCAGGGCCGGTCGGTCGGTGCCGTCCACGTGCCGGACGTCGAAGTCGTGGGCGAGCACCTCGATGGCGGCGGGAGCGAGTTCTTCGGCGATCAGTACGACAGGATTCATCGGTCCTCTAGGTGTCGTCAGAGCGGTCGGCCGGGCGGCGGGGGGCGGCACTGCGCCCCGCCCTGTCCGGGCCATTGCCGTCAGGTGCCGGCTACGCACCTACCCGCGATCGTAGGGGGCCGGCCGGCCGGCATGTCGCGGACCGTGGGGTGAGTGCCCTCACAAACGGCACATGACGTGCGGATGAACGATGCGACTCGCGAAACGCCCGCGACCCGACGCCGGGGAGGGAGAGCGTCGGGCCGCGGGCGTACGAGCGGTCGTGGTCAGGCGGTCTCGGTGATCGGGCGGTCCACCCAGCTCATCATCCCGCGCAGCTTGCGACCGGTCTCCTCGATCGGGTGCGCGGCGCCCTCGGCCTGCCACTTGCTGAAGTTCGGGCGGCCCGCCTCGTCCTCGGCGACCCACTCGCGGGCGAACTCGCCCGACTGGATCTCGCCCAGGATCTTGCGCATCTCCTCCTTGACCCGGGCGTCGATGACGCGCGGGCCGCGGGAGAGGTCGCCGTACTCGGCGGTGTCGGAGATGCTGTAGCGCATCTTCGCGATGCCGCCCTCGTACATCAGGTCGACGATGAGCTTCAGCTCGTGCAGGCACTCGAAGTACGCCACCTCGGGCGCGTAGCCGGCCTCGGTGAGCACCTCGAAACCGGTCTGCACCAGCGCGGCGGCACCGCCGCAGAGCACCGCCTGCTCGCCGAACAGGTCGGTCTCCGTCTCCTCCTTGAAGCTGGTGCGGATCGCACCGGCCCGGGTGCCGCCGATGCCCTTCGCGTACGACAGGGCCAGCGCGAGGGCGTTGCCGCTGGCGTCCTGCTCGACGGCGACCAGACAGGGCACGCCCTTGCCGTCGGCGTACTGGCGGCGGACCAGGTGACCCGGGCTCTTCGGGGCCACCATCGCCACGTCCACGTCGGCGGGCGGCGTGATGAGGCCGTAGCGGATGTTGAAGCCGTGGCCGAAGAACAGCGCCTTGCCGGCGGTCAGGTGCGGCGCGATGGACTCGGCGTACAGGCTGCGCTGCGCGGTGTCCGGAGCGAGGATCATGATGACGTCGGCCTCGGCCGCCGCCTCGGCGGGAGTGACCACCCGCAGCCCCTGCTCCTCGGCCTTGGCCCGGCTCTTGGAGCCCTCCTTCAGGCCGATCACCACGTCGACGCCGGAGTCCCGCAGCGACAGCGCGTGGGCGTGGCCCTGGCTGCCGTAGCCGATCACCGCGACCTTGCGGCCCTGGATCAGGCTCAGGTCGGCGTCGTCGTCGTAGTACACCTCAACGCTCATGGAATTCCCTTTCGTACGGCGGCCCGGGCGGCCCGTCGTGGTCGGTGTGGAGGGTCAGGCGGCCCGGAGCGCCGGACCGGCGGTGATGGAGCGGGAGCCCCGCCCGATGGCGACGGTGCCGGACTGGACCATCTCCTTGATGCCGAACGGTTCGAGGTCGCGCAGCAGCGCGTCCAGCTTGTCGGGGGTGCCGGTCGCCTCGATGGTCAGCGTGTCCGGTGCGACGTCCACCACCCGGGCGCGGAACAGGTTGACCGTCTCCAGCACCTGTCCCCGGGCGTTGCGGTCGGCGCGGACCTTGACCAGCAGGAGTTCGCGGGCGACCGACACCTGCGGGTCCAGCTCGACGATCTTCAGTACGTTTACCAGCTTGTTGAGCTGCTTGGTGACCTGCTCCAGCGGGGACGACTCGGCGTTGACCACGATGGTGATCCGGGAGACGTCCGGGTTCTCGGTCTCGCCGACGGCGAGGCTGTCGATGTTGAAGCCCCGCCGGGAGAACAGGCCGGACACCCGGGCCAGGACACCGGGCTTGTTCTCCACGAGCACGCTGAGGGTGTGCATGGTCATCAGATGTCATCCTCGTCGAAGGCCGGGCGGACGCCACGGGCGAACATGATCTCGTCGTTGCTGGTGCCGGCGGCGACCATCGGCCACACCATGGCGTCCTTGCCGACCACGAAGTCGATGACCACCGGGGCGTCGTTGATGGCCATCGCGGCCTCGATCGTCTTGTCGACGTCCTCGGCCGTCTCGCAGCGCAGGCCGATGCAGCCCAGCGCCTCGGCCAGCTTCACGAAGTCGGGGATGCGGTGCTTGTGCGTGCCGAGGTCGGTGTTCGAGTAGCGCTCCCCGTAGAACAGGGTCTGCCACTGCCGCACCATGCCCAGGTTGCCGTTGTTGATGACGGCGATCTTGACTGGGATGCCCTCCAGCGCGCAGGTCGCCAGCTCCTGGTTGGTCATCTGAAAGCAGCCGTCGCCGTCGATGCCCCAGACCACCGTGTCCGGCTTGCCGACCTTGGCGCCCATGGCCGCCGGCACCGCGTACCCCATCGTGCCGAGACCGCCGGAGTTCAACCAGGTATACGGCTTCTCGTACGAGATGAACTGGGAGGCCCACATCTGGTGCTGGCCGACGCCGGCCACGTAGATCGCGTCCGGGCCGGCGATCTCGCCCAGCCGCTTGATCACGTACTGCGGCGACAGGGTGCCGTCGGCCGGCTCCTCGTACCCCAGCGGGTAGCGCTTGCGCAGGTCGTCGAGCTGGGTCCACCAGTCGGCGAGGTCCGGGCGGTGCCCGGCCGCCTGCTCGGTGGTGACCGCCGCGATCAGCTCGTCGATGACGTGCTTGGCGTCGCCCACGATCGGCACGTCCGCGTGGCGGTTCTTGCCGATCTCGGCCGGGTCGATGTCGGCGTGCACGACCGTCGCGTCCGGGGCGAACGAGTCCAACCGGCCGGTGACCCGGTCGTCGAACCGCGCGCCCAGCGCGACGATCAGGTCCGCCTTCTGCAGGCCGTAGACCGCGGCCACCGTCCCGTGCATGCCGGGCATGCCCAGGTGCTGCTTGTGCGAGTCGGGGAACGCACCGAGCGCCATCAGCGTGGTGACCACCGGGATGCCGGTCGACTCGGCGAGCTTGCGCAGCCCCTCGGTGGCGCCGGCCTTGAGCACACCGCCGCCGACGTAGAGCACCGGCCGGCGGGCGCCGGCCATCAGCCGGGCCGCCTCCCGGATCTGCTTGCCGTGCGGGTGCAGCGTCGGCCGGTAGCCGGGCAGGTCGAGCGCCGGCGGCCAGGCGAACGTCGTGGCGGCCTGGAGGACGTCCTTGGGGATGTCCACCAGGACCGGGCCGGGTCGGCCGGTCGAGGCGAGGTGGAACGCCTCGGCGAGGACCCGGGGGATCTCGTCGGCGTCCTGGACCAGGAAGTTGTGTTTGGTGATCGGCAGGGTGATGCCCTGGATGTCCGCCTCCTGGAACGCGTCCGTGCCGATCGAGGGCCGCGCGACCTGGCCGGTGATCGCGACGAGGGGCACCGAGTCCATGTACGCGTCGGCGATCGGCGTGACCAGGTTCGTCGCGCCGGGGCCGGAGGTCGCGATGCAGACGCCGACCCGACCGGTGGCCTGGGCGTAGCCGGTGGCCGCGTGCCCGGCGCCCTGCTCGTGCCGGACCAGGATGTGCCGGACGGTGGAGTCGTAGAGCGGGTCGTACGCCGGCAGGATCGCGCCACCGGGGATGCCGAAGACGACGTCGACGCCGAGCGCTTCGAGGGACCGCACGAGGGAGCCGGCGCCGGAGACCTGGGCCGGGGCGGGGGTGCGTACCCCCGGGACGGTCGGGGCGGCCGCGGCGCGGACGGCCTGGTCGGCGTCGCGCGCCGGCTCGGCGGCCGCGCGGGCCCGCCGGGCGGAGTTGGCGAGGGTCTCGGGCGTGGGTCTCGTCATGGCGGTTCAGGCCTTCGGCTGGAGTGGGTGCGGCTTTGTCATGCGGTGGAACGCGGGCGGGGCCCGCACCGACGGGGTCTGACGGCAACAAAAAAGCCCTCGTGCAGGATGCACGGGGCCAGCGCACTCTCGGTGAGGGAGAGCGCGCTCAGGTAAGTACTCGCAGCGACCGGTACGACGACATGTGGTCAAGCCTGACGGATCTCACGCGATGAGTCAACTGATCCC
Source organism: Micromonospora sp. NPDC126480 (assembly GCF_040302465.1). Taxonomy (NCBI): domain Bacteria; kingdom Bacillati; phylum Actinomycetota; class Actinomycetes; order Micromonosporales; family Micromonosporaceae; genus Micromonospora; species Micromonospora sp. NPDC126480. The sequence continues at coordinate 225,888 of NZ_JBEORU010000003.1, forward strand.
ACATGTTGGTTAATGGATCTTGCGAAATCCCCCGTTCGGGTGGCTCGTAGCACCCTGTTCGGCCTGCTCAGAGACGGGCGGCCGCGGACCGGGAAGAGCCGGCAGCCGCCGGGGCGGTGTCGGACCGCCCGGTGGGGCGGGCGGCGCCGAGGTCGGCGCGGGGCGCGCGTTCGGCGACGTGGCCGCCTCCAGCATCGCCTCCAGGTGCTCGGCCGGAACCCCCCAGCCGAAGGCCGCGCCCTGACCGAAGCGGCAACCGGCCGCCACGACCGCGGCCAGCTCGGTCGGGCTCGTGACGCCCTCCGCGATCACCTCCAGGCCGAGCTGGTGCCCCAGCCGCATGACGATGTCGACCATCGGGGCGAAGGCCGGCCCGTCGGTGCCGACCGGCCGGACCGGCTCGTGCTCGGCGACCAGGCTGTGGTCGATCTTGAGGATGTCGATCGGGAGGCGGCGCAACTGCCCGAGCGAGGAGTAGCCGGCACCGAAGTCGTCGAGCGCGATCCGGACCCCGGTCCGCCGCAACGCGGTCAGCCGGCGGATCAGCTCGTCCAGGTCGGTGGCGACGGCGTGCTCGGTGACCTCCAGCACCAGACGCTGCGGCGGGACGTGGTGGGCGCGCAGCGCCTCGGCGACCTGGACCACGTACTCCGGAGCGTGCAGCTCCCGCGGCGAGACGTTCACCGACACCCACACGTCGTGGCCGTCGGCGAGCCAGCGGGACAGCTGGTGGCAGGCCTGGTGCAGCACCCACTCCCCCAGCTTGGCGATCATCCCGCACTCCTCGGCGAGCGGGATGAACTCGTCCGGACGGACGTTGCCCAGCTCCGGGTGGTGCCACCGGAGCAGCGCCTCGGCGCCGACCGGACGCACCGAGGGCAACGAGGCGACCGGCTGGAACGCCAGCCGCAGCTCGTCGCGCTCGATCGCGCCGCGCAGCTCGTGCTCGAGCGTGGTACGCCGGCGCAGCAGCTTGTCGTACGCGGCGTCGTACCGCTCGATCCGGTTCTTGCCGCGCTGCTTGGCGTACCGCAGGGCCAGGTCCGCGTGGCGCAGCAGCAGCTCGACGTCCGGCTCGCCGGCCCAGCCCGCGGTGCCGATGCTCACCGACAGGAAGACCGGCCCCTCGGGCTGGTCGTACGCCGCGCCGAGCACCCCCAGCAGCCGCTCGCCGACCCGGTCGCCGTCGGCCGGGCGGCCGGGCATCAGCACGGCGAACTCGTCACCGCCGAGGCGCGCCGCCACGTCGCCCGGGCGCAGGTTGCCGCGCAGCCGCCGGCCCACCTCGGCCAGCACGGCGTCGCCCGCGTCGTGGCCGCGCATGTCGTTGACGTTCTTGAAGCCGTCCAGGTCGAGGGTGAGCAGGACGCAGGCGGTGCCGGCCTCGGCGCAGTGGTGCAGGGCCCGCAGCAGACCCCGCCGGTTGGCCAGGCCGGTCAACGGGTCGGTGTGGGCCAGCTCCCGGAAATGGGCCTCCCGCTCGGCCAGCCGGCCGGCGTACCTGCGGACGTCGTGCAGGGTCAGGTACTGGCGGGCCACCAGCGCGAAGCCCTCCACGCTGCCGGCGACGATGCTCAACGCGTCGAAGCGGCCGTCCTGGAGCAGGTGGTACATCGCCGAGGCGGCCATCGCGAACATCGGCAGGAACGCGTAGTCGCTGTCGCGGCGGATCACGTCGACGTCGAACCGGCAGGGCGGGTCGAGCCGGCGGGCGGACAGCGCGACGGTCAGCAGCCCGGCGGCGAGCACCAGGGCCCCCACCAGCGCGAACGCCGGGCCGGCCTGGCAGAGCCCGGTGGCGATGCCGAGCCCGCCGACGGTCACCGCGCTGACGCCGCCGGTGAGCGGCGCGAGCCGGAGCCGCGGGGGCGGGGAGCGGAAGACCACGATGACGGCGAGGCCGGCGGTCAGCGCCGCGCTCACCGTGGCGAACAGGATCGGCTGGCAGGCCATCGGGGTGGCGTCGCCGAGCAGCCGGGTCGGCTCGGAGAGGAGCACCCAGCCGACGAACCAGAACGCGGTGGCGATGATCACGCCGTCCAGCGCCAGCCGGGCGGCCGTCGCGCCGGTGGGCGCCACGCCGGGCAGCCGCAGCACGCCGGCCGCGAAGACGAGCCCGCTGGCCGCCGTGATCAGCGCCACCACCTCGGCCCAGCCGGTACGCCGGGCCTGCCCGTGGTGGACGTGCCCGGCCGCCTCCAGCGCCACGGCGCACCCGACCAGCACCGCTACCAGCCCGACGCCGGCGGCTGCGGCGAGGAGCACGTACGCCTGGCGCGGCCCGCCGGACCGCCGACGCGCGCCGACGGCCAGCAGCGCCACGGCGGACACGGCGACGAGCGCACTCAGCACCGCTACGGCGAGCATGCCCGGGGGTGACAGCACGCCCTCAACTGTGCCGGATCGCCGCCCTTCGTGGGATACCGGGTGTGCATCTGTTGGGACACGGCGTGCGCGGGGAACCACCACCCGGGCGGGAGTGCCAGACTGGTACGCATGCCTGAGCTGCGGTCGAGGACCTCCACCCACGGTCGGACGATGGCCGGCGCCCGGGCCCTGTGGCGGGCCACCGGGATGACCGACGACGACTTCGGCAAGCCGATCGTCGCCATCGCCAACAGCTTCACCCAGTTCGTCCCGGGTCACGTACACCTCAAGGACCTCGGCGGCCTGGTCGCCGACGCGGTCGCCGAGGCCGGCGGGGTGGGCCGCGAGTTCAACACGATCGCGGTCGACGACGGCATCGCGATGGGCCACGGCGGGATGCTCTACTCGCTGCCCAGCCGGGAGCTGATCGCCGACGCAGTGGAGTACATGGTCAACGCGCACTGCGCCGACGCCCTGGTCTGCATCTCGAACTGCGACAAGATCACCCCGGGCATGCTGCTGGCCGCGCTGCGCCTGAACATTCCGACCGTGTTCGTCTCCGGCGGCCCGATGGAGGCCGGCAAGACGGTCGCGATCGAGGGCGTGGTGCACTCGAAGATCGACCTGATCGACGCGATGGTCGCGGCGTCCAACGAGGCCGTCACCTCCGAGCAGCTCGACGCCATCGAGCGCTCGGCCTGCCCGACCTGCGGCTCCTGCTCGGGCATGTTCACCGCCAACTCGATGAACTGCCTCACCGAGGCGATCGGCCTGGCCCTGCCGGGCAACGGGTCGACCCTGGCCACCCACGCCGCGCGCCGGTCGCTCTTCGTCGAGGCCGGCCGCACCGTCGTGGAGATCGCCAAGCGGTGGTACGAGGGCGACGACGCCTCGGTGCTGCCCCGGTCGATCGCGGGGCGGCCGGCATTCGAGAACGCGGTCGCCCTGGACGTGGCGATGGGCGGGTCGACAAACACGATCCTGCACCTGCTCGCCGCCGCCCGGGAGGCGGAGCTGGACTTCGGCGTCGCGGACATCGACGCCATCTCCCGGCGGGTGCCCTGCCTGGCCAAGGTCGCGCCGAACTCGCCGCAGTACCACATGGAGGACGTGCACCGCGCCGGCGGCATCCCGGCCATCCTCGGCGAGCTGGACCGCGCCGGCCTGCTCAACCGGGACGTGCGCGCCGTGCACTCGCCCGGCCTGTCCCAGTGGCTGGCGGACTGGGACGTGCGCGGCGGGTCGGCGACACCGGAGGCGGTGGAGTTGTTCCACGCCGCCCCGGGCGGGGTCCGTACGACCGAACCGTTCTCCACCACCAACCGCTGGTCGTCGCTGGACACCGACGCCGCGGGCGGCTGCGTCCGGGACCGCGAGCACGCGTACACGGCCGACGGCGGGCTCGCCATCCTGCACGGCAACCTGGCGCCGGACGGCTGCGTCGTGAAGACCGCCGGCGTGCCCGAGGAGTGCCTGACGTTCCGTGGTCCGGCCAAGGTGTACGAGTCCCAGGACGACGCGGTGTCGGCGATCCTGGCGAAGGAGATCGTCGCCGGGGACGTGGTGGTGATCCGGTACGAGGGCCCCCGGGGCGGGCCGGGCATGCAGGAGATGCTCTACCCCACCTCGTTCCTCAAGGGGCGCGGGCTGGGGCGGGCCTGCGCACTGCTGACCGACGGGCGGTTCTCCGGCGGCACCTCCGGCCTGTCCATCGGGCACGTCTCCCCCGAGGCGGCCTCCGGCGGCCTGATCGCGCTTGTCGAGGAGGGTGACGAGATCGTCATCGACATCCCGGCCCGCTCCATCGAGTTGAACGTGCCCGACGACGTGCTCCAGGCCCGCCGGATCGCCCAGGAGAAGCGGGACCGCCCGTACACGCCGATCGACCGGCAGCGGCCGGTCTCGGCGGCGCTGCGCGCGTACGCCTCGATGGCCACCTCGGCCAGCGACGGCGCCTACCGCCGCGTCCCCGAGTGAAAGGAAGGGCCCCTTCTTAACGTCTCCGGTAGAGCAGGGGCCCCTTCTTGACGCGCCGGGTCGGGTGCCGGCAGGTGCCCGAGCGCGACCGCCCGGGCGTACCCGATCGCGGCGGGCGTGTCCGCGAAGACCAGCCCCTCGCGGCGCAGCCGGTCGGCCACTCCGAGGGCGCTGAGCACCTGGTCGTGGCCCGGGGTGATGCCGGAGACCAGCACCACGATGCCGCGCCCCCGCAGCCGGTCGATGGCGTCGCCGAGCACCTGCGCCCCGGTCGCGTCGATGGTCGACACCCGGGACATCCGCAGGATCACGACGCGGACGTCGGCCACCTCGGCGAGTTGCAGCAGGAAGTTGTGCGCGGCGGCGAAGAAGAGCGGCCCGTCGAGCCGGTAGGCGACGATGTGCTCGGCCAGAAGGGCGTGTTCCTCGGCGCTGTGCTCGCCCGGGTCGAGCGGCACCTGTTCGAGCCTGGCACTGCGGGCCACCGCCCTCAGGGCCAGGACCACCGCCACGGCCAGTCCGGCCACCACCGCGGTGACCAGATCCCAGACGACCGTGACGGCGAAGGTCAGCACCAGCACCACGGCGTCGGCCCGGGTGGCACGCAGCAGCGCCCGCAGGGACCCGGCCTCGACCATCCGGACCGTCGTGGCCAGCAGTACGCCGGCCAGCGCGGCGAGCGGGATGCGACCGACCAGCGGGGCCGCCGCGAGCACGATGAACGCCAGCGCGACCGCGTGGGTGAGCGCGGCGAGCTTCGACGCGGCACCGGCGCGTACGTTGACGGCGGTGCGGGCGATGGCGGCGGTCGCCGGGATGCCGCCGAAGACCGGTGCCGCGAGGTTGGCCAGCCCTTGCCCGAAGAGCTCCCGGTCGGGGTCGTGCCGCTCGCCGACCGTCATCCCGTCGGCGACCGTCGCCGAGAGCAGGCTCTCCAGCGCGGCGAGCGCGGCCACCGCGAGCGCGCTGGGCAGCAGCACCCCCAGCGCGCCCAGGTCGAGGAAGCCCAGCGAGGGCGCTGGCAGCCCCTGCGGCAGCGCGCCGATGCGGACCAGGTCGACCGGGACGAGTTCGGCGACGAGCGTCGCGGCGGCGACGCCGATGAGGGAGAACGGCAGACCGGGCCGGCACCGGGCGCCCAGCAGCATCAGGGCCGCCACGCCGAGCGCCACGGCCAGGGCCGCCGGCCGCGGGTCGGCGACGAACCGGGCGACCGCGTCGGCCGCCACCGCCCAGACCTTCTCGCCGTGCGCGTCGGTGACCCCGAGCGCCGCCGGGACCTGCTGCAGGGCGATGACCACGGCGATCCCGGCGGTGAAGCCCTCGATCACCGGGGTCGGCAGGTAGCGGACGTACCGGCCCAGGCGGGCGAACGCGAGCGCGATCAGCAGCATCCCGGCCATGGCGCCCACCATCAGGACGCCGGCGGCGCCGAACTGGTGCACCACCGGCACCAGGACCACGGTCATCGCGCCGGTCGGGCCGGAAACCTGGAGGTTGGACCCGCCGAAGATCGCGGCCACCGCGCCGGCGACGACGGCGGTGACCAGCCCAGCCTCGGCGCCGAGGCCGGAGGTGACGCCGAACGCCAGCGCCAGCGGCAGCGCCACCACCGCCACCGTCAGGCCGGCGAGCAGGTCGCGCTTCGGCGAGCGGCGCACGGCCGCCCAGTCGGCCCGGCCGGGCAGCAGCCCGAGGAACCGGGTCACCGGTCCTCGCCGCGCAGCTCGTCGAGGAGCGCGTCCCGGTCGGTGAGCACCGCGCCGAGGATGCGCCGCCCGGCGGCCAGCAGGTCGGCCACGTCGGGGGTGCTGAGCGCGTACATGACCAGCGAGCCGTCCCGGTACGACGTCACCATGCCCGCGCGCCGCAGCACGGCCAGCTGCTGGGACAGGTTGGACGGCTCGACGTCGATGGCGGCGAGCAGGTCGCGGACGGGTTGCGGGCCGTCCTGCAGCAGCTCGAGCACCCGGATACGGACCGGGTGGCCGAGAGTGCGGAACAGCTCCGCCTTGGCCTGGTACAGCGGCACCGACACGTGATCCCCTCCCCAACGACTTGGCAACTTTAGCAGTTGCGGAATTCTTCAAGTCGGCAGCCGTCGAGGGTTGTTAAGAAGGGGCCCCTCCTCTACCGGAGGCGTTAAGAAGGGACCCTTCCTTTCAGTCGTTCACGCAGCGGAGGACGGGGTGGGTGGTGAGGGCGGCGGCGTCCAGCGGGCCGGCGGCGCGGACCGTGAACGTCGCCGACTCGCCGGGGAGCAGGGTCACAAGCGCCTCGTCGACCTCGGCCGCCGGGTCGAGGCGGTCCGGGAACAGGGTGAGGTCGCGCAGGATCGTGCGCGCGGTCACCCGGACCCGGAGGCCGCCGCCGGCCGGCTCGACCGTCGCGTCGTACTCCGCCGCCGGCCACATCACGTCGCGGTCCTCGGCGAAGAACCACAGCGCCCGTCCGGTCTCCTCGTCCGTCTCGGCGAGCAGCAACTCCGCCCGGGGCTCGTCCGGCCGCGCCAGCTCCGCCGCCAGGGCCCGCACCCCGGAGGAGTACGCGGGCACCGCCAGCTCGACCGCCGCCTTGGCCCGGGGCTCCCCGGCCAGCGTCAGCCGGGTCACGGTGGCGGTGACGCGCCACGGCTCCCCGGTCTCGTTGACCGCCACCAACGCCAGCCCGCCGTCGTGGGGCTGGACGGTGAGCAGCCGATCGGCGTACGCGCGGCGCAGCGCGTACCACAGCGGCTTGCGGCGCCCGTCGCCGTCGACGGCGGACCACGAGGTGACCGGCCAGCAGTCGTTGAGCTGCCAGACGATCGTGCCGGCGCAGCGGTCCCGGTGGGCGCGGAAGTGCTCCACCCCCACCTGGATCGCCCGGGCCTGGGTGAGCTGGGTGTGGTAGTGCCAGTCGGCGAAGTCCCGCGGCGGCGGCAGGTGGGCCTCGATGCCCCGCCGCAGCTTGCGGTCCCCGTCGGTGGCCTTCTGGTGGTGGGCCATCCCGGGCGAGTCGGGTGCCAGCGGCTCGTCGGACAGCACCCGGCGCAGCGTCGCGTACGCCGGCGGCGCCTGCCAGCCGAACTCGGCGACGAACCGGGGCACGTACGCGCGGTACTTCGTGTAGTCGTCGGTGTTCCAGACGTCCCAGATGTGCGTGGTCCCGTACGCCGGGTCGTTGGGGTGGATCTGCTCGCTGCCGGACCAGGGGCTGCCCGGCCAGTACGGGCGGGTCGGGTCCAGGTCGGCGACGGTCCGGGGCAGCAGGTCCAGGTAGTAGCCCCGGCCCCAGGTGCGCCCGGCGAGCGGCTCCTGCCAGTCCCAGTCGTGCCAGCCCCAGATGTTCTCGTTGTTGCCGGTCCACAGCACCAGCGACGGGTGCGGGGCGAGGCGGACCACCTGCTCGGCCGCCTCGGCGGCCACCTCGCCGGCGAACGGCTCCTCCTCGGGGTACGCGGCGCAGGCGAAGAGGAAGTCCTGCTGCACCAGTAGGCCGCGCTCGTCGGCGAGGTCGTAGAAGTCCTCCGACTCGTACCGGCCGCCGCCCCAGACCCGCAGCAGGTTGACGTTGGCGTCGGCGGCCTGGTCGAACCGCCGGGCCAGCCGGTCCCGGGTGATCCGGGTGGGGAAGACGTCGTCCGGGATCCAGTTGGCCCCCCGGACGAAGACCGGCACGTCGTTGACGTGCAGCGCGAACGGCGCGCCGTGCGCGTCCGGGGTGGTGTCGATCCGCACCGACCGGAACCCGATCCGCCGCGACCAGGTGTCGAGCACCGCGCCGTCGCCGTCGTCGAGAACCACGTCCAGGGCGTAGCGCGGCTGGTCGCCGTACCCTCGGGGCCACCACAGCTCGGCGTCGCGGACGGTGAGGGCCAGCACGGCCGTGCGCTCCCCCGCCTCGATCCGCGCCTCGGCGCCGGTCCCGCCGACGGTGGCCCGGACGCGCAGCGGCCGGTCGGCGGCCCGCTCGACCTCGACGTGCAGGTCGACCCTGCCGTGCCCACCGTCCACTGTGATTAGTGGGCGGACGGTCGCCAGCCGCGCGGTCGACCAGCCGTGCAGGCCGATCTCCCGCCAGATACCGGCGGTGACCAGGGTCGGCCCCCAGTCCCAGCCGAAGTTGCAGGCCATCTTGCGGATGAACGGGAACGGCTCCGGGTAGGCGTTGGGCCGGTCGCCGAGCCGGTCGCGGTGCGCCTCGGCGTACCGGTAGGCGGAGTCGAAGCGGATCGCGAGCCGGTTCTCCGTCGCCCGCAGCAGCGCGGTGACGTCGAAGCGGTAGCCGCGGTGCATGTTCTCGGTTCGGCCGACCTCGACGCCGTTGAGGGTCACCGTGGCGACGGTGTCCAGGCCGGCGCAGACCAGGTCGAGCCGCTGGTGGTCCCCCGACGGCCGGTCGAAGGTGGTCTCGTACACCCAGTCGGTGCGCCCGATCCAGGCCAGGCGCGTCTCGTTGTCGTCCAGGTACGGGTCCGGGATGAGCCCGGCCGAAAGCAGGTCGGTGTGGACGCAGCCGGGGACGGTGGCGGGCACCGCCCGGTCGGCGATGCCGGCCGGCACCTGCGGCCCGGGTAGCGCCCGCAGGGTCCAGCCCTCGTGCAACGGGATCACGACTTCACCGCACCTTCCATGATTCCGCGGACGATCTGACGTCCACCGATGAACAGCATGACGAGCAGGGGCAGGGTGGCGATCAGGGCACCGGCCAGCACCCGGCGGTAGAGCACGTAGTTGCCGCTGGCCAGGTCGGACAGGGCCACCATCGAGGTCGGGTAGTCGGTGCCGCCGAGGGTGATCAACGGCCACTGGAACTCGTTCCAGGTGGCGACGAAGGTGAGCAGCCCGAGCACCGCCATGGCCGGCCGGACGGCCGGCACCACCACGCTCCAGAAGATCCGCATGGTGGTGGCGCCGTCCACCCGGGCGGCTTCGATGAGTTCGTCGGGGACCGCCTCGAGGATGAACTGCCGCATGTAGAAGACGCCGAAGGCGCTGACCAGGCCGGGCACGATGACGGCGAGCAGGGTGCCGTTCCAGCCGCCCTCGCCGGGCATCTTCCCCATCAGGATGTAGAGCGCCACCACGCCGAGCTGGTTCGGCACCGTCATGGTCAGGATCACCATGACCATCAGCGCGTGCCGCCCCTTGAAGCGGAGTTTGGCGAACGCGAACCCGGCCAGCGAGCAGAAGAAGAGCACCGAGGCGGTGACCACGGACGAGACGATCACGCTGTTGACCAGGGACTGCATGAAGAAGACGTCCTGCATCGAGAAGACCTCGCGCAGGTTCGTCAGCAGTTGCCCGCCCGGCAGCACCTGCGGCGGGATCTTCGCCAGCGCCTCGTCGGTGTTTGTGGCGATGACGAACATCCAGTACAGGGGAAACGCCGAGAAGGCGATCACCACCGCCAGGAACAGGTAGCTCCAGCCGCTGCCCGGCGTGTTCTGCGGGGCCCGGCCCATCAGGGCGGCCCGCCGCCGGTCCCGGCGGCCCGACACGGTGGCCGTCATCGCTGTCCCCCTCTCGTTCGCGACTGCGGGGCTCGCAAGCTCACTCCTCGCGCTCACCGGCCACCTCCCAGGCGGTTGGTGATCAGCGCGTTTCCGGCCGCGACGATCAGGATGATCAGGAAGAGAGCCCAGGACATCGCGGCGGCGTACCCGAGATTGAGATCGCGCCAGCCGACCTTGTAGATGAGTTGCGCGATGGTCTGCCACTCCCCGTCCGCGCCACCGGTGGCGAGTGCCGGATTGGAATCGAAGAGCATCGGCTCGGTGAACAGCTGGAGCCCGCCGATTGTGGACAGCACCACGGTGAAGATCACTACTGGCCGGATCATCGGCACGGTGATCCGCCACAGCTGCCGCCACGGCCCGGCACCGTCGACCGCCGCGGCCTCGTACACGTCGCGCGGGATCGACTGCATGGCGGCCAGGTAGAGCAGTGCGTTGTAGCCGATCCACTTCCAGTTGACCATCGTGGCGATGGCGATCCAGGACGACCACTTGGCCGAGCGCCAGTCGATCGGCTCGGTCTCACCGATGCCGAGCAGCGACAGCGCCCAGTTGGCGATGCCGGTGTCCCGGGCGAACACCACCGAGAAGATCAGCGTCGAGGCGGTGACCGGCGTGATGTACGGCAGCAGCACGCCCACCCGGAACCAGGTCTGCGCCCGCAGCCGCCGGTTGAGCAGGGACGCCACGACCAGCGCGAGCAGCAGTTGCGGCACGGTGGAGAGCAGGAAGATGCCGAACGTGTTGTAGAGGGCGTTCCAGAAGTCGCCGTCGGTCAGCAGCCGTTCGAAGTTCGCCAGCCCCGCCCAGCCGGTCAACGTCGGGTCGTCCAGCCGCCAGTTGCGCAACGCGACGACCGCGTTGAACGCGATCGGGAAGAGCCCGAAGACCGCGAAGAGCAGGAAGAACGGGGCGATCAGCAGGTACGGCACGTACCGCGTGTCGAAGCGGTACAGGCGGTCGCGCAGGGACACCGGCGCGCGCTGCCCGCCGGGCGCCGCCGGCGCGGTCCGCCGCGCGGCGGGCGGGACGGCTCGGGTGGTGGACATCGGGACCTCCAGGCAGGGCGGCCGGCCGGGCGGATCCGGGGATCCGCCCGGCCGGGACGCGTACGGTCAGGACTTGGCGGCCTTCTCGGCTTCCTTGACCGCCTCGGCCCACGCCTGGTCGGGCTTGCCCTTCAGGTTGCCGGTGGCCAGGCGGTTGATCACGTTCTCCACCGCGACCCGGGTCGGGCCGTTCTTCTTGCCCAGGTACTGCGGGGTCAGGTTCTCCGCCGTCTTGGCGAAGATCTGGCCGACCGGGGCGTTGCTGAAGAACGGGTTGGTGAAGTCCTTGATCGCCGGGTCCTGGTAGAGCGCCGGCTGCGAGGGCAGGTTGCCCACCTGCTTGAAGATCTCGATCTGCTGCTCGGGCTGGATCAGCCACTCCAGGAACTTGTACGCCTCGTCGACGTTCTTGCCCTGCTTCGGGATGGTGAGGAAGGAGCCACCCCAGTTGCCGCCGCCGCCCGGGATCGCGGCGACGTCCCACTTGCCGCTGGTGCCGGGCGCGGTGTTCTTGATGTGCCCCTGCATCCAGGCGGGGCAGGCGAGGACGGCGAAGTTGCCCTTCACGAAGCCGCTGTTCCACTCGGGCGAGAACGCGGCGAGGTTGGCCGACAGGTCCGCGGCGATCATCTTCGCCGCCACGTCGAAGGCGACCTTCGGGCCGCCGTCCATCCGCAGGGTCTCGTTCTCGTCGTAGAAGCCGACCTGCTGCTGCCCGAGGACCGGGTTGAAGATGTTGGTGGCCGAGTCGATGAACTTCTTGCCGCTCTTGGCGGTGTACTGCTGACCGACCGCGACGAACTGGTCCCAGCTGGGCCAGAGGGCGGACACCTGGTCCCGTTCGGTGGGCAGGCCGGCGGCCTTGAACAGGTCGGTGCGGTAGCACATGGCCAGGCCGCCGACGTCGGTGCCGAGACCGATCTGCGTCTTGCCGTCCGGCGTCAAGGTCTGCTTCCACTTCCAGGGCAGGTAACTGCTCTCGTACTTGCCGGCGCCCTTGTCGAGCAGGTTGACGAACTTGTCCGCCTGGCCCCGGAACTGGATCACGAAGCCCTCGTCGATGGCGGCGATGTCGGGCGCGCCCGACCCGGCGATGAGCTTCTTCTGGAGGTCCTCGTGCTGGGCGTTGTACTCGCCGGTGTTGAGGCTGATCTTGACGTTCGGATTGGCGTCCTCGTACTTCGCCTTGAGCTCGTCGAGTCCGAAGTCGCCCCAGAAGTTGATTTTGAGGGTGACCGGGCCGCCGGGCTCGGAGCCGCCGCCGCCACTGTTGCCACTGCACGCCGCCACCAGGACCAGACTCACCGCGCCGACCGCGGCTGTCCCGGCCCACCGGGTCAGGGATCGCGTCATCACATCCTCCACAGCAATCTTGGAAACGCTCCCGTCATCGAGAGACGTCTACTGAACCGGATAAGTGACGCCACCGTACGAGCACCCTGCCACCGTGTCAACGGTCGATCAACCGGGAGGTCCGCCGGTAACCTGCTCGCGACCTGCCCGGCACGGAACAAGAGCGGAGGCGGGGCATCTGCGGCGGCGGCGCGCGGCGGCCGGCATTCCGCGCGCGCCTGCCCTGTCGTAGGCTGAACCGAGCAAGTGATCAATGCCGCCGGCGGGGCCGGCGGGACACCCAGGGGGCGCCGGTGAAGCGGCCGACAATCGCCGACGTGGCACGGCGCGCCGGCGTGTCGAAGGGCGCGGTCTCCTACGCGCTGAACGGCCAGCCCGGCGTCTCGGAGGCGACCCGCCAGCGCATCCTCGCCGTCGCGGCGGAGATCGGCTTCAGCCGCAGCAGCGCCGCGCGGGCGCTCTCCGGGGCCACCTCGGACGCCGTCGGCCTGGCGCTGTGCCGGCCGGCGCGCACACTCGGGATCGAGCCGTTCTTCATGGAGCTGATCAGCGGCGTCGAGGCGGAACTGTCCGCCCGGTCGTACGCGCTGACCCTGCAGATGGTCGCCGACCAGGACGCGGAGATCGCGGTCTACCGCCGCTGGTGGGGCGAGCGGCGGGTGGACGGCGTCCTCGTGTGCGACCTGCGCACCGACGACCGGCGGGTGCCGGCCCTGGCGGAGCTGGGCCTGCCGGCCGTGGTGATCGGCGGTCCCGGCGGCACGGGTGAACTCGCCAACGTGTGGTCCGACGACGCCGCCGCCCTGGTGGAGACCGTCGAGTACCTGGTCGCCCTCGGCCACCGCCGGATCGCCCGGGTCGGCGGGCTTCCGGAACTGCTGCACACCGCGATCCGCACCGAGGCGTTCACCGAGGTGTGCCGGCGGCTCGACCTGGCCGACGCGGTGACCGTGACCTCGGACTACACCGGCGAGGAGGGCGCCCGGGCCACCCGCCGGCTGCTCAGTTCACCGGCCCGACCCACGGCGGTCGTCTACGACAACGACGTGATGGCGATCGCCGGGCTGTCGGTGGCACAGGAGATGGGGCTCGCCGTTCCGACCGATCTGTCCATCGTGGCCTGGGACGACTCGCCGCTCTGCCGGTTGGTGCACCCGCCGCTCACGGCGCTCGGCCGGGACATCCCGGCCTACGGCGCGCACGCCGCGCGGCAGTTGCTTGCCGTGATCGGTGGGGCGACCGTCGGCGGGGTCCAGGACGAGACCGCCCACCTCACCCCTCGCGGCAGCACCGCGGCGCCGCCCCGCACCGGCTGAACCGATTCAGCCGAGCGTCACCGGGACGCGAACGGGAACTCCTCGAAGTACGCCTCGACCCGCTCCGCGGTCGCCGGGCGGGCGAGGGCGAACCCCTGCCCGTAGCGGCAACCGGCGAGGCGGGCCGCCTCCACCTGCTCCTCGGACTCCAGCTCCTCCACCACGATCTCCAGCCCGAGCCGCTCGCCGACACTCACCACCACGTCGATCAGCGGGCGGTCGGCGGTGCGGTCCACCAGCTGCGGCCCGACCTTGAGCAGGTCGATCGGGAGCCGGCGGAGCTGGGCGAGGGAGGCGTGCTCGGCCCGGAAGTCGTCAAGCGCCGTCCGTACGCCCAGCGACCGCAGCCCGGCCAACCGCGCCACCACCGTCGGCAGCTCCGCCGCCACCGCGGGCTCGGTCACCTCGATCACCAGGCGCTCCGGCGCCAGCCCGTACGCGTCGAGCACCGCCGCCGTCCGGGGCACGAAGTCCGGCCCGGTCAGTTCCCGGACGCCCACGTTGATCGCCATCCACAGTTCCCGCCCGCTCCCGCTCCAGGTGGCCAGGTGCCGGCAGGCCCGCTCCAGCACCCAGCAGCCCAGCTCGCCCAGCACGTCGAGGTCCTCCGCCACGGGCAGCAGTTCCGCCGGCAACACCGTGCCGAGGACCGGGCTGCGCCAGCGCAGCAGCGCCTCCGCCCCCACCGGATGCCGGTCGGCCAGCCCGAGCACCGGCTGGAACACCAGGTCCAGCTCGCCCCGGGCGACCGCACCCGGCAGCTCCCGCTCCAGGTCCAGTCGGCGGACCAGTTGCTCCTCCAGGTAGGCGTCGTACCACTCGACCCGGTCCCGGCCGAGCTGCACGGCGCGCCGGCGGGCCAGCTCGGCCTGGCGGAGCACGTCCTGCGGGTCGGTTCCGCCGGTCTCGGCCAGCCCGATGCTCACCTGTGGGCGCAGCACCGCACCGGGCACCTGGTACGGCTGATTCAGGGCGGCGACCAGCCGGGTCCCCAGCGCGTACGCGAGCACCGGCCCGACGTCGGTCGCCACCGCGAACCCGGCGCCGGTCACGTCGGCCACCAGGTCGCCCGGGCCGAGCACCGCCCGGGTCCGCCGCGCCACCTCGTCCACCACCCCGGCAGCGGTGAGGTGTTCGGCCGACCCGCCGGCCGGCGCGTGCAGCTCCACAAGCAGCAGGGCACCGGACGGCGGGGGCACGTCCCGCAGCGCGGCGAGTGCCCGCAGCAGCGCGCCGCGGTCGCCGGTCCGGACGGGCCGGTGCGCGGACGCCGGACCACCTCCACCGGTCGGCGCCGACGGCCGGGAGTCGTCGTTCGGGGTCGTCGCCGGTTCGGGCACGAAGGGCCGGCGGCCGGGGCGCAGCAACTCCCGGAGCACCAGCGGCGGGACCGCGGCGAGAGCGAGCAGCACGGCGACCGGATCGGGTGCCAGACCGGAGCCGAGCCACCAGGCGGTCGCCGCCACGACGGCGGCGGCCGGTACCACGGCCCTCGGCCACACCACCGTCGGCCGCGGGGGCGGGGCCGGCTCCGGACGCAGCGCGCGCCGCGCGCCCGCCGCGGTCAACAGCATCCCGCTCACCAGCGGCGGTACGGCCAGCAACCCGGCCCGATCGGGCAGGTCACCCGCCGTCAGCGTGGCGAGCAGCACCAGCCCGGTCAGCGTCAGGGCCGCGCCGCTCCGGCAGCGGGCCGTGCCGCCGGACCGGCGCGGCCCGGTCAGCGCGGCCAGCGCGGCGACGACAAGCGCGCCGATGGCGACCGCCGCACCGAGGCGGGCCGGCGCGGCGGCGGCGTTGCGGGGCAGCAGCAGCCACCCGGCCAGCGCCAGGCCGGCACCCGGCCCGGCCGCGTCGGCGAGGCGACGCAGCCGGATCGGCGCACCCGCCCGCCCGGTCAGCGCGGTCAGGCCGGCGGCGAAGAGCACGGCGGCGACGACCAGCCCGGTGACGGCGACGACCGGCCGGTGCGGCGGGCCGGTGAGGGGCAGGACGGCGGCGGTCAGCCCGGCCGCGACGACGGCCGCGTCGAGCAGGGCGGCGACCCGCCGGGGCCGCGCCGCGCGGCGCCGGGCGGCGGCACGGGTGTCGCCGTCCTGAAGGACAGGCCGGTGCGGGTCGGCGGCGAGCCGCGACAGCCGGGTGCCGGCGAGCGCGCTGCCCGCCGCGGCGGTGAGCGCCACCACGCCGAGGGCGGGCAGAGGTCCGGCGGCCGCGGCGAGCAGGAGCAGCGAGACCGCCGCGAGGACGACGGTCTCCGGCAGGGCCGGTCGGCGGGCCGGGGCACGGAGCGGGTACGCGAGGGGCACGGCGATCGCCTTCGTGAGGGGGCACGGGGGCGGTGCGGCGGTGCGGGGCACGGACGACGGGTCCGCCGCCCAATCGTCGACAACGAGCCGACGCCCGGGCGGTGACGCTGAATTCAGCGTGACCTACATCACCATCCGGCAGTCGGCCCGCGCGGGCAACCCGGCGGGGCCCGGGCCCGGCCCGGGTGGGATCATCGCGGGGTGAGCAGTCCCGACGTCGTCCGGTTCCGGCACAACCAGGCCATCGTGGTCGCCGCCGTGATCGCCTTCTTCGGTGCCCTGCCCCTGGCCGCCGCCCGGTGGTACCTGCTGCCGGTGCTGCTCGTGCCTCTCTCCGTGGGCGTGTGGGCGTGGCGGGCCGGCACCGACGCCGACTCCCGGGAACTGCGCCTGCGGGCGCTGACCGGGCAGCGCCGCGTCGGCTGGGACCGGGTGGTCGAGCTGTCCGCCGACGGACGCGGCCGGGCGGTGGCCCGCCTCGACGACGGCCACGAGGTCCAACTGCCCGCCGTCCGCCGGGGCGACCTGCCCCGGCTCGTCGCCGCCACCGGCCAGACCCTGCCCGGCACGACCGAGTCGGCGGAGTGATCGGCGCCGGCCTAGTAGCCGTCGACCACCGCGTTGAGCAGCGGCTCGCCCGCGGCGAGCCGGCGGATCTGGTCGCCGACCAACCGGTAGGCCCGGGGCAGCAGACCCCGTACCGTGCCGGCCACGTGCGGGGTGAGCAGCACGTTCGGCATCGCCCACAGCGGGTGGTCGGCGGGCAGCGGCTCGGGGTCGGTGACGTCCAGCGCGGCCGAGATCCGGCCGGTACGCAACTCGGCGACGAGGGCCTCGGTGCGCGCCACCGGGCCCCGGGACGCGTTGACCAGGAGGGCGCCGTCCGGCAGCGCCGCGAGGAACGTCCCGTCGACCAGTCCCCGGGTCTGGTCGGTCAGCGGCACCAGCAGCACCACGATGTCGGCCTCGGGCAGCAGCCGGGGCAGCTCCGCCACGGCGTGGACGCCGGGCCTGGGCGTCCGCGCGACCAGGGTGACGCTCACCTCGAACGGAGCGAGGCGGGCCTGGACGGCGGTGCCGATCGAGCCGGCCCCGACGATGAGCACCCGCTTGCCGATCAGCTCGTCGGTGGGCGTCACGTCGGCGTACGCCCACTCGCGCCGCGCCTGCGAACGGGCGAGCGCCGGAAAGGCCCGCAGGTGGGACAGGATCGCGGCCACCACCCACTCGGCCGTGGCGGGGTCGTGCACGCCGCGTGCGTCGCAGAGCGTCACCCCCGGCGGCATCCGGCCGACCCACGCGTCCGCGCCGGCCGACAGCAGCTGCACCACCTCGAGATCCGGGAACTCGCGCAGCAGGGCCGGACCCGCCGACCCGGCCAGGAAGGGTGGGACCCAGAACCGGACGTCGGAGGTCGCGGACGGAAGCCGGGCCAGGTCCGGCGCCACCTCCACCGTGACGCCCGCTGGCAGGTCACCGAGCAGAGCAGGGCCGTTCTCGTGCGGGATCCACACCTTCACGCCCGCCGACACTAGGCCCTCGGCCGACCCTCCGCCCAGCGGGGTCGGTCCGCGTACCCGAAGGGGACGGGCGATCCACGCCACGGCATGGATGATCTGACTCAGTGGGTATAACGGGAAGCCGGCAGCACCAGCCGGTCTCCGCCCGCCCCTCGCAGACAGGTGGTTCGATGAGCGACGGCTCCACCCCCACCCCCGGGGGCCGGGCCGGGCCGAGCGCGGCGCTGGCCGACCCGGACCGGCTCCGGTCGCTCGCCGACACCCGGCTGGGGGCGCGGCCCGACGAGGCCTTCGACCGGTTCGCCCGGTTGGTCGCGGACCTGCTCGACGTGCCCGTCGCGCTGGTCTCCCTGGTCGACGCCGACCGGCAGTTCTTCCCCGGCGCGACCGGGTTGCCGCAACCCTGGGCGCGGCGTCGGGAGACACCGCTCAGCCACTCGTTCTGTCAGCACGTGGTCGACCTGGAGGCACCGATGGTGCTTCCGGACGCGCGGCTGTATCCCCGGGTCCAGGACAACCTGGCCGTTCCGGACCTCGGCGTGGTCGCGTACGCCGGGGTGCCGCTGACCGACCTGGACGGCCGGGTCCTCGGGTCGCTGTGCGCGATCGACGGCAAGCCCCGGGCCTGGACGGCAGCCCAGCTCCAGACCCTCGCGGACCTGGCGGCGGCCTGCACCTCGGAGCTGCGGCTGCGGATCGCGCTCGACGGCGCCGAGCAGGCCCGGCGCCAGGCCGAGGAGGCGCACGAACGGCTCGCGCTGCTGGCCGGCCTGAGCGAGACGCTTGCCGGCAGCCTCGATGTCGGCACCGCGCTGCGCCAGCTCGGCGCGACGATGGTCCCGCTGCTCGCCGACTGGTGCCTGGTCAGCGTCGTCGGCCCGGACGGCGAGGTACGCGACGTGGCGGCCGTGCACCGGGACCCGGCGCAGGCGGCGGACATGGTGCGCTTCGCCCACCTGATGCGCACCCGTCTCGGTCCGGAGTCGGTCACCCGGGCCGTTCTGCGCACCGGCGAACCGGTGCTCGCGAGCGCCGCGACGATCGCCGACGTCCGGCGCGGGACCCGCGGACCGGAGCTGCCCGAGATCGCCGAGCGACTCGGCTTCGCCTCGCACCTCACCGTGCCGATCAGCGACGTCGGCCGGGGACGCGTGCTCGGGACCATCACGCTTGTGAACGGGCCGGACCGGCGGCACTTCGACGACAGCGACCTGCTCACCGCCGTGGAGATCGGCCGCCGGGCCGGGCAGGCGATCGGCAACAGCTCGGTGTACGGGGAGCAGCGGCACGTCGCCCACGTCCTCCAGGACAGCATGCTGTCGCCGCTGCCGACCTCGAACGGGTTGGAGCTGGCCGCCCGGTACCAGCCGGCCGCGGACCGGGTGGAGGTCGGCGGCGACTGGTACGACGCCTTCCATCAGCCGGACGGCGACCTCGTCGCCGCGATCGGAGACGTCGCCGGGCACGACATCGAGGCGGCGGCCACCATGGGGCAACTGCGCAACCTGGTCCGGGGAAACGCCTACGGCCGCGGTGACACCGCCGGCGACCTGATGCGCCACCTGGACGACACCATGCGTGGGCTGCGGATCACCGGTGCCGCCACGGCCGTGCTGGCCCGCCTCCGGCCGGACGGGACGGGTGGGCAGTCGCTCGCGTGGTGCAACGCCGGCCACCCGGCGCCGCTTGTGGTGCGGGTGGGCGGGGCGGTCGAGCCGCTGGCGGCGCCACCGGAGCCCCTGCTCGGTCTCACCCGGCCGGTCCGCCGGACCACCCACCACGCCCGGCTGGCGCCGGGCGACACCCTGCTGCTGTTCACCGACGGTCTCGTCGAACGACGGGACCGGGCCATCGACGTCGGCCTGGCCGGGCTGGCCGACCGGCTCCACGGCACCGACACCGTCCCCCTCGACCGGCTGTGCGAGCTGCTGTTGGCCTCGGCGCACCACCGGGAGGACGACGTCGCGCTGCTGGCGGTCCGGGCCCGGTGACGCCGCCGCACGGAACCGGCCGCGTCCGACGGACCCGGATGCCCGCCGGGTCGGGCTAGGCTGGGCCGGGTGAGCGCCCGTCCCCCGTACCCTCGCACCCGCCGCCTCCGGGCGGCCCTCGCGGCGTCGTGCGCGGCGCTGCTGGTGACCACCGGTTGCAGCTTCGGCGAGCCGGAGCCGGACGAAGCCGGCCAGCCACCCACCTTCCCCACCCCGTCGGCCACCGCGAGCGCGGGCGGCGCCGGCCAGGAGGTCGTGGCGACGGTGCTGGCGAAGGGCCTGCGCGTCCCGTGGGGAATCGCCTTCCTCCCCGACGGCGGCGCGCTGGTGACCGAGCGGGACAGCGGCCGGATCCTCCAGGTCGGCCCCGAGTCGGGGCCCGACGGGCTGAAGGTGACCGTCGTGCAGACCATCGCCGAGGTGTCGGCGGGCGGCGAGGGCGGCCTCCTGGGCATCGCCGTGTCGCCGGGCTACCAGCGGGACCGTACGGTCTTCGTCTACTACACGGCCGAGCGCGACAACCGCATCGCCCGGCTCCGGCTCGGCGAGCGGCCGCAGCCGGTCCTCACCGGGATCCCGAAGGCCGGCATCCACAACGGCGGCGGCCTGGGATTCGGGCCGGACGGTCAGCTCTACGCCAGCACCGGCGACGCCGGCGACCGGGCGCAGTCGCAGGACGTGAAGCGCCTCGGCGGCAAGATCCTGCGGATCACCGCGGACGGGAAACCGGCGCCCGGCAACCCGTACCCGGGGTCACCGGTCTGGTCGGTCGGGCACCGCAACGTCCAGGGGTTCACCTGGACCACCGACCGGAAGATGTACGCGGTCGAGTTCGGGCAGAACACCTGGGACGAGATCAACGAGATCGTCAAGGGCCGCAACTACGGGTGGCCGCAGGTCGAGGGGCGCTCCGACGACCGCCGGTACGTCAACCCGATCGTCCAGTGGCCCACCTCGGACGCCTCCTGCTCCGGGCTGGCCCGGGCGGAGAACGTCCTCGCCACCGCCTGCCTGCGCGGACGGCGGCTCTGGCTGGTCGAGCTGACCGCCACGGGCACGACGCTCGGCCAGCCGCGGGACCTGCTGACCAACCGCTACGGCCGGCTGCGGGCGATCGCCGCCGCACCGGACGGCTCGCTCTGGGTGAGCACCTCCAACCACGACGGGCGCGGTGATCCGGCCCCGGAGGACGATCGGCTCCTGCGCCTGGTGTTCGCTGACGGCGGAGCCGGACGAAGCTGACGTCCGGGGACACCGGGCCCAGGTTTGCCAAGATCCCGAGACGGGCAGGTCAGAATTTCAGCATGGATGGCGAGCAGAACGAGCAGCAGCACGGCCGGGCCCCCGAGCCCGGCCGGATCCGGTGGTTCCCGTTGCGCCGGCCGTGGCGCGCCGGCGGAGGCTCGACCCGTCGGCGGGCGCTGCGCGCCACCGGCGTGACGCTGGCCGTGCTCACCGTGACCCTGACCGGGGTCACCCTCGGAGCGCTCGCCGGCGGTCGGGTGAGCACCGACATCGGGCCGTTCCAGGCGGACCTCACGGTGACACCGGCCCTCCACGGCGGCACCACTGTCGACGTCCCGCCGCTCGGCGCGCTGCAGCTCGACAGCCATAGCGGCCCGACCCACCTGACCGTGGATCTGGGCGCGCTCGACCAGAGCCGCACCGAGGCTCTGCTGCACGACCCGGCCAGCCTCAGCCAGGCGAGCGCCACGGCCGTCGACGACGTCCGCGAGGGGGTGATGCGGCTCGGGGTCCGGACCGTCGCCGCGGCCGTGCTGGTCACCCTGGTGCTGGCCCTGCTGGTGTTCCGCGACACCCGGCGGGCCGCCTGGGCGGGCACGCTCGCCCTGGTGGTGACCGCGGGCAGCCTGGGCACCGCGGCGGCCACCATGCGGCCCCAGTCGATCGAGGAGCCGCGCTACGAAGGACTGCTGGTCAACGCGCCGGCGATCGTCGGCGACGCGCGGCGGATCGCCAACGACTACACCCGCTACGCCGAGCAACTCCAGCGCATCGTCGGCAACGTCAGCCAGCTCTACACCACCGTCTCCACCCTGCCGGTGTACGAGCCGGCGCCCGGCACCACCCGCGTGCTGCACATCTCCGACCTGCACCTCAACCCGGCCGCCTGGCAGGTCATCCGCACGGTGGTGGAGCAGTTCGGCATCGACGTCGTCGTCGACACCGGGGACATCACCGACTGGGGCAGCGAGCCGGAGGCGAACTACGTCGCCTCCATCGGGCTGCTCGGCAAGCCGTACGTCTACATCCGCGGCAACCACGACTCGGGGCGTACGGCCGCGGCGGTGGCCCGCCAGCCCAACGCCGTCGTGCTCGACAACACGACCGCCACCGTCGCCGGCCTGACCATCGCCGGCATCGGCGACCCGCGCTTCACCCCGGACAAGAGCACCTCGCCGGCGGGCAGCGGCCTGACCAGGGAGACCGCCGACCAGCTCATCGGGACGGGTGACCAGCTCGCCGCCACGGCGCGCAGCGCGCCCCGCCCGGTGAACCTCGCGCTGGTGCACGACCCCGCGTCGGCCGGCCCGCTCGCCGGCGCCAGCCCCCTGGTGCTCGCCGGGCACACCCACCGACGTGAGGTGTCCCGGCTGCCCCAGGAGAAGGGCCAGCCACCCACGCTGCTGATGGTGCAGGGCTCGACCGGCGGCGCCGGCCTGCGCGGCCTGGAGGGCGAGCAGCCCACCCCGCTGTCGATGACCGTCCTGTACTTCGACGAGGACAAGCTGCTCCAGGCGTACGACGACATCACCGTCGGCGGGACCGGCCAGGCCCAGGTGAACCTCCAGCGGCACATCGTGGAGGACCCGCAGGCCGGTCCTTCCGCACCGGTCACCCCCACCCCGACCCGCTGACCCGGCGCCGGACTTACCGGCGCCGGGTGGCGCGGTCAGCGCAGCGACAGGGCGGCGAGGGCGGCGTTGACGATGCTGCCCGGCAGCAGGTCGTGCAGTTCGTACAGCTCGGTGACGCTGCCGGACTGGCCGAACTCGTCGACGCCGAGCGGCACCGCCGGGGCCCCGACGGCCGAGCCGAGCCAGGCCATCGCGTGCGACGCGGCGTCGTGCACGGTGACCACCGGCACCCGGTCGGCGAAGGCCGACCGCAGGGCGCCGGGGACGCTCGGGACGGTGGCCGTGCGGACCCCCTGACGCAGGGTGCGCTGCCACGCCCGGTACAGGCGGTCCAGGCTGGTGACGTCGACGACGTGCGCGGCGATGCCCTCCTCGGCCAGTTCGGCGGCGGCGGCGAGCACCTCCGGCAGCACCGCGCCGGAGGCGGCGAGCTGCACGACCGGGGCGTCGGCCAGGTGCGGGTGCGCCTGGTGCGCGTCGACCAGGCGGTACGCGCCGGCGAGCACCTGGCGGCGCAGCACCGCGTCGCCGAGCCGGGTGCGGGCCGCCTCGAACGGCGCCTGGTCCACCGGGCGGGTGCTGAGCCGGAAGTAGTAGGCGCCGTCGTCGGCGGGTGCGGCGGTCGCGGCGGGCGCCGCTCCCCCGGCGATCTGGCCGAGGGCGTCACACAGCAGCCAGTCCAGCGTGGCCGCGTACGCGGGCTCGACGAAGGTGACTCCGGGCAGTTCCAGGCCCACGCTCGCGGTGATCGTGGACTGGTGGGCGCCGCCCTCGGGGGCGAGGGTGATGCCCGACGGGGTGCCCGCGACGACGAACCGGGAGCCGGAGTAGGTGCCGTAGAGGAAGGCGTCCAGGCCGCGCAGCACGAACGGGTCGTACACGGTGCCGACCGGCAGCAGCGGCTGCCCGGACAGGTCCCACGCCAGGCCGAGCTGACCGAGCAGCAGGAACAGGTTCATCTCCGAGATGCCCAGCTCGATGTGCTGGCCGGCCGGGCTCTCGGTCCAGCGCAGCATCCGGTCCTCCGACCAGGAACGCTGCTCGGTCGGGGCGAACACCCCGGTCTTGTTGATGAACCCGGCCAGGTTGGTGGAGGTCGCGACGTCCGGCGCGGTCGTCACCAGGTAACGCCCGACCTGCGGGTCCCGGGCCAGGTCGACAAGCACCCGGCCGAAGACCTCCTGGGTGGAGATCGGCTTGTTCGCGCGTACCCTCGTGGTCTCCGGAACGGCGACCCCCAGCGCACGCGTGCGGGGCGCCCGGGACAGCGCCTCCCGGCGCTCGCCGGCGCGGATGCCGGCCGGGGACGCCGGATCGAGGCGGTCCCACTCGGTGTCGCGGGTGAGGCCGTGCGCCGCGCGCAGCGCGTCGACCTGCTCCGGGGTGAGCAGGGCCGAGTGGTTGCGCGGGTTGCCGGCGATCGGCAGTCCCCAGCCCTTCACGGTGTACGCGAAGACGACGCTGGGCCGGTCGGTGACCGCGTCGCACTGCGCGTACGCGTCGAGCATCGCCGCCAGGTCGTGCCCGCCCAGGTCGGTGACGAGCGGGCCCAGTTCGTCGTCGGGGATGTCGGCGATGAACTCGGCGATGCCCGCCGGGGCGCCGTCGAGGAACTGCTTGCGCAGCGCCGGCCCGGCGAGGCCGAACAGCGACTGGTACTGCTCGTTGGGCATCGCGTCGATCCAGTCGCGCAGCGCCTCGCCGCCGGGCCGGGCGTACGCCTCGGCGAGCCGGCGGCCGTACTTGACCTCGACGACGTGCCAGCCGGCCGCCTCGAACTGCCCGCGCCACTGGTCGATCCGGATGCCCGGGACGACCCGGTCCAGCGACTGGCGGTTGAAGTCGACAAGCCACATCACGTTGCCCAGCCCCTTGGTGGCCGGGTCGGCGACGGCCTCCCAGATGTTGCCCTCGTCCAGTTCGGCGTCGCCGATGACCGCGACGAAGCGGGAGCGCGGGCGCTCGCCGAAGTGGGCGTCGACGTAGCGGCGGGTGACCGCCGCGAACAGCGGCGCGGCCGCGCCCAGACCGACCGAGCCGGTGGAGAAGTCCACCTCGTCGGGGTCCTTGGTGCGCGACGGGTACGACTGCAGGCCGCCCCGGGCGCGCAGCCGCGTCAGGTACGACCGGTCCAGGTTGCCGAGCAGGTACTGGATGGCGTGGAACACCGGGGACGCGTGCGGCTTGACGGCGACCCGGTCCTCGGCGTCGAGGTGCGCGAACCACAGCGCCGTCAGGGCGGTGACCAGCGACGCGCTTGACGCCTGGTGCCCGCCGACCTTGACGCCGTCGCCGGTGTTCCGGTCGTGGTTGGCCGCGTCGACGATGCGGGTGGCGAGCCAGAGCACCCGCCGCTGGATCTCGTCGAGGACGTCGAGGTCGTGCTGGTTCACGGTGACTCCATCCGGGCGTCGCCGTTGACGCCCTGCTGCGGGGGTGGGGCGTTGAGAAGGGTCCCCTCCTATGCACCAGGCGTTAAGAGGGGACCCTTCCTTTCAGCTCTGGGCGCCGAGGCGGTCCAGGATCAGGTCGCGGACGGTCTTCGCGTCGGCCTGGCCGCGGGTGCTCTTCATGACCGCGCCGACAAGCGCGCCGGCCGCGGCGACCTTGCCGCTGCGGACCTTCTCGGCGATGTCCGGGTTGGCGGCGATCGCCTCGTCCACCGCGGCGGTCAACGCGCCGGTGTCGGAGACGACCTCCAGGTTGCGGTTCGCCATCACCTCGGTCGGCGAGCCCTCGCCGGCCACCACACCCTCCAGGACGGTCCGGGCCAGCTTGTCGTTGAGCTTGCCGGCGTCGACCAGGCTCTGCAGCTCGGCGACCTGGGCCGGCGTCGCCCCGACGTCGGCCAGTTCCACGCCGGTCTCGTTGGCCCGGCGGGACAGCTCACCCAGCCACCACTTGCGGGCGGCGGCCGGGGTGGCCCCGGCGGCGACGGTCGCCTCGATGAGCTCGACCGCACCGGCGTTCAAAATCGACTGCATGTCCAGGTCCGACAGCCCCCACTCCTGCTGGAGGCGGCGGCGGTGCAGCCGGGGCAGCTCGGGCAGCTCCGCCTTCAGCTCGGCGACCCAGGCCGGGTCCGGCGCCAGCGGCACCAGATCCGGCTCCGGGAAGTAGCGGTAGTCGGTCGCGGTCTCCTTGGACCGGCCGGGCGTGGTGTCCCCGGTGTCCTCGTGGAAGTGCCGGGTCTCCTGCGTGATCCGGCCGCCGGCGTCGAGCACCGAGGCCTGGCGCAGCATCTCGGAGCGCACGGCCCGCTCCACCGACCGCAGCGAGTTGACGTTCTTCGTCTCGGTGCGCGTGCCCCACTCCTCGCCCGGCCGGTTGAGCGAGGTGTTCACGTCGCAGCGCAGCGAGCCCTCCTCCATCCGGACGTCGGAGACGCCCAGCGAGCGGATCACGTCCCGCAGCTCGGTCACGTACGCCCGGGCCACGTCCGGTGCCAGCGCCCCGGTGCCCGGGATCGGCATGGTGACGATCTCCACCAGCGGGATGCCGGCCCGGTTGTAGTCGACGAGCGACTCGGTCGCACCGTGGATCCGGCCGGTCGCACCCCCGACGTGCAGGGTCTTGCCGGTGTCCTCCTCCAGGTGCACCCGTTCGATGCCGATACGCACGGTCTCGCCGTTCACCTCGACGTCCAGGTAGCCGTCGACGCAGAGCGGCTCGTCGTACTGGCTGATCTGGAAGTTCTTCGGCATGTCCGGGTAGAAGTAGTTCTTCCGGGCGAACCGGCACCACGTCGCGATCGAGCAGTTCAGCGCGAGGCCGATCCGGATGGTCGCCTCGATGGCCGCCTTGTTCGCCACCGGCAGCGAGCCCGGCAGGCCCAGGCAGACCGGGCAGACCCGGGTGTTCGGCGCGCCGCCGAAGTCGGTCGGGCAGCCGCAGAACATCTTGGTGTTCGTGCCCAGCTCGACGTGGGTCTCCAGGCCGATCACCGGTTCGTAGCGCGCGACGACCTCGTCGTACGCGGGCAGTGTCGTCGTCATCGGTGCTCCTGCCTCACAGTGCCGGTGGGGTGAACGTGCCGACGGCGCTCTCCAGCGCGGCCGCGACCCGGTACATCCGGTCGTCGGCCATCGTCGGCGCCATGACCTGGAGACCGACCGGGAGCCCCTCGGACAGGCCGCACGGCACCGAGATGCCCGGCCCGCCGTACAGATTGGTCGGGATGGTGAACAGGTCGGCCAGGTACATCTGGTACGGGTCCGCGGTGCGCGCCCCGATCGGGAACGCCACGAACGGCGTCGTCGGCGAGATCAGCGCGTCGACCTGCTCGAACGCGGCGGTGAAGTCGCGGGTGATGAGCGTGCGGACCTTCTGCGCCTGGCCGTAGTACGCGTCGTAGTAGCCCGACGAGAGCGCGTACGTGCCGATCATGATGCGCCGCTTGACCTCCGGGCCGAAGCCGGCCTCGCGGGTCAGCGACATGACCTCCTCCAGCGACCGGTTGCCGTCGTCGCCGACCCGCAGGCCGAACCGGACCCCGTCGAAGCGGGCCAGGTTGGAGGAGCACTCGCTCGGCGCGATCAGGTAGTACGCCGGCAGCGCGTACTTGAAGTGGGGGCAGGACACCTCGACGATCTCGGCGCCCAGCTTGGTGAGCGTGTCGACCGCCTCGCGGAACGCGGCGATGACGCCCGGCTCGGCGCCCTCGCCGGTGAACTCCTTGACCACACCAAGCTTCACGCCGGTCAGGTCGCCGGACGCGCCGAGCCGCGCGGCGGCGACCACGTCCGGCACCGGGGCCGGGATCGAGGTCGAGTCCCGCGGGTCGTGGCCGCCGATCACCTCGTGCAGCAGCGCGGCGTCCAGCACCGTACGCGCGCACGGGCCGGGCGTGTCCAGCGAGGACGAGAACGCCACCAGCCCGTACCGGGAGGTCCCGCCGTACGTCGGCTTCGCGCCGACGGTGCCGGTGACCGCGCCGGGCTGGCGGATCGAGCCACCGGTGTCCGAGCCGATCGACAGCGGCGCCTCGTACGCCGCCAGGGCCGCGGCGCTGCCGCCACCCGACCCGCCCGGGATCCGGCTCAGGTCCCACGGGTTGTGCGTCGGCCCGTACGCCGAGTACTCCGTGGAGGAACCCATCGCGAACTCGTCCATGTTGGTCTTGCCGAGCATCACCGTGCCCGCCGCGCGCAACCGCTCCACGATCGTCGAGTCGTACGGCGGGCGCCAGCCCTCCAGGATCCGCGACCCGACGGTGGTCGGCACGCCCTTCGTGGTGAGCACGTCCTTCACCGCGACCGGCACGCCCGCGAGGGGGCCGAGCGGCTCACCGGCCGCCCGCCGGGCGTCCACCGCGCGCGCGGCGTCCAGCGCGCCCTCGCTGTCGACGTGCAGGAACGCGTGCACCCGGTCGTCGACCGCGGCGATCCGGTCCAGGTGGGCCCGGGTGACCTCGACGGCGGAGGTCTCGCCCTTCGCCACCAGGCCGGCGAGTTCGACGGCGCTGAGCTTCGTCAGGTCGGTCACGATGCCACATCCTCGTCCAGGATCCGCGGGACGCGGAACCGCTGCTCCTCGGCGTCGGGCGCGCCCGACAACGCCTCCTCGGGGGTCAGGCACGGCGTCACCACGTCCTCGCGCAGCACGTTCGTCAGCGGCACGGAGTGGGACGTGGGCGGGATGTCCGCCGCGGCGACCTCGCCGACCTGGGCGACCGCCTGGAGGATCACGTCGAGCTGGCCGGCGAAGGTGTCCAGCTCCTCCTCCGTCACGGCGAGCCGCGACAGTCGCGCCAGGTGCGCGACCTCCTCGCGGGAGATGGCGGCCATCGGTGCCCCCTTCGTGGCTGTCCTGCTGGGTCGGTCCACGCCGACCGCGCGGCGGTGCTGCGTGACGCGCGGTGACCGGAGCGAGTCTATTGTTCCGCCCCCGGTGGCCCGCTTCCGACTCCCCTCCCGCCGCCGCGTGCGCGGATCACGGGGGTCAGCGGGCGGGGCGGCGGGGCGGGTCGGTGGACGGGCGCACCGGGCGGTAGCGGGTCAGCCAGGCGGCGAGTTCCTCGGCCGGCATCGGCCGCGCGTAGAACCAACCCTGGGCGGCGTCGCAGCCGGCCGCGTACAACATCCGCCAGGTCCGCTCGTCCTCCACGCCCTCGGCGACCACCCGCAGCCCGAGCGCACCGGCCAGCTCGATCATCGAGGTGACGATCGCCGCGTCGTCGGTGTCCTCCGCCATGCCGAGGACGAAGGAGCGGTCCACCTTCACCTCGGACAGCGGCAGCCGGCGCAGGTGCTGCAACGACGAGTACCCGGTGCCGAAGTCGTCCAGGGCGATCCCGACGCCGAGCTGGTGCAGCCGGGTGATGGTGGCCAGCACCCGGCGCGGGTCGGCCATCAGCGCCCCTTCGGTGATCTCCACCTGCAGGAGCCGCGGCGGTACGCCGTACCGGGTGAGCCGGTCCGCGATCCGGTCGGCGATCTCGCCGGTGTGCAGGTCCCGCACGCTGACGTTCAGCGACGCCCGCAGACCGACCCCGGCGGCCCGCCACTTCGCCAACTGCTCGACGACGTCGTCGACGACCCGGAAGGTGAGCAGGCGCATCACGGCGCTCTGCTCGGCCACCCGGATCAGCTCCTCCGGGTCGACCATCCCGCGGCGGGGGTGCCGCCAGCGCAGCAGCGCCTCGACGCCGACCACCTCGCCGGTCGCGATGGCGATCTGCGGCTGGTAGTACATGGTGATCTCACCGGCGTCGGCGGCCGGGGCGCCGGAGTGCCGGTCGGCCGCGCCGCGCACGGTGTCCCGCGCACCGGGCCGGCGTGCCCCGTTCCAGCGCCCGGCCGGCGGCCGGTCGTCCCGGCCGGGCCCCTCGCCGCGCCCCGCGGCCCCGGTGCCGGCGGGCTCGGCGGCCCGGTCCGGCTCCGCCGTACGGCCGCGCTCCAGCACCTCGCCGCGGTCCGGTCGGCCCGCCCGGGCGGCGGGCCGGGTCGGGCGGTCGGCGACGCGGCCGGCGGCCGGGTGCCCGGTGGTGCCGTCGGCCGCCCGGGCGGCGCGCCGGCGGATCGGGTCGGCGGCGGTGACGATCTGCTGGATCAGCTCGTCGGCGCCGGCCAGGTCGGCCCGCTGCCGTCGGCCGCGCCGCCACCACCGGCCGGCGCGCGCCTCCCGGGCCGGCAGCGCGGCGCCGTCACCGCCCCGGGCGGCCGGGACCGCCGTCAGCGCCGGTCCGCCGGGGGTGAGCGCCGGTCGGGTTCCGTCCCGTCCCGGCCCCGCCGCGGTGCCCTCCTCGGCCCCGTCGGGACCACCGTCCGCGGCCGGGCCGGCCACCGGAGCGATCACGCCGGCGTCCACGCCGGAACCGTCGGCACCCGCGGTCTCGGCCGGAACCGATTCCGCGTCGGCCGCGCTCACGCCCGCCGTGCCCGGACCTGCCGTGCCTGGACCTGCCGTGCCTGGACCTGCCGTGCCTGGACCTGCCGTGCCCGGCACCGCCGCGCCCTGCTGCGCCGCGCTCGGGCCGGACTCGAGAACCCGGCGCAGGTCGGCCAGGAGGCCGAGCCGCTCGGCGGAGTTGTGGTCGGACTCGGCCGTGTACACGGCCACCGTGTCGTTGCGGTGCTTCGCGTCGTACATCGCCACGTCGGCGTGACGCATCAGCGTGGCGAAATCCTCGCCGTGATCGGGGAAGAGCGCGATGCCGATCGACCCACCCACGTCCAGCGGCAGCCCGTCCAGCGGGACCGGTTCGGCCAGGGCGGCCACCACCCGGTCGGCCAGCTCCCGCGCCTCGTCGACGTCGCTCAGCCGGGTCATCACGATGGCGAACTCGTCGCCACCGAGCCGCGCGACCATGTCCTCGCCGACGACCTCGGTGAGGCGGCCACTCACCTCGACCAGCAGCCGGTCCCCCACCGCGTGCCCGAGCGCGTCGTTGACGTGCTTGAACCGGTCCAGGTCGATCAGCAGCAGCGCCAACCGGGCGCCCGCCTCACCCCGCGCCGCCCGTTCCGCGTGCAGGTGCAGTTGCTCGCCCACCTCGGCGAGCAGCGCCTTGCGGTTCGGCAGGCCGGTGAGCGGGTCGAGAGAGGCGAGCTGCTGCTGCTCGACGCTGAGCCGGGCCATCCGGTAGACCGCGAACAGCGGCACCAGCACCAGCGGAATCAGCGCCGCGCTCGCCCGAGCCGCGGTGACCAGCACCGGAGCGAGCAGCAGCAGCGACCCGGTGGACAGCAGCTCGAACCCGAGACCCTGCCGCAGGCCGGGCAGCCAGCGGTCACCGAACCGCAGCCGCACGGCCGAACTGACCAGCCCGTAGTTGACGACGAACCAGGCCAGCATGGCGCCGCCCACGGCCGCCACGTCCGTCCACCCCAGACCGCCACCGCCGAACAGGTCACCCGCGCCGAGCCGGGTCACGGCGTACGCGGCGGCGAGCGCGCAGGCGTACTGCCCGGCGTTGAAGGCGGTCCGCCAGCCGGCGTAGCCCAGCCGGGCACCCGACACGACGACCGCCACCGCCTGCACAGCGACCGCCGGACCCAGGCCCCAGCCGAGCAGGATGGCGAACGTGAAGCAGGTCGACGGGAACACCGCCGACGACTGGCGCCGCCCCGGCGGGACGAACGGGCGGGCGTCGCAGCCGACGGCCAGCACGGCCATCGTCCAGAACGCGGCGGGCAGCCGCGGCACCTGGTCGACGAGCGCCAGCAGGGGACCCGCCGACACCATTGCGGCCACGGCGATGACCGCGGCCACGAAGGCGGAGAACGGCGCGATCCGTCCTGGTGGGACGGAGTTGCGCGGGTCGGCGGTCTCCATCACACCTCCGGCGGTCACGAACGGCGTACCCGTCTGTACGCCGTGCCACAATGAAACGCCCCGGGTGCCGGATTCCCCCGTACGACAGTCACGAATCGGTCGTAGTCGTAATTAAGTTGGTATACGCACGCAAGATCCTCGTTCAACCCTCGACGCGGGCGACCTCCCGGGCCGCGTCCGGGCCGGAGTCGAGCAACACCCGGAAGCCGTCCTCGTCCAGCACCGGCACCTTGAGGCTCGCCGCCTTGTCCGCCTTGGAACCCGGGTTGTCGCCGACCACCACGAAGGCCGTCTTCTTGGAGACCGAGCCGCTGACCTTGCCGCCGCGCGACTGGATCGCCTCGGCCGCCTGGTCGCGGGAGTAGCCGGCGAGCGTCCCGGTCACCACGACGGTCACCCCCTCCAGCGGGCGCGGCCCCTCGTCGACCGCCTCCTCCGCCATCCGTACGCCCGACTCGGCCCACTTGCGGACCACCTCGCGGTGCCAGTCGACGGCGAACCACTCGCGGATGCTGGCGGCGATGGTCGGCCCGACGCCGTCGACGGACGACAGCTCCTCCTCGGCGGCCTTGTCGATCGCATCGATCGACCGGAAGTGCCGGGCGAGGGCCTGGGCGGCGGTCGGCCCGACGTGCCGGATGGAGAGTGCGACCAGCACCCGCCACAGGTCGCGCTCCTTGGCCACAGCCAGGTTGTCGAGCAGTTTGACGGCGTTGCTGCCGAGACTGCCGTCCTTGTTGACGAAGAACGGCGACCGGGCGAGCTGGTCCGCGTCGAGCGCGAAGAGGTCGCCCTCGTCCGTGATGACCTGCGCGTCGAGCAGCGCGGCGGCGCCCTTGTAGCCGAGGACCTCGATGTCGAACGCGCCGCGCCCGGCGAGGTGGAAGACCCGCTCCCGGAGCTGCGCGGGGCAGCTGCGCGAATTCGGGCAGCGGATGTCGACGTCGCCCTCCTTCGCGGGCGCCAGCGGGGTGCCGCAGGCCGGGCAGGCGGTGGGCATGACGAACGGCCGGGCGTCCGGTGGGCGCAGCTCGACCACCGGGCCGAGCACCTCCGGGATGACGTCGCCGGCCTTGCGGAGCACGACCGTGTCGCCGATCAGCACGCCCTTGCGCTCGACCTCCCGGGCGTTGTGCAGGGTGGCGAGCGCCACCGTCGACCCGGCCACCCGGACCGGCTCCAGGACGGCGAACGGGGTGACCCGGCCGGTGCGCCCGACGTTGACGTCGATGTCGAGCAGCTTGGTGTTGACCTCCTCCGGCGGGTACTTGAAGGCGATCGCCCACCGGGGCGCGCGGCTCGTCGAGCCGAGGCGGCCCTGGATCGAGACCGGATCGACCTTCACCACCACACCGTCGATCTCGTGCTCGACGTCGTGCCGGTGCGCGGCGTAGTGGGCGATGTACTCCGCGACGCCGGCCAGATCCGGCACGACCCGCCACCGGTCGCTGGTCGGCAGACCCCACGCCTTCAGCGCCGCGTACGACTCGGACTGGGCGCTCGGCTGCCAGCCCCGCCGGGCACCGATGCCGTGCACGACAAGCCGGAGCGGACGCGACGCGGTGATCCGCGGATCCTTCTGCCGGAGGCTGCCGGCGGCCGCGTTGCGCGGGTTGGCGAACGGCGCCCGGCCCTGCTCGACCAGCCCGGCGTTGAGGTCGGCGAAGGCGGCGACCGGGAAGTAGACCTCGCCCCGCACCTCGAGGAGGTCGGGAATCTCCGGGAACTCGGCCGACGGAGTCAGCCTGCCCGGCACGTCCCGGATGCTGCGGACGTTGGCCGTGAGGTCCTCGCCGGTGCGGCCGTCGCCCCGGGTGGCCGCCCGGACCAGGTGCCCCTTCTCGTAGGTCAGGTTGATGGCGAGCCCGTCCACCTTGAGCTCGCACAGGTAGGGCACCGGGCCGCCCGCGTCCCGCTCGACCCGCTCGGCCCAGGCGGCCAGCTCCTCGTCGGCGAAGGCGTTGTCGAGCGACATCATCCGCTCGGCGTGCGCGACCGGCGTGAAGTCGGTGGAGAAGGTGCCGCCCACCCGCTGGGTCGGCGAATCCGGCGTGCGCAGTGCCGGGTACTCCGCCTCCAGCGCCTCCAGCTCCCGCAGCTGCTTGTCGAACTCGGCGTCGGAGACGGTCGGCGCGTCGAGCACGTAGTAGCGGTACTGGTGTTCGGTCAGCTCCCGGCTGAGCGTCGCATGCCGCTCCCGCGCCTCCGGGGTCGGCTCGGCGCCGGCCGCCGCCACCTGCGCCGGACTGAGCTGCTGGCCGATGACATCCTCGGACACGCCGTGACCTCCCGTTGTTCCGCTACCTGGAACGGTATCGGGAGGGTGGGACATCGCGCCGCCCACCCGCCGCGTGCGCTGGGCGACCTGCCCCGGCCGTGCGAGGATCGCGGCACGGACGGTGTCGCGTGCGCGGCGACCGCGCCGACTGTGACCGAGAGGGGTACGCGTGCCCGACTGGCTGCTCTGGGCGGTGGCGATCGTGCTGGCCGTGGCGGCCGGTTGGTCGTGGAACGAGTGGCGGCACCGCGCGTCCGGTCGCCGTTCCGCCGGCCGGGTCGGCGGCCGGCCCGAGGCACCCGGGGGCAGCCGCGAGGGACGTGCCGACCGGGGCGCCCGCGAGAAGCGGGCTGAGCGCGTCCAGGAGAAGCGTGGCGCCCCGGGCACCCGTGGCGCCGGGCACCCCGGCGGTCGGGGCGCCGGCACCCGTACCCGCTCCGGTCGGGCCCGGGCCACCACGGCGCCCCGTCCACGCCCGGCCGGCGAGGTGCCCACCCCGCGCCCCGGGGAGATCTGGTGGGCCGACGTGCCGTACGCCGACGGCACCGGCTCGAAGGTCCGCCCCTGCCTGGTGCTGCACGTCGACGCGCGGGGCGCCGACGTCCTGAAGATCACCAGCCGGGACAAGAGTGACCGGGACGACCACGTGCGCATCCCGACCCGCGACTGGGACCCGGACGCCGACCAGGACAGCTTCCTGAACCTCGCCGAGCCGGCCCGCATCCCGTTCGCCGCCTTCGCCGACCACGCCGGCACCTGCGACCCCGCCCTCTGGCGCCGCCTCCGCCGCCTCCCCCACTGACCGCCCCGATCCCCGCCCTCACCCAGTTGATCAAGAGCTTTTCGTCCTCGACACCGCCACGACGGCCCGAAAACCTCTTGATCACCGGGCGCGGGGCCCGGGCGGCGGCGCGTTCGGGTGGGGTCAGCGGGTTCGGGGGGTGGTCAGGGCGGCCAGCTGGTCGGCGTACTCGATGCGGGCGGCCCAGCCGGCGGGCCAGGCGGGCATGCCGAGGGCCGCGCCGACGAACGCGCCCGCCAGCGCGGCGATCGAGTCGGAGTCGCCGGCGGTGGTGGCGCCCCGGGCCAGCGCGGTGACCGGATCGCCGGCGTGCCGGACGGCGCAGTACAGGGCCGTGGCGAGCGCCTCCTCGGCGACCCAGCCCTCGCCGGTGAGCCGGCAGGGGTCACCGCCGTCGTCCGGCGCGGCCAGTGCCACCCGGAGCCGGTCGAGGATCGCGGCGCACTCGTCCCAGCCGGGCGCGATGAAGGCCACCGGACCGGCGGCGCCGGCCACCCGCCACAGGTCGCCGAGCCACTCCTCCCGGTAGATCCCGCGCTGCTCCCGGGCCCGCTCCACGAGCGCTGCGGGCACGTCGACCAGCGCGGCTCCGTCGCACAGCAGCCGCACCGCGTACGCGGTCAGTTCGCTGGCCGCCAGGCCCGTCGGGTGGCCGTGGGTCAGCCCCGCCTGCAGCTGAGCCAGGCCGGCGAGCGTGTCGAGGTCGACGTCGAGCAGCCCGACCGGGGTGACCCGCATGTTCGCCCCGCAGCCCTTCGAATCGGCGACGGTCGCCTCCTGCCAGCGCACGCCCCGCGCCAGCTCGGCGCAGGCCCGCAGGCAGGTCATGCCGGGGGCCCGGTTGTTGTCCGGACTGACCGACCAGTCGACGAAGCGACGTCGCAGCAACGGCTCCACCGCCTCCGGGGTGAGCTTCGGCGCCTCGTGCAGCGCCCAGCCGACCGCCAGCGCCATCTGGGTGTCGTCGGTGACCAGGGCCGGATCGCCGGTCAGCTCGCGCGGACCGGCCGGACCGTAGCGCCGGAGGATCTCGGTGACGGTCAGGAACTCGGTCGGCTTGCCGAGCGCGTCACCGTAGGCGAGGCCGAAGAGCGAGCCCGCGGCCCGCCGGAGCGAGGGGTCGATCATGCCGCGATCATGCCGCCCGCCGGCAACCCCGCACCGGCAGCCTCCCGCGATGGTCAGTCGACGTCGAAGACCAGGCAGAACGGGTGGCCGGCCGGATCCGCGTAGACCCGGAAGTCGTCGCCGCCGCCCGGCAGTCGCCGGGCCCCGAGCGCCAGCACCTGCCTCTCGGCCGCCTCCACGTCGTCGACCTGCACGTCGAGATGGAACTGCTGGGGTACCACCGGCTCCGGCCAGGTCGGCGGGCGCAGGTTGAGCGCCTCCTGGAAGGCGAGTCGGTGCCCGGCCCCGGAGATCACCACCCAGCCGTCACCGGAGGAGCCCTTCTCGTCGAGCGGCAGGCCGAGCAGTTCCGAGTAGAACGTCGCCAGGGCCCGCGGGTCGGGGCAGTCGATCACCACCGAACGCAGCTGTCCAATCATGCCGTCATGGTGCCCAGGCGGTGCGGCAGGAAACCTCACTCCTCGGCGAGCCGCCGGCCGGCGTCGCGACAGGCGGCGAGCACCGAACGGGCATGCTGTGGGGTGGCGTTCGCCAGCCCGCAGGCCGGGGTGACCACGACCTGCTCGGCGAGCCGGCGGCGGGGAAACCCGAGACGGTCCCAGAGCTGGCGTACCCGGTCGGCGACCTGGGCGGACGTCGGCGCGCGACCGGCCGACGGCGGCTGCGTGGGCGCGGCACCGGCCAGCAGGCCCAGACCGGCGTCGATCGCCTCGCCCAGCCGGTCCAGGTCGGTCACCAGCCCGAGGTCCAAGGCCACGCCGACCGCACCGGCCTGGCGGACCACCTCGAGCGACACCTCCGGCGCGCAACAGTGCACCACGACGGGCACTCCGGCGGCCTGGACGACATCGCCCAGCAGGGCGGCGGCCACGCCGGGCTCCACCGCCCGGTACGTGCCGAAGCCGCTCTCGGTCGCCACCCGTCCGGCGAGCACCGCGGGCAGCGACGGCTCGTCGATCTGCAGCAGCACCGACGCCTGCGGCAGGCGACGCGCGACGGCGGCGACGTGCTCGCGTACCCCCTCGGCGAGGGACCCGGTCAGGTCCCGCACCGCCCCCGGGTCACGGATCATCCGCCCCCCGATCGGCAGCTCCAGGGATGCGGCGAGCGTGAGCGGCCCGCCCACCTGGACCTTGACCGGCCCGGCGTACGTCTCGGCCTGCTCGGCGAGCTGGTCCAGGTCCCGCTCCATCAGGTCGCGCGCCCGGCGCAGGTCCCGGCCAGGACGGGGGGCGACGCGCCAGCGGGCCGCGTACAGCTCGACGGGCAGCTCCACGAGCAGGCCGGCGGTGCGGCCGATCAGCTCCGCGCCGGGACCGCGGGCGGGCAGCTCCGGCAGGTGCGGGAGGGCGGGCAGCTCACCGAGGACGATCCGCTGGGCCTCCGCGATGTCGGTGCCGGGCAGCGACCCGATGCCGGTCGCCGCGCCCGCGGGCCACGGCCACGCCTGATCAGTCACGGCGGAAGACTATCGGGTACGCGGACCGGGGCCGCCCGGACCGCCGGACCGGGCCGCCGATCGAGGCGGGTCCGCGCGGGTCGGGGCGGGTCCGCGCAGGTCGGGGCGGGTGGGCGCACGTCCGCGCGGGTCGGTGCAGGTCTGCGCGGGTCGGCGCAGGTCCGCACGGGTCCGGGCGATCAGCCGGCGATGGTGGCGGAGCCGAGCACGACGTCGCCGGCCGGGTCGGGCCGGTAGGCCACGATCGCCTGCCCGGCGGCCACCCCCCGGACCGGCCGGCGCAGCTCGGCGTCCAGGCCGTCGGCCGTCACCGCGACGGTCGCGGGCACCACGTCGCCGTGGGCACGCAACTGCACCTCACACTCCACCGGCCCGTCCGGGCGAACCCCACCGGTCCACACCGGGCGCTCGGCGTGCACCCGGGAGACCTCCAGGGCCTCAGCCGGACCGACCGTCACGGTGTTGGTCTTCGGCGTGATCGACAGGACGTAGCGGGGGCGGCCGTCCGGCGCCGGCCGCTCCAGGTGCAGGCCGCGACGCTGGCCGACGGTGTACGCGTACGCCCCCGCGTGCGTGCCCACGACGGCGCCGGTGGTGGCGTCGACCACGTCGCCGGGTGTCTCGCCGAGCCGCTGGGCGAGGAAGCCGCGGGTGTCGCCGTCGGCGATGAAGCAGATGTCGTGCGAGTCCGGCTTGTCGGCCACGGCCAGCCCGCGGCGCGCCGCCTCCTGGCGTACCTGCGCCTTCGTCGAGTCCCCGAGCGGGAACATCGACCGGTCCAGCTGCTCGCGGGTGAGCACGGCGAGCACGTACGACTGGTCCTTGGCCAGGTCGACGCTGCGCCGCAACAGCCCGTCGGGACCGAGCCGGGCGTGGTGGCCGGTGACCACGGCGTCGAACCCGAGGGCGACCGCCCGGTCCAGCACCGCGGCGAACTTGATCTTCTCGTTGCAGCGCAGGCAGGGATTCGGGGTACGGCCCGCCGCGTACTCGGCCACGAAGTCGTCCACCACGTCGGCGTGGAACCGCTCGGCCATGTCCCACACGTAGAACGGGATGCCGATCACGTCGGCGGCCCGGCGGGCGTCCCGCGAATCCTCCAGGGTGCAGCAGCCCCGGGCACCGGTGCGGTACGTCTGCGGGTTGCGGGACAGCGCCAGGTGCACCCCGGTCACGTCGTGTCCCGCCTCGACGGCCCGTGCCGCCGCGACGGCCGAGTCCACGCCGCCCGACATGGCCGCCAGCACCCGCACCGCTTCCACCACCCTTCCCACTCAACCCCACCCAAGAGCGTAACCACCCGCGAGCCGCCCCGCCCCACCTCCGTCGATCATGGAGTTGTGGTGGGCACGAACAATGCGCAACGCGGATGTTTCGGGCACCACAACTCCATGATCGACGGCACGGGGTGGGGTGGGGTGGGGTGGGGTGGGGGTCAGCGGGGGGTGCGGGGGGTGGCGGCGCGGCGGGCCCGGTCGACCGCGGCGGGGAGGGCGGCGATCAGGGCGTCGATCTCGTCGGCGGTGCTGGTGTGGCCCAGTGTGAAGCGCAGCGAGGAGCGGGCACGGGCGTCGTCGGCACCCATCGCGAGCAGCACATGACTCGGCTGGGCCACCCCCGCTGAGCAGGCCGAGCCGGTGGAGCAGGCGATGCCCTGCGCGTCGAGCAGGAGCAGCAGGGCGTCCCCCTCGCAGCCGGGGAACGAGAAGTGCGCGTTGCCCGGCAGCCGCTCGGCCGGGTCGCCGTTGAACACCGCCTCCGGCACCGCCCGCCGGACCCGCTCCACGAGCTCGTCGCGGAGCGCGGCCACGCGGGCGGCGTACTCCTGCTGGCTCTTGACCGCGGTCTCCACAGCGACGGCGAAGGCGACGATGCCGGCGGCGTCAAGCGTGCCCGAGCGGACGTCCCGCTCCTGGCCGCCGCCGTGCAGCAGCGGCGTGGCGGCGACGTCCCGGGCGAGCACCAGCGCCCCCACCCCGGCCGGCCCGCCGAGCTTGTGCCCGGTCACGGTGAGCGCGGACACGCCGCTGGCGGCGAAGTCGACCGGCACCTGGCCGATCGCCTGGATCGCGTCGGTGTGGAACGGCACTCCGTACCCGGCGGCGACCGCCGCCAGCTCGGCGACGGGCTGCACCGTGCCCACCTCGTTGTTCGCCCACATCGTGGTCACCACGGCCACCTCGGCGGCGTGGGCGTCGAGCTCGGCGCGGAGCCGGGCCGGGTCGACCCGCCCGACCGGGTCGACCGGGAGCAGCCCCACGTCGGCCCCCTCCTGCGCGACGAGCCAGTCGACGGCGTCGAGCACGGCGTGATGCTCGACCGCGCTGGCGACCACCCGAGTCCGCCGCGGGTCGGCGGCCCGCCGGGCCCAGAAGACGCCCTTCACCGCGAGGTTGTCGCTCTCCGTCCCGCCACCCGTGAAG
Source organism: Micromonospora sp. NPDC126480 (assembly GCF_040302465.1). Taxonomy (NCBI): domain Bacteria; kingdom Bacillati; phylum Actinomycetota; class Actinomycetes; order Micromonosporales; family Micromonosporaceae; genus Micromonospora; species Micromonospora sp. NPDC126480. The sequence goes on from NZ_JBEORU010000003.1 coordinate 265,011, forward strand.
ATCACCTCGGAGGGCCGGGCGCCCAGCGCGGCCGCCACCCGCTCCCGCGACTCCTCCACCCGGCGGCGGGCACGGCGACCCGCCGCGTGCAGGGAGGACGCGTTGCCGACCTCGCGGGCGGTGGCGACGTACGCCTCCAGTGCCTCGTCGAGCATCGGAGTGGTCGCGGCATGATCCAGGTAAGCCATCACTGTTCAGCCTACGACCGGCCGGTCGGCACCCGGACCCCGGAGTGCGACGGCCGGAGACGCGACCCGGCCGCCGCGGCCGGCGCGGAGTCCGCCCCGGCCGCGGCGCCGTCCGCCGTCGGATGCCGGCGGGCCGCTGCGGTCACACCGGTACGGCGGTGACCACGACGTTGTCCCGGTACCGGCGGGTCTCCGCGTCGAAGGGCCCGCCACAGGTGATCAGCGTCAGCCGTGGGCTGCCGTCCCGGGCGAAGTACCGCTCCAGGGGAATCCTCGTCTTGCGGTACTCCTCCCGGGCGACCACCCGGTAGGTACGCACCTTCCCGTCGTCGCCGGTCACCGTCATCCGGTCGTCCCGGTCGAGGTCCCGGAGCCGGAAGAAGGCCCCCTCGCCCTGGGTGGAGCTGTCGACGTGCCCGGCGATCACCACCGAGCCGGCCGGCGCCTCCAGCCCGGGACCGAACCGGTACCAGCCGACCTGGTCGACGCTGGGCGGCACCTCGAACTCGCCGGTCCGCTCGTTGACGCCGACCGCGTTCACCGTCGCGGCCACCTCGATCGCGGGGATCTCCAGCCGCACCGGCGGGACGATCTCCGGGCCGGCGGGCAGGTCGCCGCCGGTCACCGGCACCGGCGGGCCGGCGGCCGGCGCGGAGGGGCTGGCGAGGGCGACCGCCTCGTCCGCGCCGACGGTCCCGTTCGGCTGCGAACCGCAGGCCACCAGCGCGGCGACGGTGAGCGCGGCGGCGCCGGCGGCCATCGCCGCCAGCGCCCCGCGGTTGCGCACCGTCACCTGCGACCCGTCCGGGCGGTCGCGGCCCGCACCCCGCCGCCGACGAGCAGGAGTACGCCGACGCCGGCCAGCGCGTACCACCACGTGCCCAGGCCGGTGTCGGCGAGGCCGCCGTCCCCGCTGGGCACACCGGCCGGAGCCGAGTGCAGACCGGTGATCGTCTGCGCCACGACCCGCAGGTTGTTCGCCTCCGCCGAGCCGATGGCGTACACGATCGTGGCGGTGCCCTCGCGCAGGTTCAGGTCGGCCGGGCCGATCGCCACGGTCTCGGTGCCGGCGAGCACGACGTCCGCCTCGACGGCGCCGGCGTCGACGTCCGCCTTGGCCTCGTTCGGGTTGGTGAGGTCCTCGAACACCGGGCTGCCACCGGCCCGTACGTCCACGGCGGGGGCTGCGGCGGTGTGCCGGACGATCAGCCGGGCCTTGCCGGCGTCGACCTTCGACGTGTCGTTGACGAACGGCGTGATCTTCGGCTGGCCGCTCGCGTCCAGGTGCGCGGCGATGCTGATGTTCGCTCCACCCGGCACCTGGGCGTCGTCCACGGTGAGGATCGCGCTGCCGACCGGCTCGCCCGGCCTGGTCAGCGCGATGTCGTACGCGCCCTCCTCGAGGTCCAGCGGGCCCGCGACGTCGCCGGGCGCGAAGTTGTCGAGGGTCTTCTCGCCGTTGACGTAGACGTCGACCGGGGTGTCCGGGATGCCGTGCACCACCGAGACCTTCGACGTGGCGGCGTACGCGGGGGTCGCGGTGAGGGCACCGACGCCGGTGAACGCCAGCGCGACGACCGCGCCACCGGCGGCCGCCCGGCGGAAGTACGAGGACTGCATTGTCTGCCTCCTGATGATTGGTGCTGATTCGTCGGGCTTGGGCTTGCAGAACGGGTTACGCCCGGCCCGCGCCCGGCGGATGCGGCCGGAGGCAGTTTTCTTTTTCGTCGCCCGACCGCATCCGCCGGCGGCCGCCGCAGCGAAGGACTGACGTGAGCGGCGCGACCGGAGAGGTGGGGCGAGGCCGATGGGCGCTACAGTCGGGCATGCCCCGAGGAAGTCGAGCCGCCCCGTGACCGGGTTGCGGCAGGCACCGGACCCACCCGACGACGATCTGGCCGCCCGTTTCCGCGACGGTGACGAGCAGGCGTTGCGGGAGGCGTACGACCGGTACGGCCGCGCGGTGCTGCACCTGGCCGGCAGCACGCTGGCCAACCGCAGCGACGCCGAGGATGTGACCCAGGCGACGTTCGTGGCCGCCTGGCTGGGCCGGGAGACCTTCGACCCGGCCAAAGGGTCCCTGCTGGGCTGGTTGCTCGGCATCGGCCGGCGGAAGGTCATCGACCGGCTGCGGGCCTCGGCCCGGGAGAGCCGGGTGGTCGAGACCGTCCGGCAGTTGCCCGACCCGGCGCCGGCCGGCCCGAATCCGGACACGGTGGTCGACCGGTTGGTCGTCGCGGACGAGCTGGCTCGACTGCCGGAGGACCAGCGACGCATGCTTGAGCTGGCGTTCTTCGACGACCTGACCCACCAGCAGATATCGACCGTGACCGGCGTGCCGCTCGGCACGGTGAAGAGTCACATCCGGCGCGGCATGCAGAGCTTGAAACGCAGATGGGAGGTGGACGGTGCAGCACCTGGACCACGAGCGGCTGGTCTTTCTGGCACTCGGTGAGAGCGAGGCGGACAACGGGGAGAGCACCCATCTCGACACCTGCGAGCCCTGCCGCCACGAGATCGCGACCCTCCGGCACGTAGCCGGCCTGGGCGCCGGCACCCAGGACCTGCGGGACCTGCCCGACCCGCCGGAGCACGTGTGGCAGGGCATCGTGGCGGAGATCCGGGCCGCCGAGGAGCTGCCGTCGATCGCCGAGCAGCGCCGGGCTACGTCAGCGGTCGAGCGGGCCGCCCCACCGGTGGAGGTGTTAACAGGGGGCCCTTCCTCTACCGCAGGCGTTAAGAAGGGGCCCTTCCTTGCACGGGTGCCGCGTTGGGCGGCCACCGTGGGCACGGCGGTGGCCGCCGCCGTGCTCGGCGTGGTCGGCACGCTCGCCGTGCTGAACGTGACCGGCACCGGTCCGGAGCCGGAGCCGCAGCGGGAGGTGCTCGCCTCGGCGCCGCTGTCGGCGTACGGCTCGACGCCACCGGAGGCGAACGGCGAGGCCCGGGTGTTCGACAACGGCCGGCTGCACCTGCACGTCGCGAATCTCCCGGACGTGTCCGGGTACTACGAGGTGTGGCTCATCAACCCGGGCACCATGGAGATGTTCTCGGTCGGCGTTCTCGGTGGCGCAGATGACGAGTTGCTCCCGTTGCCACCGAACGTGGACCTTGAGGCATACTCGGTTGTCGACGTTTCCGCCGAGGCGTACGACAACAACACCGCCCACTCCGGCGACAGCCTGTTGAGGGGCACCCTGACGGGCTGATCGGCGGGCCGGCTCAGCTCCCCGGCCCGCCGATCAGCTCCCCTTTCCCCGCATGGGAGGGGCCGCGACACCACGACGAGGGGCCACCCGTTCCCGGGTGGCCCCTCGTCGTACGTGCCGGGGTGGGGCACCGCCCGGAGGCGGCGCCCCGGTGCCGTCACTTGCGCTTGCGGATCTCCTCGGCGGCCTGCGGTACGACCTTGAACAGGTCGCCGACAACGCCGAAGTCGGCCAGCTCGAAGATCGGCGCCTCGCCGTCCTTGTTGACCGCGACGATCGTCTTGGAGGTCTGCATGCCGGCACGGTGCTGGATCGCGCCGGAGATGCCGAGCGCGATGTACAGCTGCGGGGAGACCGTCTTGCCGGTCTGCCCGACCTGGTACTGGTGCGGGTAGAAGCCCGAGTCGACCGCGGCGCGGGACGCGCCGACGGCACCGCCGAGCAGGTCGGCCAGCTCCTCGACGAGCTTGAAGTTGTCGGCGTTGCCGACACCGCGGCCACCGGAGACCACCACCGAGGCCTCGGTCAGCTCCGGGCGGGAACCCTTCTGCTCGGCGACCCGCTCGACGACCGTGGCCAGCTTGTCGGCGTCGGTGACCGAGACGGACAGCTGCTCGACCGCCGGGCTGGCCGCGGCCGGGGTCGGGTTGAGCGAGTTCGGCCGCACCGTCACCAGCGGCAGGCCGCGGGTGACCTTGGACTTCACGATGGTGGAGCCGGCGAACGCGACCTGGGTGGCGGTGCCGTCGGCGTCGAGCCCGACCACGTCGGTCAGGATGCCGTTGTCGAGCTTGACGGCGAGGCGGGCGGCGATCTCCTTGCCCTCCTGCGACGAGGCCAGCAGCACGGCGGCCGGCTGGACCCGACCGACCAGCTCGGCGAGCACGGTCGCCTTCGGGGCGACCAGGTAGCCGTCGATCTCCTCGCTCTCGGCGGCGTAGATCTTCTCCGCGCCGTACTCGCCCAGCTTCGCGCTCAGCGCCTCGGCGGCGCCGGGACCACCGAGCACGACCGCGCTGGGCGCGCCCAGGCCGCGGGCGAGGGTGAGCATCTCCAGAGTGACCTTCTTGACGCCGAACTCCCGGGTGGCTTCGACGACGACGAGAACCTCAGACATGACTCAGACCTCTCACACGAACTTCTCGGTGGCGAGGAACTCGACGAGCTTCACGCCGCCCTCGCCCTCGTCGGTGACCTTCGCGCCGCCGGAGCGCGGCGGGCGCTTGCTGTGCTCCAGCACGGCGCTGGTCGCGCCCTCGAAGCCCACCTCGGCCGGTGCGACACCGAGGTCGCCCAGGGACAGGGTCTGCACCGGCTTCTTCTTGGCGGCCATGATGCCCTTGAAGGAGGGGTAGCGCGGCTCGTTGATGGTGTCCCAGACGGAGACCACGGCCGGGGTCGAGGCGGAGACCACCTCGTAGCCCTCCTCGGTCTGCCGCTCGACGGTCAGCGTGGCCCCGTCGACGGTGAGCTTGCGCGCGCCGGTCAGCGCGGCGACGCCCAGCCGCTCGGCGATCATGTGCGGCAGCACCTGGACGCGGCCGTCGGTCGACTCCGCACCACACAGCACCAGGTCGGCGTTCAGCTGGCCGAGCGCGGCGGCGAGGACCTTCGAGGTCGCCACGGCGCAGGATCCGTGCAGGGCGTCGTCGACGACGTGCACGGCCTTGTCCGCGCCCATGGAGAGCGCCTTGCGGATCGACTCGGTCGCCCGGTCCGGACCCATGGTCAGGATGGTGACCTCGCCGCCGTGCGCCTCCTTGATCTTCAACGCCTCCTCGATGGCGTACTCGTCCATCTCGTTGATGACGTTGTTCGCCGAACCGCGGTCGACGGTGTTGTCGTCACTGCGCAGGTTGCGGTCCGCGCCCGAGTCGGGCACCTGCTTGACGAGTACGACGATGTTCATCGCGCTTCGACGACCCCTCCTGTGGTTGTTGCGATTCGCTCGCCCGGTCTGGGGCGCAGCCTCCCGCGTGACTTAACGCTCGGTCAACCGCGGGCGCTTGTGCCGTTGCCCACGGCGCAATGTTACCCGCAAGTAGCTTCGGCTCTCGTCGACCCTACAGTGACACAGCTCACCAGGGTCACTCAGGCCGCCTCGGCGAGCGCACCCCGGATCCGCTCGATCATGGCCGTTTCCTCCGGGGTCACACCACCGTGCGCCCGGGCCACCCGGTCGGCCGCCGCCAGCACCACGTCGCGGTAGGTCGCCACGTCCGGCGGCGACTTCTCCCGCAGGATCGCCACCGCCCGGGTCAGCGCGGGGAGCACCACCGAGGCGATCTCCAGCTCCGAGTCACGAGGCAGCTTCGGCAGGGGGCCGCTGGTCAGCGCCTCCTTCACCACGCCGCTGCTGTCGGCCATCGCGCCGGAGGCGGCGAAGCTCTCCCGGATCAGCGCCAGCATGCCCGGGTCGGCGTTGGACACCAGGAACACCGCACCGAAGGCGCCCGTCTTGAGAGTCAGCCGCTCGTCGGCTGTCAACCGCTGCTCCATGATCACGGAGTGTAGACGTACGGCGTGGTGGTGGTGACCGCGACGAAGCCGAGCCGCTGAAGGATCGGGCGGCTGTCCTCGGAGGCGTCCACCTGCAGCAGCGTGGCGCCGCGCTGAACGGCGAGCCGGGCGCGGTAGGTCACCAGGGCCCGGTAGACCCCGCGGCGCCGCCACTGCGGCAGGGTCGAACCGCCCCACAGCGTCGCGAACCCGGACCCGTGCAGATACCGCACCCAACCGGCGCAGACCACCTCGTTGCCGGCCTCGGCGACAACGACGGTGATCGACTGCGGGTCGGCCGCGATCTCCTTCGCCAACCCCGGCGCGAGGTGGCCGCGATCGGTGCCCCACACCGCCTCCTCCATCACCACGATCCGGTCCAGGTCCGCGCGGGCGGTCACCTCGCGCAGCCGTACCCCCTCGGGCACGACCGGGAGCGCCGCCGCGAGCGGCGCGGCCGGCCCGATCACGACCGTCTCTCGCTCCGCCGGCACGAATCCGGCGGCGCGCAGCCGCTCCGGCAGGTCCGCCGGCTCGTCGTGGCCGTGCAACTTCCACTCGACCGGCTCGCCCCGGTCCCGGAAGATCGCCACCTGGCGCCCGATCAGCTCGTCCAGCGCGTCGCCGGTCAGGCCGCCCAGGTCCCGGTACGTCAGGAAGCCGCCCTCGTCGAAGCCGAGGAACCGCAGCAGGGGGCCGTCCCGCTCGACCGACACGCCGGCCGGCAGCGGGTCGGGAACGTGGGCGCGCAGGTGCCGGTCGTAGGAGTCCCGGAGCGTCGTCGCGTCGAGGTCCGTCATCGGTCCAGGCTACGACCGGACGGAAGCGGATAATCGGCCTCGTGTGGCAGGCGATCAGGCGCTGGTTCGACCCGCGGGAGCTGCGCTCCGTGGGCACCACCCCGGACTACCGGTTCTCCCTGGCCAACGAGCGCACCTTCCTGGCCTGGCTGCGCACCAGCCTGGCGCTGGTCGCCGGCGGGCTGGCCGCCGCGCAGTTCCTGCCGCCGTTGTCGTGGGCCCACCTGCGCGAGGTGATCGCCGTCGCGCTGCTCCTGCTCGGTGGCACCGTCGCCGTCCGGGCGCTCGACCGCTGGGCCCGCACCGAGCGCGCGATGCGGCTCGGCGTGGAGCTGCCGCCGTCCCGGTTCCCGGCGGTGCTGGCCCTCTCCGTCGGCGTCGGCGCGCTGGTGCTCGTCGCCGCGGTGCTGGCCGGAGCGGTCGGCTTCCGTGACTGACCCGACCGACGCCGGTCGGCGGGACCCCGGCCTGCAACCGGAACGGACCCGGCTCGCCTGGCAGCGCACCGCGCTGGCGATGACCGTGATCATGGTGTTGACCGCGCGGCTCGCGTACACCCGGGGCCTGACCGGCGCGGTGGTCGTCGGGCTGGCGGTCCTGCTGTGGGGCGCGGCGCTGCGGCTCTGCTGGCGGCGCGCGACCGGCGCCGGTCCCGCCGCCGCACACGGCCGGGCGCTCCCGCTGGCCGCGCTGGCCACGGCCGGGTACGCCACGCTCGGTGCCGTGCTCGTCATCCGTGGGATGTGGTAGTCGGCACGGGTGCGCCATGATGGAACCATGGCCCGGCTGTACATCCTCATCTTCCTCGCGCAGGTCGTCCTCGCCGTCTGCGCGCTGATCAGCTGCCTCTCCGCCGAGGAGGGCGACATCCGCGCCCTGCCCCGGATCGCCTGGGTGCTGATCATCCTCTTCTTCCCGCTGGTCGGCTCGATCGCCTGGTTCGTGGCCGGCCGCGAGTCCGGCGCCGGCCGCCCGCGGACGCCACGGCCGGCGGGTGGCGGCTTCGCCCAGCGCCGGCGCCGCCCGGTGGCGCCGGACGACGACCCCGAGTTCCTCCGCTCGATCGAGGAGCGCTCCCGCCAGCAGGACCAGGAGCTGTTCCGCCGCTGGGAGGACGACCTGCGGCGGCGCGAGGACGACCTCCGCCGCCGCGACGGCGAGCCGCCGCGCGAGGAGAAGAGCCCCGAGGTGTGACCGGCCGCCGGCGCGGTGGCGCCGGCGGCCGGGCCGTTCCGGTCAGGCCAGGTTCGACGAGCGGGGGTACGCGTCGGTCGGGTCGGTGAGCACGTTCACCAGGTACGGCACGCCCGCGTCGAACGCCCGCTTCAGCGCCGGCCCCAGGTCGGCGGCCTTGGCCACGGTCTCGCCGGCGCCACCCAGAGCCGCCACCACCGCGTCGTAGCGCAGCTCCGGCTGGAGGTCGGCGGCGACGTCATAGCCGTACATGGCCCGCATCGGGTGCTTCTCCAGGCCCCAGATGCCGTTGTTGCCGACCACGATCACGACCGGCAGCTTCTGCCGGGCCAGGGACTCGACGTCCATCAGCGAGAAGCCGGCCGCGCCGTCGCCCATCAGGACGCAGATCTGCCGGTCCGGGTGGGTGACCCGCGCGCCCATGGCGTAGCCCATGCCGGTGCCGAGGCAGCCGTACGGGCCCGGGTCCAGCCAGGTGCCGGGCTGGGCCGGCTCCAGGTACTTCCCGGCGTACGAGACGAAGTCGCCGCCGTCGCCGATGGTGATGGCGTCGCGGTCCAGCACCCTGCGCAGCTCGCCGTAGACCCGGGCCGGGCGGATGGGGTCGGTCTCGGCGGCCATCTCCTCGGCGTCGCGGGCCTTCGCGGCGTCCTCGGCCGTACGCAGACCCGCGATCCAGTCCGCGTGGTCGGCCCGGTCGCCGGAGTACCCGGCGAACGCGGACAGGATCAGCCGCAGGTCACCCGCCGGAGCGGCGGCCGGCTGGACGTGCCCGGCGCGCTGGCTCGGCGCGTCGACGACGTGGACGACCTTCGCGTCGCCGAAGTCGCCGAAGTTGAGCCGGAAGTCGAGCGGGGTGCCGACGACCACGACCACGTCCGCGCCCTTGAGCGCGACCCGGCGGGCCTTGGCGAAGGCGAGCGGGTGCTCCGGCGGCAGCGACCCGCGCCCCATGCCGTTGGTGAAGACCGGCACCTGGAGCGCCTCGGCCGCCTCGCGCAGCGCGTCGACGGCGGCACCGGCGTAAACGTCGGAACCGGCGATGATCACCGGCCGCTGAGCCCCGGCGATCAGGGCGGTGGCCTTGGCGACCTCCTCCGGGTCCGCCTCGATCGGGGCGACCGGGGTGACCGCGGGCAGGTCGGCGTCGGCCACCGAGAAGACCGCCTCGAGCGGGAGGTCCAGGAAGACCGGGCCGCGGTGCGGGGTGAGCGCCGTGGTCAGCGCGCCGGCCACCGCCCGCGGGATGTCGTCGGTGCTGAAGACCGTCTCGGCGTGCTTGGTCACCGGGGCGACCAGCGGCAGATGGTCCATCTCCTGGAGGCTGCCCGAGCCCCACCGGAACTGCGGCGCCCGCCCACCGAGCACCAGCACCGGCGACGCGTTGAAGTAGGCGCTGGTCAGCCCGGAGATGCCGTTGGTGACACCGGGACCGGCGGTCAGGACGGCGAGACCGGGGCGGCGCTGGAGCTTCGCCACCGCCTCGGCGGCGAAGACCGCCGACTGCTCGTGCCGGACGTCGTAGATCGGAAAGCCGCCCTTGTGCGCGGCGTCGTACAGCGGGAAGACGTGCCCGCCGGAGAGCGTGAACATCTCCCGCACCCCGTACGCGCGCAGCGCCGCGAGCGCGAGCTCCCCGCCGTGACCTTCGATCCGCTCCGACATGCCGTTCCCCTTCATCCGGATGACCGGTGTCACACGCTACTCATCGGTAGGGAAAATGTGAACCGCTCTCGGTTCAGCGCCCGGTGAAGTCCGGCTTGCGCTTCTCGACGAACGCGGCCATGCCCTCGCGCCGGTCCTCGGTGGCGAAGAGGGCGGCGAAGAGCTGGCTCTCCCAGGCGAGGCCGGAGTTGAGGTCCATGTCGAGGCCGCCGTCGACCGCGAGCTTCGCCGCGCGCAGCGCCTGGACCGGCCCGTTCAGGTACGGCGTGACGAGCGCCACCGCCGCGTCGTACACCTCGGCGGCCGGTACCACCCGGTCGGCCAGCCCGATGCGCAGCGCCTCCTGCGCGTCGATCATCCGACCCGACATGACCAGGTCCTTGGCGCGGGCCGGGCCGATCAGGCGGGCCAGCCGCTGCGTGCCGCCCGCACCGGGGATGATGCCCAGTTTGATCTCCGGTTGGCCGAGCTTGGCGTCGTCGGCGACGACCCGCCAGTCGCAGGCGAGGGCCAGCTCGCAGCCGCCGCCGAGCGCGTACCCGGTGATCGCCGCCACCACCGGCTTCGGGATCCGGGCGATCGCACCCAGCGAGCTGGAGAGGGCGGCGACACGATCGGCCATGTCCACGTAGGACATGTCGGCCATCTCCTTGATGTCCGCGCCGGCGGCGAAGACCTTCGCTCCGCCGTACACGATGACGGCGCGGACGCCGGGGTCGGAGGTGGCCTCCGCCGCCGACGCGCGCAGCTCCTCCTGCACCTGGGTGTTCAGCGCGTTCATCGGCGGCCGCTCCAGCCGGATGGTGCCGATGCCGTCCTTGGTCTCCAGCCGCACGAACTCGCCCACGCTGACCCTCACTTCCTCGTCGAAGTCGCGTGCCAACCTTACGGCGCGGGTCGTTGGGGTACGTAGTCTGGTGTCAGGCCCGCCACCGGGAGTTCCGCGATGGTCACGTACTACGACGACAGGTCCGTCCAGGTCACCTCCGCCGCCGTCCGCGTGGACGGCCGGACGTTCGCCCTGGCCGAGATCAGCGCGGTGTGGCACCACCGCGGCAGCCGTTCCTGGCGGGTGCTCGCGGGCCGGGGCGCGATCGGCGCGGCCCTGGCCGGCCCCCTGGTCGCCGCCGGGTTGGGCATCGCGTTCGCGCTCTGGCTGGGCCGCTCCCCCACCGTCACGATCGCGATCATCGGCACCTCGGTGCTGGTCGGGCTGGCCGTCGGGCCGGTCGCCGACTTCCTCTTCGAACACCTCGACCGCTCGTACGCCCGGGGCAGCCGGCACCTGGAGATCTGGGCCCGCTGGCGGGGCCGCCCCGTCCGGCTGCTGGCCACCGGGGACGCGCTGCGCTTCGGGCAGATCTACCGGGCGGTGCAGCGGGCCGTCGAGGCCGGCCAGCCGGTGGCGCGGCGGCCGCGGCCCGTCCCGACCCGACGCGCCGTTCACGACGCCACCGGCTCGTCCGGTGGCGGCCCTGGGCCCCGCAGGCCGTAGCGGTCCCGAACCGCCGTTCCCGACCCGTAGCTCTCCACGTCCGGCCGGCGCGGGCCGCTCGCCGGGCGGTCGCGCCGCCGCCTGCCGGATGGCCTTCTTCTCCGGGTCCCCACGCCCGGGTTACGCCACGCCGCTGTGGATCTGATGTCGGTGGCGGATCACCCTCATCGCGGCAGGTGACCGTGCCGCCCGGGGACCGCGCCGGACGGGCGGACCCCTGATGTTCCGGACTGCTCAGTTCCAAAGGCGGCCGACGAGCACTCTGCCCCCACAGATCCGCCCAGCACCACGGCCCACCGGGCCGGTTAGGCTGAATGATGGCCGTCTATTACCGGGACGACGTGGTGCAGGTGACCTCCGAGTCGATCCGGGTCGGCGGGCTGGCGGTGGCGATCGCGGACGTGACGTACGTCTGGCACGCCAAGGGCCGGAGCACCCTCGCCGTCCGGGGGCGGATCCTGGGCCGCGGCGTGCTGGTGCTGCTGCTGTCGCTGCCGCCGCTGGTGGCCGTGGTCTGCGCGCTCGCCCTCGCCTGGTCGGTGCCGGAGCGGGGCTGGCAGCCGGTGCTCCTCGCGCTCGTCGCGTGCCTGGTGGTCGCGCTGGCCCTGACTCCGTTCCTGGAGATCCCGCTCAGTTGGCTGGACCGCTCCTACGAACGCGGCAACCGCGTGCACGAGTTGTGGGTGCAGGCGCACGGCCGCGAGGTGCTGCTGCTGCGGACACCGGACGCGCTCCGGTTCGGGCAGATCTACCGGGCGGTGCAGCGCGCCGTGGAGCGGCACGTGGACGGCCGGTCATAACACCGCCATGATTGCCGAAACGGGCTGTGCGCGGCGCGGTTGATCGGTGCTCTCCTTGCTATTCAATGGATAGTTGTCGATCGGAGTAACCGCCATGCTGACAGGGCTCATCGTCGCCGGCGCGGCCGTCCTCACCCCGATGTTCCCCGCTCCCCTCGGTGCCAGCGCCGGCGCCGCTCCGGACCCGGATCGCCCCGGCAGGCGGCACGGGCGCGGCCGACGCACACTTGGTGCCATGGCGATTCCCCTCCCCCGGCCCTCATCGGTGGTCGGCCTCACCCGTTCCGCCCTCGGCTCGGCGACGTCGTTCGCCGCCATCCCGGCCCGCGCCTTCGCGGTCCTGGACGGCGTCGAGGCGCTGCTGACGAGGATCAACGGCGTCGTGGACCGGGTCGAGGAGACGCTGGAGCGCACCGACCGGGTGCTCAGCGACGCCGAGACCGCCGTGACCGAGGTGGCGGTGATCAGCACTGCCGCGGCCACCGCCATCGAGAAGGCGACCGAGGTGACGGCGGCCGCGACCGCGGTCGTCGGCGAAGCGGCGAAGGCGACGGCCAAGGCCGCCGAGCTGCTGGCGGCGTACGAGCCGGCGCTGCGCCGGGGCGCTCCGATGGCGAACCACTTCGTCGAGCAGCTCAGCCACGAGGAGGTGAACGCCGCGATCCGGCTCGTCGACGAACTGCCGAAGCTGCGACAGCACCTCACCTCCGACGTCCTGCCCATCCTGGCCACCCTGGACCGGGTCGGGCCGGACCTGCACGACCTGCTCGACGTCACCCGCGACCTCAAACTCGCCGTCGCCGGCATCCCCGGCCTCAACATGCTGCGCCGCCGCGGCGAACGGCTCACCGACGAGCCGGAGTGAGCGTCAACAGTCGCAGGTGACGGCGGTACGCGGGGCGGTGCGGTCGTCGACCGGCCGCCGGACCAGCCCGGTCGCCGTGACGACGGGGAACCCCTCCCGGACCCAGTACTCGTAGCCGCCGAGCATCTCCTTCACCGGGTACCCGAGCCGGGCGAACTCCAGCGCAGCCCGAGTCGCGCCGTTGCACCCGGGCCCCCAGCAGTAGGTGACGACCCGCGACCCGGCCGGCACCAACCGTGCGGCGTCGGCCGCGATCCGGGCGGTCGGCAGGTGCACCGCGCCCGGCAGGTGCCCCTGGTCCCACCCGGCGGCACCCCGCGAGTCCACCACCACCAGGCCGGCGACCCGCGCCTCCAGGTCGGCGTGCACGTCGCTCACGTCGGTCTCCATGGCGAGTCGGGCGAGGAGGTGGGCGGCGGCCAGGTCCGGTGCGGCGGCCGGCACGGCGAAGGTCTGCGTCATACCGTCGATCGTGCGGGCACCGCGCCCCCGGACGCGAGTGGCACGAACGCCGATCTCCGCTAACATCCCGCCATGCACCTGCGCGCACCGGCCGACCGCAGTGTCGCCGTCCTCGCGTACCCGGGCATGTCGGCGTTCGAGACCGGCATCGTGACCGAGGTGTTCGGCCTGCCCCGCCCCGAGTTCGACGTCGACTGGTACGCGCTCACGGTCTGCGCCGAGCGGCCCGGCCCGGTGCCGCTGGTCGGCGGCGCGAGCCTGCACACCCCGTACGGCCTGGACGTGCTCGCCGGCGCCGCCACCGTCATCGTCCCGGGGGTGGCCGACGTGACCGCCGACCCCTCGCCCGAACTGGTCGCGGCCCTACGCCGGGCGCACGCCGCCGGCACCCGGCTGATGTCCATCTGCTCCGGTGCGTTCGCGCTGGCCGGCGCCGGCCTCCTCGACGGCCGGCGCGCGACGACCCACTGGCGGTACGCTGACCTGCTGGCCCGCCGCCACCCCCGCGTCACCGTCGACCCGGACGTGCTCTACCTGGACGACGGTGACGTCCTGACCAGCGCCGGCAGCGCCGCCGGCCTGGACCTGTGCGTACACGTGGTCCGCCGGGACCACGGCGCGGCCATCGCCAACGCGGTCGCCCGGCGGCTGGTGATCCCGCCGCACCGCGACGGCGGTCAGGCGCAGTTCGTCGAGGCGCCGGTGGCGATCGACCCGGACGACGACCGGATCGCCGGCAGCCTGGCCTGGGCGCTGGCCCACCTCACCGAGCCGCTCACCGTCGCCCGGCTGGCCGCGCAGGCGCGCATGTCGCCCCGCACCTACCTGCGGCACTTCGCCCGGGCCACCGGCGCCAGCCCGATCCGGTGGCTGGTCGAGCAGCGGGTCCGTGCCAGCCTGGCCCTGCTCGAGACGACCGACGCGCCGGTGGAGGAGGTGGGCGCCGCCGTCGGTTTCGACGCGCCGGCCACGTACCGGCACCACTTCACCCGGGCCATGCGGACCTCACCGTCGGCGTACCGGCGGGCCTTCCGGACCGGGACGGCGGGTGAGCGGCCGGCGTAGCGGGCGCCGGCTCAGCCCGGCTGGTACAGCTCGTCGATCTCGGCTCGGTGGGGCAGCGCCACCGAGGCGCCGAGTCGCCGGACACAGGCGGCGCCGGCCGCCGCCGCCCACCGGACCGCGTCCACGACGTCCCGCCCCTCACCCCAGCCGACGGCGAGAGCCGCGGTGAACGCGTCCCCGGCGGCGGTCGAGTCCACCGCCTCGACACGGACCGCCGGGACGTGCACCGACGTGCCGTCCCGGTCGCCGTACCAGGCGCCGGCCGCCCCGAGCGTGAGCACCGCGCGGGGCGCCAGGTCCAGCAGGGCCTGCGGTTCGTCCAGGCCCCGGCCGGTGAGCGCCTGCGCCTCGCTCTCGTTGACCACGAGGACGTCGGTGGCGTCGAGCAGCTCCCGCGGCAGCGACCGGGCGGGGGCCGCGTTGAGCACCACCCGGGTGCCGGCCGCCCGCGCCGCGACGGCCGCCTCGGTGACCGTCTCCACCGGGATCTCCAGCTGGGCGACCAACACGTCCGCCTCGCGTACGACGGTCAGCTCCGGCTCGGTCAGCCCGGTCATCGATGCGTTGGCTCCCGGACTTACCACTATCGCGTTCTCGCCCTCGGCGTTGACCATCACCAGCGCCACCCCCGAGGTGCCGTAGACGACCCGGAGCCCGGTGCTGTCCACCCCGGCCGCGGTGATGCGGGCGCGGATCGTGACGCCGAACGAGTCGGAGCCGATGGCGCCCAGGAACGCGCAGGCGGCCCCGGCGCGCACCGCGGCGATCGCCTGGTTGGCGCCCTTGCCGCCCGGGACCATGACGAAGTCCGTGCCGAGCAGGGTCTCGCCCGGCCGGGGCAGCGCCGGGGCGGTCGCCACGAGGTCCATGTTGGCGCTGCCCACCACCACGACCCGGGTCTGCGGCATCGGACGCCCCACCCCTGCGCTCAGGCGGCGCGGGCGGTGTAGCGGCCGCCGTGCCGCTCCACGAGCAGTGGCAGGCCGAAGGCCTTGGAAAGGTTGTCCCCGGTGAGGGTGTCGGCCAGCAGACCCTGCGCCACCACGCCGCCCTCGCGTAGCAGGAGCGCGTGGGTGAAGCCGGGCGGGATCTCCTCCACGTGGTGGGTGACAAGCACCAGGGCCGGGGCGTCCGGGTCCGACGCCAGCTCGGCGAGCCGGCCCACGAGATCCTCGCGGCCGCCCAGGTCGAGCCCGGCGGCGGGCTCGTCGAGCAGCAGCAGCTCCGGGTCGGTCATCAGCGCGCGGGCGATCTGCACCCGCTTGCGCTCACCTTCGGAGAGCGTGCCGTAGCGGCGGTCGGCCAGTGCGCCGACGCCGAACTGGCCGAGCAGGGCCCGCGCCCGGGCCTCGTCGCTGCTGTCGTAGCTCTCCCGCCAGCGGCCCACGACCGACCAGGCGGCGGTGACCACCACGTCGACGACCCGCTCGTCGGCGGGGATCCGTTCGGCGAGAGCGGCGGTCGACAGCCCGATCCGGGTACGCAGCTCGGTCACGTCGGTGCGGCCGATCCGCTCACCGAGCACGTGCGCGACCCCGGTGGTCGGGTGCAGCCGCCCGGCGGCGAGGTTGAGCAGGGTCGTCTTGCCGGCACCGTTCGGGCCCAGCACGACCCAGCGCTCGTCCAGCTCGACCCGCCAGCCGACGTCGTGCAGCAGGGCCGTGCCGGAGCGGCGTACGCCGACGCTGTCGAGGCTGACCACCAGATCCGCGTCCACACTCACGCGCCCCATCAAACCACGCACCGGTGAGCTGCCCCCTATGGGCGGCGTCCCCGCCGTACCCTGAGGCACCGTGTCGTTGATCACCCCCACCGGAGGATGACCGATGCCAGTTCCGAGCACGGAGCCGCGCGGATGAGCGCGGTCATCGAGATCGAGGGCCTGCGCAAGACGTTCCACAGCCTCCGGCGCGGGCGCCGGATCGCGGTCGACGGGTTCGACCTGCTCGTGGAGTCCGGTCAGAACCACGGGTTCCTCGGGCCCAACGGTTCGGGCAAGACCACCACCCTGCGTGCGCTGCTCGGCCTGGTGCGCGCCGACGAGGGACGGATGCGGGTCCTCGGCGAGGATTCCCCGGAGCACCTGCCCCGCGTCGCCGGACGGGTCGGCGCGATCGTGGAGAGCCCGCAGTTCTTCGGCAACTTCACCGCGCACCGGACGCTGCGGCTGCTGGCCCGCGCGGGAGGCGTGCCGACGGCCCGGATCGACGAGGTGCTGGAGCAGGTCGGCCTGCGCGACCGGGGCCACGAGCGGGTGAAGGGTTACTCGCTGGGCATGAAGCAGCGCCTTGCGGTGGCGTCGGCCCTGCTCAAGGGCCCGGAGCTGCTGATCCTCGACGAGCCGGCGAACGGGCTGGACCCGGCCGGCATCCGGGAGATGCGCGACCTCATGCGGACGCTTGCCGACTCGGGCGTGACCGTGCTGGTCTCCAGCCACATCCTCGCCGAGATCCAGCTGATCTGCGACCACGTGACGATCATTTCGCGTGGTCGCCGGGTGGCGGCGGGCCGCGTGGACGAGGTGCTGGCCGGCTTCGACCAGCACGAGGTCCTGGTCCGGGTCGACGAGCCGGCGCGCGCGGTGGAGCTGCTTGGCGCGGCCGGGCTCGCGGTCACCGAGCACGCCGACCACCTCGTGGTGACCGGCGTGGACGACACCACCACGGTCAGCCGCACCCTCGGCGAGCAGGGCGTCTGGGTCCGCGAGCTGACGCCGCTGCGGCCGGACCTGGAGAGCGTCTTCCTCGAGCTGACCGGGCCGGGCGACCACCCGGCGGTGCCCTGGCAGGTGGACGGTTCCACGGTGTCCACGACCGGGCCCCACGACATGATCGACCTGGAGCGCAGAGGAGTGGACGCGTGAATCTCGTCCGTGCCGAACTGGAGCGTCTCGGGGCGCGGCGCTTCGTCCAGCTGATGCTCGTCCTGCTGGCCTTCGCGTTCATCATCACGGCGGCGACAAACGTGGCCGTCTCCCACCGGCCCACCGCCGCCGAAGTTTCCACCGCGCAACAGAAGGCCGCCGCCGAGATACGCGAGATGGAGCTGCGGCACAACCAGTGCCTGGCCCGGGAGCACCGCGACATCTCCGACCCGCTCGGCGACGAGTACTACTACCCGGAGGACTGCAGCGTCCTGGACCCGGCCCAGCGGGAGCGCATGCCGATCGCCGCCGACCATCTCAGCGGGGTCTTCGTCTTCGGCGACGCGACCGAGCTGCTGTACATCCTCATCGCCTTCCTGGTGCTCTTCGGCTTCCTGGTCGGCGCCTCCTACATCGGCGCCGACCTCACCTCGGGCGGGGTGGTGAACCTGCTGCTGTGGCGGCCCCGGCGGGTCACCGTGCTGGCCGCCAAGCTCGGCACCCTGCTGGCGGCGGTACTGCTGCTCGCCGTGGTGGCCACGGCGGTGTACCTGGTCACGTTCTGGTTGATCGCCCTCCTCGACGGCTACGTCGGCCCGGTGGACGGGGCGTTCTGGTCCGACCTGGGCGCCACCTGGGGGCGCGGCGTGGTCGTGGTGCTGGTGGCCACCGTCGTCGGCTTCGCCATCGCCACGCTGGGCCGGCACACGTCGGCCGCGCTCGGCGCGGTGGCCGCGTACGCGGTGTTCTGGGAGCTGGGTGCCCAGGTGGTGCTGCAGATCCTGGACATCCCCCGCGTCGACCAGCTGATGCTCTCCAGCTACGTGGGCGCCTGGCTGTCCGGCGGGGTGCAGCTCTGGGACGCCAGCGCCTGCACCGGGCCGACCACCGGGCCGTGCGACGGGACGTACCTGCTGACCTGGCAGGCCGGGCTGGTGGTCCTGCTGCTGCTCGCCGGGGGCCTGGCGGCGGCGGCCTTCACCACATTCCGTCGCCGCGACCTGATCTGACCGGCGTCCCGCGAGGTCGGGTCGTCCGTCGAACCGGCCCGGATGCGGCAACTCCTTGCAGCATCCGGGCCACTGGTGAAATATTCCTTCACATGGCGGACGTCGGCGGCACCCGGTCAGCCGACCGTGGAGCCGAACACCTCGTCCCGCACGGCCATCAGGGCGTTGTGCAGGGCGCCGCGCAGGATCGGCTCCTCGGTCAGCCCGGTCGGCACCACCCGGGGCCGGACCAGGGTGATCGCCGCGACCTCGTGCTGCACCCGCTCGGCCAGCGCGGTCCCGCCGGCCCGGCCGACCTCACCGGCGAGCACCACAAGCGGCGGGTCCAGCACCACGCACGTGCTCGCCACGCCGAGCGCGAGCCGGCGGGCCAGCTCGTCGAGCATCGGGCCACCGGCCGCCCCGTCGGCGATCGCCGCGCGCACCGCGCCGGCCGCCGTGTCGTCCGGGTACCCGTGCTCGCGGGCCAGGGCACGGACCGAATCCCCGCCGACGAGCTGCTGGAAGGCGGGCTTCGCCCGACGGGAGACGTCGCGCGGGATGGGTGCGCCGGGAACCGGCAGGTAGCCGATCTCGCCCGCGGCGCCGCTGCTGCCGTGGTGCAGCCGCCCGCCCAGCACGATCGCCAGGCCGACGCCGGCGTCGACCCAGACCAGCACGAAGTCGGTGACGCCCTGCGCCGCTCCGGACTGCGCCTCGGCCACCGCGGCCAGGTTGACGTCGTTCTCGAAGACCACCGGGGTGTGCAGGTCCTCCCGGAGCGCGCCGAGCAGACCGGCGTGCCAGCGCGGCAGGTTGAACGCGAAGGTGATGTCCCCGGTGGTCGGGTCGACCAGGCCGGGGGTGCCCAGCACGATCCGCCGTACGCTCGACAGCTGCGCCTGGGCGCTGCTGGCGGCCTGGACGACCGCGTTGTGCACCACGCCGACCGGATCGTCGGTGTCGCGCGTCGACTGCTCGACCCGGCCGATCACCGCCCCGGTGATGTCCGCGCACGCGGCGACCACCCGGTCGGCCCCGACGTCGACGCCGATGACGTGGGCGCTGCCCGGCCGCACGGCGTAGAGCTGGGCGTTCGGGCCCCGCCCGCCGGCCTGCTCGCCGACCCGGGTGACCAGCCCGCGCTCCTCCAGGCGCTCGACCAGCTGCGACGCGGTGACCTTGGACAGGCCGGTCAGCTCACCCAGGCGCGCCCGGGTGAGCGGGCCGCGCTCCAACAGCAGCTCCAGCGCCGCGCGGTCGTTGAGTGCCCGCAACAGACGGGGGGTGCCGGGGAGCCGGGTCGCGCTCATGCCATCCTCAGGATTCTATAAAGTTTGCTAACTGTAAGTTGGGCTGCGAACGGGTAGCCGTAGCGTATCGGCCACCCGGGACCGGAGTGTTCGGCCGACCCGGTACGCCGGTCGACCGCCTCCGGTACGAGGTCCGTGCCGGACGGCACCGAAAGGGAGGATCAGTGGGGTTGGATCCAGGACTCCGCCGGCTCGCGTTGCGCACGCTGCTCGCCGCGTACCCGGGCCCGGTCCCGCCGGACTGGGCGGTCGACCTCGTCGACGACGGGCTGGCGGGGCACACGCTGTTCGGCACCAACGTGCACGATCCGGCGCAGGTGGCCGCCAGCACCGCCGCGCTGCGCGCCGCCCGCTCCGACGTACTGATCGCCATCGACGAGGAGGGCGGGGACGTCACGCGGCTGGCGCACGCCACCGGCAGCCCGTACCCGGGCAACGCCGCGCTCGGCGCGATCGGCGACGTGGCGCTGACGCGGCGCGTGCACGAGGCGATCGGCGCCGAGCTGGCCGGCCTCGGCATCACCGTGAACCTGGCCCCGACCGTCGACGTGAACAGCGCCGACGAGAACCCGGTGATCGGCACCCGGTCGTTCGGCGCGGACCCGGTGAAGGTCGCCGCGCACAGCGCCGCCGCCGTGGCCGGCCTGCAGGCCGCCGGCGTCGCCGCCTGCGCCAAGCACTTCCCCGGTCACGGCGCCACCGTCGCCGACTCCCACCACGAGCTGCCCACGGTGGACGTACCCCTGGCGGTCCTCCGCGAGCGGGACCTGCCCCCGTTCGCCGCGGTGGTCGCCGCCGGAGCACGGGCCGTGATGACCGCCCACATCCGGGTTCCGGTGCTGACCGGCGACGGTCCGGCCACGTTCAGCCGGGCGGTCCTGGTCGACCTGCTGCGCGGCGAGTTCGGCTTCACCGGCGCGATCGTCACCGACGCCTTGGAGATGAAGGGCGCCGCGGTGGCGGCGGGTGGTGTCGGCCCGGCCGCCGTCCGCGCCCTCGCCGCCGGCGCGGACCTCCTCTGCATCGGCGCGAAGGTCGACGCCGACCTGGTCGAACACGTCGCCGCGGAGATCGTCACGGCCCTCGGCGACGGCCGGCTGGAACGGACCCGGGTCGAGGAGGCGGCCGCCCGCGCCGCCGACCTCGCCGCCTGGACCCGGGCCACCGGCGCCGTCGACGCGGCGCCGCCCGACCTCGGGTACGCCGCCGCCCGCCGGGCGGTCCGGGTCGAGGGCGTGCTGACCGGACTGACCCGGCCCCTCGTCGTACAGCTGCACTCGACCTCGACGATCGCCGAGGGACGGGTGCCGTGGGGTCTCGGCCCGCACCTCGCCGACGCCCAGGAGCTGCGGGTCGTCGCCACCGAGACGGACCCGGCGACCCTGCGCCGGCTCGCCGGGGACCGGCCGATCGTCCTGGTCGGCCGGCATCTGCACCGCCTACCCGGCGCCGCCGACCTGGTGACGGCGCTGGCCGCCCAGCACCCGGTGACGGTGGTCGAGATGGGCTGGCCGGCGCGCTGGCGTCCGGCCGGGGTCCGCGCGTTCGTCACCACGTACGGCGCCAGCCACGCCAACGGACGCGCGGCGGCCGAGACACTCGGCCTGGCCGGCTAACCCGCCTCCACGCTGCGTCACCGACACAGTCGCCGCTCCGGGTCACACCTCCGCAGGTCAGAGTCCACTTCTCGACACTCCGACCCGCGCCGCTGCCCCTTGCCGACGGCCCCGTCGATACGTAGCGTGATCGGTACATCCGGTGCCCGGCCCGACCGTCGGGCACCGCACGGGGCCTGGGGGGAAGGGCGCGGACCGGGGATCCGGCCCGGGAGTTCCGGTCCGCGCCCTGCCAGCCCCGCGGAACGTGCCTAGCTCGGGTAGACCCCGAACGACCGCCAGCCCCGGTCCGGGAATCCCGCCGCCTCGGCCACCCGGGCGGACGCCGCGTTGCGCCGGTCGTGCAGGTACGTCGGCACCGCGCCCTCGTCGAGCACCCGTCGGGCGGCCTGGGCGACAAGCCGCCGGGCCAGGCCGCGCCCCCGGGCCGCCGGGACCGTCCCCACGGCCAGCTCCTGGCCGTACGCGTCGTGCCGCTTGACACCGACCCCGGCCAGGTACCGGCCGCGGTCGTCGCGCACCACGAGCACCGGCCGGTCGAACAGCCGCAACCAGGGCGGCAGTCCCGGCGCGGCGGGCGGAACCCACTCGCCGACGTCCGGCAGCGGCGCGGGAGCCGAACTCCACCGGAACACGTCGTCGTGCACCGCCCAGCCCGGGTGGCCGACCGCCGCCGGCAGCCCGGACAGCAGCCGCCGTACGGAACCCCCGGCCAGGTCCCGGACGGCGGTCACCCGGTCCGGCGCCACGGAGAGCACGGTGCTCGCCCCGGCGCAGACGGCGATCGCCGGCCGGAGCCGGCCGTCCCAGGCGGGCCGGGCCCGCCGGTGGGAGCCCACGACGTGCAGCCCGGGGCCGGCCGGCCACTGGCCCAGCCAGGTTGCCAGGTGCAGGTGGAGCCGGCGGTCGCCCATGACCCCCTCCCTCCGACCCGACTGCTCGCCCGGCGATCACCGTACGCCGGACCGCGGGTAAGGAAGGGCCCCTTCTTAACGCCTCCGGTAGAGGAGGGGCCCCTTCTTAACGCCCGCCGTGCGCGGCACCTGCCGCATGCCCGCGGTGGTCACCGTCGTCGGCATGCTGGTGCGCGCCGGTCGCCGGGTCGCCGTGGCCGGCGTGGTGGTGCCGGTGCACGATCGCGTGCCCGCGACCGCGGGCGATCAGCGCCCGGTTCACCGGCACGGTGACCACGAAGGCGACGCCCAGGGCGAAGGCGAGGCTGCCCCAGAAGAGCCAGCTCGCCAGGCCGGCCTCCATCGCTCCCGGAACGGCGAGCATGACGCCGTTGTCGACGATCTCCATCACGGTGATGCTCACCGTGTCGGCGACCAGCGCGACCCGGATCGCCGTACGCAGCGGCACACCGGAGCGCAGCACCGGGCCGACGGTCAGCGCGTACCCGAACAGGAAGGCGAGGCCGACCGCCAGCGCGATGGTGGCCGCATCGGACCAGCCGAGCGCCGTGCCGATCACCATGCCGAGGACCTCGCCGATGGCGCAGCCGGTGAGGCAGTGCAGGGTCGCGCTGATCGCCAGCCGGGTCAGGTTGTTGTCCACCATGAGCGCGACCATATACCCCATGGGGGTATATGCCAAGAGACGGCGGTCACTGCGGCGGGCCAACCGGTCGCGTACGGGGCGGTTGCGATGCCCGAGGGCCGGGTACAGGTGGGACACATCGATGAGAGATGTCGGCCTGATGTCCGGTGACCGCCCTCGGGAACCGACGTGATCAATCGACCGTCATATCTATTTCCATAGACGTACAACTTTGTTTGGGACGGTATGGTCATGCCGAATCAGCCGAAGGACCGATACCAGCACGACCCCGACCTGCTCTGGACCACCTCCGGGGTCGTCGCGGGACGGTTTCCGGCCCAGCCGCCGTACCGGGGCAACCGCGCCTCGACGCTCACCTGGGGTGAGCTGAACCGCCTGCCCGCCGGCGCCTCCACCCGCAACCTCAACACCCGCTGACGTACGCGGCGAGCCAGCGCGGCCTTTCGCACACCTGTCGGGTAACGTCTCCTGGTCCTCCGACCGGTCTACGACAGGAGAAGCTCCGCGCATGGGCAAGAAGACGATCCGCGTCTCCGACTTCAGCGGCACGGTGCTGCAGCCCGACGACGAGGCCGTCCGCGTCGTCGTCCTGGAACACCCTGATCTGGTGGCCGGGCCCGTGCGGCTGGACGCCACCCCGGTCGAGGTGGAGAGCATCGACGACGCCGCCCTGGACGTCGCGGTCGTCGAGATCCACGACCGGCACGGCGGCGGCGAGCCACGCCGGGTGGTGCTGACCGCGAGCGAGTTCGACGCGATGGCCACCGACGTGCCGATGGCGCAGCTGCTGAGGACGGCCGAGCGGGTCCGCCCGCCGAAGACCCGCCGGGCCGCCGAGCGAGTCGATTACGGCACCATCGAGCACGCGGGCAGACCGCACCGGGGCCGGGTCACCGAGGAGGAGGCCCGACTGGTGCGGGAGCGCCTCGAGGAGGTCAACAAGCGCCTCGCCGACGCCGGGCTGCGCCAGATCGACCCGGCCGACCCGGAGCACGCCGCCCGGTACGGCTTCCCGGTCGTGCCGGCCTGAGCCCGGTCGGCGGCGGGCGTACCGGAGTCAGTCGGCGGCGGCCGACTGCTGGACGGCTGCGGCGATCGCCGCCGCGATGCCGGCCTCGGCCTCGGCCTTGTCGACGCCCAGGCTCGACAGCACCCCGCTGCCGTCCTCCTGCTCCAGCAGCGCGAGCAGGATGTGCTCGGTCCCGATGTAGTTGTGCCCCAGCCGCAGCGCCTCCCGGAACGTCAGCTCCAGCACCTTCTTGGCCGGCGCGTCGTACGGGATCAGCGCCGGCACCTGGTCGCCGGACGCCGGCGGCAGGGCGGCGGTCGCCACCTCCCGCACCCGGTCCAGCGTGGCACCCTGCGCCACGAGGACCTTCGCGGCGACCGCCTCCGGCTCGGCCAGCAGGCCCAGCACGATGTGCTCGGTGCGGATCTCCGTGTGTCCGGTCGCCCGGGCCTCGTTCTGCGAGGCCATCACCACGTTGCGTGCCCGGGGCGTGAACCGGTTGAAGCCCTGCTGCGGGTCGACCGGCGCGTCGCTCGACTTCGACACGAATCGCTTCTGGGCGGCCTGCTTGCTGACGCCCATGCTGCGGCCGATGTCCGTCCAGGAGGCGCCCGAGCGGCGGGCCTGGTCGACGAAGTGCCCGATGAGGTGGTCGGCGAGCTCGCCGAGGTGATCGGCGGCGACGACCGCGCTGGAGAGCTGGTCGAGCGCGTCGGTGTGGACCTTCTTGATGGCCTCGATCAGGTCGTCGAGGCGTACGACGTTTGTCATCTGCACTGGCTCGGTCATGCGTCAACCATAGGTTGACGCCGGGGTGTCGTCAACCAGTGGTTGACGACACCCCGGCGGTCCGATCAGGTGCAGCGCCACACCACCGCGCGGATGGTGCCGGACGCGTCGTCCGACTGGCCGCCGATGGTACGACCGTCGTCGCTCACCGTCTCCGCGATGTTGGTCAGCCCACCCGGCTCGTGCTTCGCCAGGTCCGGTAGCGTCACCGGCCCCCCGTCGGCGAGCAACATGGCCCTGCCCTGCCGGTCCGTCCCGACCTGCCACCCGTGGGCGTTCGCGGTGCTGGCCCGGATGTTGAACTCCGGGAAGACGCGTACCTCGCCGGTGCGCACGTTCCAGCGCACCGCCGACGGGCTGCTCGCGGGGTCCTTCGAGAGCACACCGGTCGCCCACCCGTTGCGGATCGTGAAGGCCCGCCCATCGGTCGCTCCCACGGTCGTCGGCATCGGCAGCTCACGGTGCGTCCCGTCCGGGAACCACACGTACGGCCGGCCGGACCGGCCGCCGTCGGTGAGGACGGAGCCGACCACCGTCCCGTCCTCGTCGACGGCGTGCGCGGTGCCGCTCCTCGCCCCCGCGGGCAGCGGCAGCGGCACCGCCTCGCTCACCGGGGAAGTCCAAGCCACCGGGCGGTCGGTCCGCTCATCCCTCCCGACGATCTTCCCGGCCTCGTTGACGGCGTTCGCCTCACCGAAGGTCACGCCGCGCAGTCGGGTCAGCGTCCCGCCGGAGTACGCGTACGGGACCGGCCCGAACCCCTCCTCGCCGGCGCCGAGCCGCTGGTAGGTCGTGCCCACCGCGAGCCCGTCCGTGGTGACGTCACGCAACGTCTGGTCGCCCGGCATCCGCACCTTCGTCGGCTCGCCGGCCACCCAGACCAGAACCTGGTACGCGCCGCCCCGCGGGTACGAGCGGCCGAGCAGAATCCGCCCGCTCGGGTCGGCGCCGGTCACCAACGCCATCGTCACGCCATCCGGAACCGGGAGCTTCGAGATCGCGCACCGCGTCGGCGCCAGCGGCGCGTCACCGGTGACCACCGGCGGTGGCGCGTCGCTCGGGCTCGATCCGACGCCGGCCGGCGCGGTCGCCCACCGGTCGGGCGTCCCGGTCCGCAACGGGCCGGCGGCGAGCGTGCCGCCGGCCACCACGGCGATGCTCATCCCGGCCGCACCGGCGTACGTGAAAGCCCGCCGGATCCGGCGCCGCCGGCGGCCCTCCGTCATCGCCCGCCGGACGTCCACAGCGGACGTACCGGGCGGGTCGTGGTCCAGCAGCCGCAGCAGTCCCCGGTCGTCGTCGTGCTCAGTCATCCCGCGTACCTTCCCCTCGTCGGCGCCACGGGCGCCCTGCCCGGCGCAAGCTCCGCCGCCCGCTCGCCGAGCAGCCGGCGCAACGTGGCCAAACCGTGCGACGTCTGGCTCTTCACCGTAGTCAAGCATCGATAGAAGCCAGTTGGCGGATGTCGATTCCGCCGCCGCCCATAGCAGCGGTCAGCCATCGCCCGTCGCCAACTCACCGCCGGCGCAGCCCCTCAATGGCCGCACGGATGGCCGGTGACCTGTTCCATGATCACCGTCGAGGGCATATCCGAGAACTCCGCCGACAACGCCCTGATCTGCGGCTCGACCGCGTCCACGAGCGAGCCCTTCGCCGCCCGCCGATACCGCGGCGGCTCATCACTGGCCAATGCCTTTCACGATGTTGCGAGACATCCTCAACCGCCGTGCGATGGCCTGGATCGACATGCCCTCCGATCGCCGCAGCCGCCGGATCTCCGCCCAGTCCTCCACGCTCAGCACCGCCCGATGCTTCAGGAGGTGGTCCCGATTCAGCCGGAACCACTGTCAGGTGTCAGGCGGAGCCGACAGGTGAGGAGCGGAGGGCCTGGGAGCGGCACGCGGCACTGGCGACGCGCTGGCCTCAAGAGATCTCGATTCCGCCGTGCACACTGCTGCTCGTGGTGCTGTCGAGCTGTTCGGCGCCCACGACACATGACGGGCTGACCGGTTTGCTGAACCGTCCGTCCTTCACGGCCTCCATCGCTCACCTCAAGGGTCCCGAGGTCCATGTTCTGGTGATCGGGCTGGAGAACCTACGCCTCATCAACGAGACATTGGAACGCAGCGCGGGAGACGGACTGCTAGCCGAGCTGGCACGCCGACTGCGGGCGTTCTTCCCCTCGCCCGATTACCGGATCGGACGGATCAGCGGTAGCGGGTTCGCGGTGGCGATCGGCGATGCGCCGACTAAGGTGGTCTACCACAAGGCATGCCGGGCGGTCCTGGCGCTGCGCGTCAAGACCACGCCCGGTGGCCGCGACCTCTCTGTACGCGCCAGCGGTGGCCTGGCACGAGGCCCGCTAGGCTAGCCGCGACGCTGCTCACCGCGGCCGAGGAGACTATGTGCGGTAGCTCAAACTTGGCGCGGCAGCAGGGGAGTCGCATCAAGTCGGATCTGCACTCCTGCCAGTCCACCACCCCAGGTCGCTCGTCTACGGCAAGCACGCAGGACAATGGCGTCTATGGAAGACACCGGATCGCAGGCCGAGAGCGCCGCCGACTACGCCGCCCGCGTCAGCCGCGCCGCGGCCGAGCTGGGTATCCCCGTACCGGATGGATTTCAACTACTCGGCGCTGGGAAGGGCGGGCGTCCCGTGGCCTTGACCTCAGGCACCGCCCGTGACTTCCGCTTCGCCAGCGCGATCCTGGCCCGCCTTGGCGGGAAACCGGTCGATGAGTGTCTAGCCAGCATGCACGCCCTGGCGGAGGGTCCGATGCCTGAGTGGGCACGGCCAGTTGATTGGAACGACCGCCAGGCGGTAGAGCAGTACCTGGATGAGCGCGAGAAACACCCCGAGTGGCCCAACGTCTACAACGGCGGAGGCGGCGACTTAATCGCGCACCTCGGTACCGCGGGTGGCATCGCCGCGCTCGCTGCTGCGACCGCATCGGTCCTCAACCTCCACGGTCGTCGAGCGTTCGCCAAGTTCGTGGTGCAAAAGGCCGTCGAGCAGGGCGTTCAGATTGATCCGGCCGAAGTGATCCGAGCGTTCGAGGGCGCACCGGTGCGGTCGCCTGAGGCGCCGGATGAGCCGGCAGTTAAGAACACCGCAGAGCAGGATGACGGGGAATCCGCCGATTGACGCTCTGCCAGGCTCAGCGGCCCGGCACTGAGAATTCGCACTGATCGAATACGCGCTCCTGCCAGTCGCTGGGTAGCGGCCCGTCCGGGGTGCTCGGGTATCGCCTGCGTCGGCGCAGGATTGCCGCCACTTGGGCGTGGGTGGCGGATCGGCGGGGTGGAGGTGTCGTTGGACGGTGGTGACGAGGTCGGCGATCGCCTCGTGCAGTGCGGTGGTGGCGGTGGCGCGGCAGTGGCTGTGGCGCGGGGTCGGTACAGGTTGTCGGCGCCGTAGGCGGTCATGACGGCGATGGCGGCCTCGGCGGTGCGCATCGCCGCGGCGACGACGTCGGTGTCGGGCAGCAGGGCGGCACGGCTGATCGCGGTGGTCAGTCGGCACGGACGGCTCGCGCAGGAATGTCGCACCAGCAGCGACGTTGCGCATGTTCCAGTCCACGGCGACGCTGCCAGCTCGGGTGGCGCCGGTGGCGTCGCGGCCGGCAAAGAACTCCAGCAGCGACCTGCGGCGCAAGCCGTACGCCCCGTCCCGCACCCGCATCGACGCCGGACCGGGTCCTGCTGCGCTGAACCGCCGGGAGTGATCGGGATCGAGGCGGTGACAGCGTCCTTCAAGGAGGGGATCAGCACCGCTCACGCGCCCCCACCTTGATACCAACGGGCCGGAGACGTTCATCCTCGACGTGGCGCTGGTGCAAGCGCTACACCCAGCAGCCGAACCGATGGTGCGGCTGACCAGTATGGAGGGGATTGCGGCAGCGAGTTCGGTCCTGTCGACCGGGCAGGCGCGGGTACTGCGGTACCGCCTGGCCCATCTGCTCGACATGGCCAAGGCGGGCCGCAACGACGGGCGCTGGACGTAGCCGACACGCCTTCTATGGAAAGCACTCGGGGCCGCCCACCGCATCTGCAGGCGGCCCCGAGTCACTTACTCATCACGCGAGGCGGATGAGCTCCCACGTCACGGCCTGGCCGTTGTACGGCGGCATGACGTTGTTCACCGCGATGGGGGCCGTCGTGGACGGCGTGCCCACGACCTTCCACACACCGCTCTCCGGGCAGCGCTCGCCCGTCTTCGCTCGCCTTCCGACTGCCATAAGGCAATACCTCCTCATAACGTTTGCGCCAAACGCCGAGAAGGACCAATCACCCACGCTGGAAGACTGAAGCCTGTTACCGTAGCCGCCTCACGCCAATGAGAACGGACCCCGGCTCGACGTTCAGACCTACGGTCACGGACGTCCGTGCTCGGGGTCTGTCTATTTGCGCAGGCACCTCACGTTGACGTGCCGAGATCAGAGTCTAGGTTACGGGACGACACTGATCTTGCGGCTGCCGCGGCCTTCTGCATCGACCCCCTTCACGTTCCGCATCGTGAGATCTCTCTAAATCGATCGTCCAAATTTTGGACACACGTTCTAATCAGGCCGGTGGATGGGAGGAGCGGAGCCCTCGGGTCCACATAGGCCCGTGACCTGCGCATTTATCGATCGGTTTGCTCGGACGTAAGAGATGATCACGTGGTGGAGTCGAAGCGTACCAGTAAGTAACTTGCAGTTCTGGATTGATTCCAGATGAGCCGGGCGCTTTACCTCTCGTTCATCTCCGGGGCACGGGAACGCTCCCAGGTCGTCGGGGCCACGCCCACCCGCAGGGCAGACGGCCCCGAAACCTCCGGTTCACGCCGAGGCTGGCACCAACGCGGACGGGTGTCCCTGTCGCACCCCTGCATTACTGTCCGGGCCATGATGAAGGACACCTGGGAGAGCCGAGAGCTCCCGGTCCTGCGCGCGATCGTGGAGATCTCTGACGAGGGCGCGAGGGACATGGACTCGCGGGATGTCGCCAAGCGTGTAGGCCTCGACCTAGAAACCACCCTGGTCGCCCTGTTTGCTCTCGCTGGTGAGCGCCCACTGCTCTTCAAGTACGAAGACGCGAGCGATTTTGACGGACGCGACATGTGCCTGATCCGCGAACCAAGCGGGCATGCTCGCAGAACAGTTGGCACTTGGCCTACCCCGGAGACCTTGGCCGACCGCTTGGTTCAAGCCATGCAGCAGGCGGCTGACCAGGAGCCGGACGAGGAGAAGCGCGGATGGCTGCGCAAGACCGCAGACTGGCTCGGTTCCGCTGGCCGGGACATCGCCGTGGACGTGGCGGGAACTGCCCTTGCCAAGACCGTCGGAGCGGCTAGCTGACCTTGGCTCGCCGCGCGACACTGTTGACCCTCAGCCTCCGTTCCCTCGGGGCGTGTAACGGGCACGTTGACCGAGAGTCCGTAGCATTCGCCTCCATTAGTGACCATAGGTCGTGACCTTGGCAATGTGGCTCTCGCTCATCAGGGGCGTGCTGGAACTCGCGGCCGTCGCTATCGCAACGGTCTCTGGCTGGCTCGGCTACAGGAAAGCCAGAGCCCGCGTGGTCGTTCTCCGCGAATCCTTCGAGCGCTACAAGGCGCAGAAGGCGGAGGTGTGGATGAGAGGACGGCCGCTATGGAGCTAGCGGACTATCGACGCCAGCGTGGCGTCGAGCCGGACATGGTCATGGACGACCTCCAGTTCGTTCGTACTTTGATCACGTACGCCGTGAGCCGCGCCGCCGCTCTGAGCGCCGGCTTGACCGCCTTCTTCTTGGTCGCCGGCATCATCCTTAGCACCTTGGGCAACCTGGTTGGCGCTGGGTCATCGGGCTCCAGATGAGAGCGGACGGTAGTCGGGCAACTGGCGGCCCCCGCGGCTACGGCGCTCCGGCCTGTCGTCTCGACGTACTGCGACCGTGGCGTTGCCCAAGGCGCTGAGACTCGTCATGCCACCACGCCCGCAAAGTCAGGATGGCATCGCACGTTGCCGATGCACCTCCTCGTCCGGGGTAGCCTCCCGCTTGGTGGATCACCGATGACCCCGCAGTCATCGCACTCGATCGGACTGGCTGATCGCCTGTCGACCGACACCGCCCTCGTGCTGCATCATTGCGCCATGCCGACCGGAGTTGCAGGCCGGGGCCCGCGCGGGGGTGCCGAGAACGAGCTAGGTGGCGACTTCCGCGCGGACTATGCCGCCTACGTCGCCGCTCACGGTCTCCGCGGGATGAGCATCAAGGTGAGCGGGGATGAGCGAACGCATGGGTTGCCGTGTGTGATCCGGGCGGAGGTCGACGAGGCGGTGGACGACCTCGAGGTCACCTTCACCGATGGACGGCGGGTCCTACTTCAGCTGAAGAAGTCGTTGAAGCTGACCACGGCGAACGGTAGCCCGTTGCGCAAGGTGATCGATCAGTGGGTGGAGCAGGTCACGACGGATCCTGGTGGTCGCACCCCGTTGGTGGCGCTTGCGGCGACCGCTGATGACGAGATCGAGCATCTGGCCGGTGCCCTGGACCGCAGGCGGGATTGTCACGCGGGCCTACCTTCCCCGAGCGAATACAAGGCACTAGCCAAGTTGACCGACGCCTTGTCGCAGGTGACGCCCGAAGTTCGGGATGCAGTGCTGGCCCGCGCATCAGTCGCAACCTTTCCATGGCATGCTCGGCGGGGCGGTCCGCCGGTCGCTGCCGCTCTCTTGGACGGCAACGTGGTGGCAGCCGGGCAGGGCGAGGCCGCCGCCTCGGAGTTGGCAAAGGCTCATCGCCGATCCGCATCGCTTCGCACGGGGCTGGACCTCGATCAGTGGATTGACCGTCTCGGCCGCCCGCCGTTCGACCTAGTCAGTGATTCAGCCGCGAGCGCGTCGGCGCGCAGGGTCGCGGAGCGTGCCGCGATCGACCGGTACTACCAGCGCATCGGAGGCTCCAGCGGGATCGATCTACTCGCCTTCGGCGCGGACCTGCCGCTTATCGACGCCTCCATCTGTTGCGATGTCCGGCCCTCCGACGGAGATAGCGACCGGGTGGATCTCGACATCTTCTTCCGGCGCTACGGGCGGGTCCTGCTGCTCGGTGCCCCGGGATCGGGGAAATCCACGGCCTTGCGAGAGATGGTGCGGCAGGAGGCGGAACGCCGGTGGACCCTGCCCGTCCTCGTGGACCTCCGGTCCCTGCTTCGCTCCGGCGATCCGGGCAGTTCCTATTTGCCAGATCTCGTCGCCGAGCGACACCCACTCGAGCAGCTCGCGGGGATCGCCGCCGAGATGGTTGAACCGGCGGATCGTGGACTGTTGATAGAGGCAATCCACCGGGCAGCCGACGAGGGCTGGTTGCTGCTGTGTCTGGATTCGCTTGACGAGACGCGCGAACACCGGCGTGAGGTTGTCCGCTGGGTCCGTCGCCTCCTGACTGAACTGCACCCTGACTGCGATGTACTGCTGGCGACTCGGACCAGTGCCTATGCCTCCGCGGCTGTACTCGGCTGGCGGGAAGCGACCGTGCTGCCTCCGGTCTGGCCACGGGCGATCAGCGAGCCGATCGTTCGGGCGATCGCGCGCCGCGCCGGCCGCGACGGCGCGTGGATTGACGACCGCCTGCGGGAGATCGACGGCCGCATACGGGAGACGCCCTACCTGGGGGAGACGCCGCTGCTTGTCACGGCTCTAGCGCTCGAGACGGCTGAGCACGGGAAGTCGGCGAAACATGCTGGAGCGGCTGCGCTGATGGACGCGGTGATCCGCCGGGTGGCGCACGATTGGGAGCGTCGGACCGGCCGCCGGGGGGTCGGCATGCCGACGCTGCCCTCCAACCAAATCGAGGAGGCGCTCCTCGACGCCTTGGCCATAGTCGGCTGGGAGAGCGTCATGAGGGCGTCTCCACCATCGGAGAGAAGCGTCGCCCACCTGCTCGCGGGTCGGTTCCAAACCGAACACGGCCTGGTGCCGGGGGTGGCGCGCGCCCTCTCCGGCGGCTGCCTTGACTTCTGGGACGAAGCTGGTGTGCTCGTCCGGGACGACAACGATGGAATCGATCCGCGGGCCCGCAACGTCATTGAGGTATCTGCCGCCCGTCATCTCGCCGAGTCACCCGAGCCCGTGCGCCGTGATCTGCTGCTCCAGGCCGCCGCTGATTCGTCGATGACGCAGATTCTGTCTCTAGCAGTCTCGCTCGAACCGGACCTGCTTATCCCACTTGCTGACGTGGCCGACCGAAACGACGACGTCGACCTGCTGCTAGCCCTGGCCCGCGGCATTCCCGGTCGAAAGGACGCACCGGAGCGAGCCACCGCGGCCCTCATAGCAAAGTTGGGAGGGAAGGCGACCGCACACGAGGAACGCGCGATGGACATCGTCGAAGCAGTCGCGCGTGTTCCCTCCCCTCCAGGGTCTAGCGAGCAGATACGGACACTTGTGCAGCGAGTGGTGCCGCCCGACCACCTGCCCACGTGGGAGGCGCTGCTGGCGCACCGGTGGAACGAGCCACACGCGTTCACCGCGTGCCTCTCGGTGGCAATGTCTGTACCCCCCGTCGATGACTCTGATCAGCCGTACGTCAACGAGGAAGGGGTTCTCGACCTCGGCACAACCAGTCCGCACAAGGTCGCCTTCTCTGAGGTCGTCCTCGGAGCAGCAGTCCGCCTTGCGACCGGGAAGCCCGATATCGCTGACACCATCGAAGAAGTCGCCTATCGCCGCTGCTCTCATACCACTTTCGAGAAAATACAAGCCGTGTTGGTTGAACAGGGATACGTTCCCAGTAAACGCGGCTCGCGGTACGACATGAAAGGCATGGAAGACTGGGCCGGACGCAGCCGTACGGCCCACCAATGGCTACTTCAGCGGGCACAGGAGTTGGGAACCCAGCGTAGCCTGAGGCCAGTGGAGCGGCGCCGGTTGGGCAACCTTGGGATGCTCGTCAGCGGCCTTGCCTTTATGACACTGGAGGCTGGAGCGCTAGAGAGAGCGATCGCCGCGGATCCGGCCAACCTCTCACGGATGATGGCGTTCGTCGTCCAGTGCGGTGGTATCGACAAAGACGCGCTTTCCTCGGAAGCCACTGCGCGATTGGCGGAGCCTGCGATAACGCAGGACCTTCGCATCGGACTCGATCACGACCTGCCTTCCTGCCGGCTGACACGTTGGGAAAGGACCGACGTCCCGGCAACAATCGACTGGCTAGGCACTTTGTTCGAGACAAGCTATCTGCTCGCGCGACAAGCACAGCTTGCCCTTGCGCAGGCCCCCGCCGAACACAGGCCACAAGCGAGCCGCCATGCCGAAATGGCAGCAGCGGACACGACAGTGCCCACCCGAAATCGTTTCCTCGCAGCCCACCTCGCGCTCTTTCTTGACCGAGACACCCTCGTGCGGCGGTGGCGGCACGCCGATAACCCAGTGCTACTCAGTGCCGTCATGGCTTGGGTCCGCAACGACCCCGAGCGACAGGCCATCCTTACGGAAGGACTGAAACACAACGACGCACTGGTTAAAAGCTACGCAGTAGAGCACATCGCGGACGCCGATATTACCCACAGCGGCATCGTACAGGCCCTACAGGAAGCATTGCGGACCGAACTTCAGGCGACCTGCCAATACTGTGGACTCGGCTACCAAGACGTCCGGCAGAGGAATTGCTCCCAATGCAAGCTAGCACTCCCCAACCCGCTACCAGCGATAAAAAAGGCGCTCGCCTCCCGTCGGGACCTAGCCGGCCGCGCCCAGCGTCAGCGGCACTGACCGCCGCCAAAGCCACCGACTGGGACACTCGGCCTGGTTAGCCTCGGCCTTTCACGGCAGCCGTGATCTTGGATGTCTGGCGGGTCGGTAGATATGGCGAAGTGCCTGCCACGTAAGGGAAACTGCCCGGTGTCGAGTCGTGCAGAGTTCCCGCGCGGAAGGCACTTCGTAGGTGCAGGTTACCCAGTGGTCCAAGGGATTGTCAGTCGAGGTCGGCGGTCATGGCGTGGTCTCGCACGTCGGAGCGGCGCTGTTGCGGCTGCTGGCTGATCGCAGCGGGCTGACGCAGGCGTTGTCGGCCGCGCTGAGCCGGCGCGGGTTCAGCCCCGGCCGGGACCGGGGCCGGGTGTTGGTCGATCTGGCGGTGATGATCGCCGATGGCGGTGAGGCGATCGCGGATATCGAGGTGCTGCGCCACCAGAGCGAGGTGTTCGGCCAGGTCGCGTCGCCGGCGACGTGCTGGCGGGCCCTCGATGAGATCAGTGATGTCGGGCTGCGGCGGATCGCCAGGACGCGGGCGAAAGTCCGTGCCCGGGTATGGGGCCTGATCGGGTCGGTGCCGTCTGCTCGTGCCGCGGGCCGGGATCTCGGCGAGGGCGTGGTGGTGCTGGATGTGGACTCCACGATCGTGCTCGCGCACAGCGACAAGGACGGCGCGGCGGCCACCTACAAGCACACGTACGGCTTTCATCCGATCATGGTGACCTGTGACAACACCGGCGAACTGTTGACGATCAAACTGCGGCCGGGCAACGCCGGAGCCAACACCGCCGCCGACCACCTCACCGTGCTGACCGAGGCGGTCGCGCAGGTCCCGGTCGCGCACCGGCGGCACCTGCTCATCCGCGGCGACTCGGCCGCCGGCACCCACGCCGTGCTGGAATGGCTGACCGCGCAGGACGCCAAGCGCGACCGACGCGTGGAGTACTCGCTCGGTTTGGTCGATCGGCGAGGCGGAACGCGCCGCCATCCGTGTGCTGCCGGCCGGGGCCTGGTCACCGGCCCTGGCAGCCGACGGCGGCATCCGCGACGGCGCGCAGGTCGCCGAACTGACCGGGCTGCTGGCCTTGGCCGGCTGGCCGCCCGGAATGCGGGTGATCGTGCGTCGCGAACGGCCGCACCCCGGCGCCCAGCTGTCACTGTTCGAGGAACGCGACGGCTGGCGCTACACCGCGTTCGTCACCAACACCACCACCGGCGCCTTGCAGTGGCTGGAAGCCCGCCACCGCGCCCACGCCCGCGTCGAAGACCGGATCCGCTGCGCCAAAGACACCGGCCTGCGCCGGCTACCGTCACGCGAGTTCGCCATCAACGCCGCCTGGTGCCAGATCGCGGCCATGGCCTGCGACCTGATCGCCTGGCTGCAATTGCTCACCCTCAACGGCGACCTGGCCAAAGCCGAACCGAAACGACTGCGCTACCGCCTGCTGCACACCGCCGCCCGCCTGATCCGAGGCCAACGCCGCCGCCGGCTACGCATCCCATCGACCTGGCCCTGGGCAGACCAGATCACCGCCGCTTTCCACCGGATCGCGGCCATCCCCGCCCCCGGCTGACCAGCTCAGCCCTGTCCCGACGACCGGAGGATCCAAGGAGACCACGCCCACCGCCGCGACAGACGGCCCCTCACCATGCCCCCGGCCGGATCGCATCGAACACCAGCGATCACAGGCGCGGAACCGAAGCGGCCGACATCAGCCGTGAACGATCGAGGTTAGGCGCCGCTTGCGTCCCGCTGATTCTTCCACTCGTGATCGAGGATCGAGTTGAGGAGCGAATCCTGCCAGACGCCGTTGGTGTGAACGTGGTGCGGTCGGCACCTTGAGCGGGCATCGGTCGGGCTGGTTGTTTTGGGGCACCGTGAGCCGAATGGGTTGCTTGGCATCCGCTTGACGGAGACATGATCGCAGCTTCTTGCGGACCGCCTGTTGGCGCTTGCTCATGATCGGCACATCGTTGGGTGCGATCAAGGGGTCGGGGAGCCTGCTGCGACCCCGACGTCCATGAGGCAGGCTGCTGCTGTCGGTGCGAGGTGGGTTGGGCGTGGACGATGTTCGGCGCAAGACGGAGATATCGCCGTTTGCGCCCGACGCTGTGGGCACCTGCGTGGTGCAGGTGCCCCGCGCTTAGTTGGTGATGTCGAACTCGCCCGCCCGCACGCCGTCTACGAAGGCGCGCCACTCGTCGCGGGTGAAGGCGAGCACGGGGCCGCTGGGGTTCTTGCTGTCGCGCACCAGCACGTCGGCGCCGGTGTCCTTGACTTCGGTGCACTGGCCGTTGCTTCCGGAACGGCTGGACTTGCGCCAGACGTTAAGTTCCACTTGCTCGCTCCCTGATGAATTTGACCGATTCCGCTGGCGACATGGCCAGGGTCTTGAGGTGATCGAATACGGCGGTGAGCCGGCCGATCTCGCGCGGCGACTCCAGGAACAGCTCGCCGGCTGGCGTCTCCACGTAGCCGAGCGGTGGTTCGTCGCGTTCGAAGCTGAGGATGGCGAAGCCGCCTCTGTCAGCCAGTGTGGCACCGGCGGCGAAGCGCAGCACCTGGACGGTGATGTTGGGCAGGCCGGCGAGGCTGACGATGTGGTCGAGCTGGGCTCGCAGCACGTCTGGGCCGCCAACCTCGAACAACAGCGTCGCTTCCGAGACGATCGCGTGCAGCCGCAGCGGCGAGGGTTTCCGGGTCAGTACTTCCTGTCGGGTGAGCCTCGCCTGCACCCGTTGCTCGATGGCCTCGGCGTCTGTCTCCCGTCCGACGCTGTTGACCGCCCTGGCGTAGTCCGGGGTTTGCAGCAGTCCCGGTACGAGGGTGGGCTCGAAGTTGCGCAGCTCGATGGCTTCGGCCTCGTAGGCGATGAACGTGGCGTAACGACCGGTGAGGGCGTCGAGGCGCTGCCACCAGCCGGACTGTCGTAGTTCTCGGGTGAGAGCGAGGAGTGACTTGCCGGGTTCTCCCTCCAGTGGAACGTCGTAGGCCATCAGGAGTTCGATGACGTCGCCGGTCCGCGGCTTGATCTCGCCGGATTCGATGCGACTGATCCGTGACGTAGAGCAACCGATGTGCTTGCCCGCCTCGTCCATCGTCCAACTCTTGGCCTCGCGTAGCTTCCGCAGCTCACGGCCAAGACGACGTGAGCGCGGAGTCGGCGGTGTAAAGCGAGCCACGCCTGAATCCTCCCGCATGTTGCGCCCCTCTTCCTAGCTGAGCGTGACTTTGATGTTGTGAGCTTGCGGACTAGCCATCCAGCGGCGCATCACGTGAGCATGGTACGGCTTGCCAAGCATCAATTGCGGCGGCACGATGGTGGTCTATGGGATGGCGCATCGGCCAGCCGCTGGTCGATTGACCGGAAGCGTGTCGCGCCCATGCGTCCCCTTGCCGTTGGAGGTGATCACGAACCGTGGCTAACAGCAGTGGAGCGCCACCGAGACGCGCGGCGACGCGGGCGACGGTGCGCGCGGTGTGCGTCGCCGCGTACCGGAAGCATCGCGACGACGGCAGGGGATCATGCTCCGCGTGCGGCGAGTCCAGCCCGTGCCGAACCCGCCGCAACGCGGTGTCGGTGATCGAGGCGTACTCGGACGACCCGCGACGCTACGACGTACCCGACGCCCGCCTGCGGGCCGTGGCCGGCGTCGTCCTGGTGAGATTCGGTGCGCCGCGCGGCTGAAGCGCGCGGCGGGCGGCGCACAGCGGGTCGGTGCGCATGCTGCTCTGTTGACTCCCCGCCGCTATGCGACAGCGGACTCCGTGGCAGGCGGGTGATCGGGTCGGGCGCGCCGTGCGGCGTCGCCGCGCGCTCCCAGGCGTGCACGCCGCACGGCGC
Organism: Micromonospora sp. NPDC126480; assembly: GCF_040302465.1. Lineage (NCBI taxonomy): Bacteria > Bacillati > Actinomycetota > Actinomycetes > Micromonosporales > Micromonosporaceae > Micromonospora > Micromonospora sp. NPDC126480. Next base: position 302,956 of record NZ_JBEORU010000003.1, read on the forward strand.
TCCCACCCACCTCGACACGTAGGGGAAGACGTGACGACGTATCTCGGTGGCGAACAGGTCGACCACGCTCAGGCGGTGCTGGACCGGCATGCCGTCTCCAGCGCGGACGGCCTGTGTCTGGCGTGCAGGGTGCCCGGACCGTGCGAACAACACGAACGAGCGGCGAAGGTGTTCCAGGTGTCGCTGCGACTGCCCCGGCGGGTGCCTGGCGCGACGCAACCGCACTTGATCGGCGTTCGCCGCGCTGACGAACCCGGCTGGTTCGGCAAGGCGAGCTGACATGCGGACCCCCCGGTGACCCCGGCGGCACTCGTGGTGAACGCATTCACGCCGATTGAAGCTGGTGGCGGGCCGGTGCTGACGCCCGTCGAGCTGGTCGAGGCGCGGCGCGCCCTGGACCGAACGCTGTCAGCGCGGCGGCGCGCCATCGGAGTCACGCAAGTGCGTCTTACCCGGCTGGTGCCGTGGTCGCGGAGCACGATCGCCAACGTCGAGATGGGTCGGCAGAACGTTCCGCGTGCTTTCTGGCAAGACTGCGACGGAGTACTGTCCGCACATGGCGAGTTGCTCGGCGTGTCCGACTACGTGGACTGGCTGACCCGCCGATACCGCGAACAGGTGGCGGCCGAGCAGACCGCGCCACCCCTCGCGCCGCGACCGGCGCAGCGAGGCCCGTGCGGGGGAGCATGGGTCCTGGTGCCGGTCAGGGCGGGCTGGCCGGGATGACTGTGCAGCCGCCCGAACCGGACGCCGCCGGAGTGCGCCGGTTGCTGGAGCAGGCGCGCGAGGTGCTCGACGCGCATCCGTACCCGGGCGACGGAGCGTGCGGCGGCTGCCTGGCCGGTTGGTCACGCCTGGTGCCGTCGCCATGCGAACAAGCACGGTGGGCGGCGGCCGTGCTGCAGCACTACGGCAGGTCACCCGGCGGTCCGTCGGAGACGCGGTGAGGGGCGGGCCGGCGCGGGCCGCTCGCCGGGCGCGCGGACCTCCTGCCGGAAGACCTCATACGGCGCCCACCAACGCACCTTGCTTTGCCCCTCGATCCGGTCGAGCCGTTGCTCGACCACACCGTGCAAGGAGACGACGTCATGACCATGCTTGGAATGCCCGCGGTGCCGGCGGCGGTGCCGCAGCGCGCCTCCGGTCCGGTGGCCTTCACCGCCGGCCACCACTTCGCAGTAAGCAGCGCCGCTTCCGTGGAGGAGTTGGCCGAGGCAGCGACGGTGCCGCTGTCAGTGATCCTGCAGATCACCAAGCGATGCAACTTCGACTGCTCGTTCTGCTCCGAGACGTTGCAGCTGCCCGATCCGACGTTGGCGCAACTCGACACGATCCGAGGCAACCTCGCCGGCGTACAACGGGTGTTCCTCTCCGGCGGGGAACCGCTGCTGCGCCGCGACTTCGGCGATGTCGTGGACATGTACGCCGGAGACTTCATCCTCGGAATCCCAACCAACGCCACCCGCGGCTTGCAGCACGCGAAGTCGATGGTCGGCAAGGTCGCGTTCGTCAACGTCGGCCTGGAGGGTCCGCGCGCCACGACCAACCGGGTACGCGGCGACTACGACGAGGTGATGTCCGGTATCCGGGCGTTCCTTGAGCACGGCCTGCCGCTGTCGCTGTCAGCGGTGGTGTACCGATCGACGCTGCACGCTCTGCCGTTCACGTACCAGATCGCCGACGTGATCGGGGCGGGCAAGCTCAAGCTGATCCTGCCGCTGCGCAAGGGCAACGCGCTCGACCTGGAAGAACACGAGTTCATCAGCCTCGACGAGGCCGGACAGACCTTCGACCGGCTGACCGAGGCGCGGGCGGTGCACGACTGGCGGCCAGCGCTGCGCATGACGACCTGGACGCCGCAGACCGAGGGCCACATGATCCTGGTGGAGGTGACCGGCAAGGCGTCGGCGTGGCCGGTCTACGACGCGCCCGACCTGCTGGAACCGCTGGGCAACCTCCTTGAGGAGCCGGTGACGGAGATCTGGAAGCGGTACCGGTTCAAGCGCAACCACTTCGCCAAGTACCTCGGCAAGAGCATCCGCACCGTCGCCAACGCCGGCACGGCCGCCGGGACGGGCGGGCACGCCCGTGCGTGACTTCAGCAACCTGCAATGGCCTGAAGCGCCGTTCGGGGCCGAGCAGCGCCCGTTCGGCCGGCGTTGGGACATGCTCGCCGCGTTCGCCATCGACTGGTCCGAGCAGGCACCCGGATTGCGGGAGGTGCCGGTCGCGGCGGCGACGGTCTACCTGCGGGTGCGCAGGCACGGCTCGGCCTACGACATCAGCGGCGACACGCTGCAGATCGGGTTCCGCGCCGCGGTGCTCGACCACTTGGCCGAGGCGACGAACCTGCTCGCGCTGACCGACCGGGCCTTGACCCGCGCCCGTCGGCACGCGGTCATCCTCGCCGGGCACGCGCTCGGTGAGGATCTGACCCGCATGATGCTGCTGTCGACCACGCCTCTGCGCGGCGCGGCCGGAGTGGCCGAGGCGTGGACCGACCGGTCGGCCAAGGGGCGCGGGCTAGCCCTGATGATCGACACCTCGGCGGAGGCGAGCCAGACCGGGGCGGCACTGGACATGCCCACCGCCCCGCTGCCCGCGCCGATGCCGGACGAGCCGGCGAGGGCCGCCACGGCGGCAAGGACCGTGTTGGCGCGGGCACTGGCGATCGGGCTCACTGCGGCCGTCCACGCCGGCCGCTACCGCTGGGAGGGAACCTTTCCCGTCGCCGACGCGATCGATCGGGCCGCCTGGGACGTGCTCGATCCCGCCAACACGGTGACCACGCCGCCCGACACGACCGGGCGAGCGCCTACCCCCGTCGAGACATAGACGGCGCTAACGTCGGTGGCCGCCGCCCGCACGCGCGGGCGGCGGCCACCGGCACCACCCGGCACACATCGAAGGACAACCACGACAGGCGGAGGACCGGTTGTGCATGTGATCAGCGATCTCGACGGACCCGGCGGCGTGCCAGCCCGGCTGCCCGGAACCCGGCTCGTCGCCTCGATCGACGTGGAGTGGAGCAAGAACTACCGGATCAAGAACGGCAACCAGGCGTTCTGCTACTCGATCGTGTGGCTCACCGTGCCCATCGGCGACGGCTCTCCGGTGCTCCTGGACACCGGCCGACTGCCGGTGGCCTGCACGAGCCTCTACTTGGACAGCGACGCCGAACGCGGCGACCTCGTTGCGGCAGCGGCGGCCGACATCGCCGCCGCCACCGAGGCCGCCGACCTGATCACCGGCCACCAACTGTGCAGCGACCTCGCCGTGCTGGCCGCCAACGCCGGCCCCCGCCCCCCAGCCGCGCTGCTCGCGGCGCGGCAGGCGTGGCGCGACCGGCGCACCGACACGGCGCGGCAGGTGCTCGACACTCGCTTCGACGCCGATCACGTGCTGTTCGGGCGCTCCCGCCGGCTGGTCGACGTGTGCGGCGAACTCGACCTCGACGTGGCCCAACCCGAACTCGCCCGTAAGTCCATGACCGCGCTGCACCGCGACTGGCTCACCAACCGCGACGTCCAGGCGCGGGAGCGGATCACCGTGCTCAACCTGCGCCACAGCCTGTCCACCGCACTGGTGGGCCTCCGCGCGGCCGGGGAGCTGACCTGGCCCAAGCCGGTCAACGTCAACACGATGGTCGCAACAGCGCTCGCCGGGCGAGTCGGCTGGCTGGACCACCCCACCTTCCGGGCCCTACTTCCAGAAAGGCGGCCGTCGTGACGATCCGCACCTGTGTCGTGGTCGGCATCGAAGGCACCCACGCCGCCGGAAAAACCACCCTGGTCCACGCGCTGACCGCTCACTACCGGGCGCGCGGCGTGCTCGTCGCGTGCACCCCGGAACCAGCCCGCACCAGCCCGTTCATCGAGGAAACCGTCATCCACGGCAAGGGCGCCTTCGACCTCGCCACCGAAGTTGACCTGTTCGGCGCGCAACTGTCGACCACGCTGCGCGCCGCCCGCCACCACGACCTGCTGATTTGCGACAAGACAGCGATCAACGTCCTCGCCTACGCCCGCCTCGTGCTCGCCACGCCGCCCGGCAGCCACGAGGCCGCCGTGCTGCAAGCGATGGCAGCCTTCTGCCGGGCATGGGCACCGCGCACCTACGACGCGGTGTTCTTCCTGCCCGACGCCTACACCGACCCGGCCGACCCGATGCGCGCCAAGGTCGCCCACCTCCAAGACGAAACCGCGATCGCGGTCCGCGCGGCGTGCGCCGAGACCGGAGTGCCGCTGCACGACGTGCCGCCCGGCCTGGACCTGGCCGAACGAGTCGCCCACCTCGCCCGGCGAGTCGACGCCCTGCTCAACCCCACCGGCGATAGCCTCGACCTCCGTGACCCCGGCCCCCACGCACCCCGTTGACGTGCTGCTCATCCTCACCGACGGCGATCACGTTCTGCTCGCGCTACGGGACAGCACCGGATACGCCGACGGCCAGTGGAACCTGCCCAGCGGCAAACTAGAAATCGGCGAAGACGCGATCAGCGCGCTCGTCCGCGAAGCGGCCGAGGAAATCGGCGTGCACCTGGACCAAGACGAGGCACGCATGGTCGCCACGGTGCACCACCGAAACAGCGCCGGAGCCGCCCGCGTCGGCCTCGTCTTCGCCGCCCCGCACGACCCGGCCCGTCACGGCGAACCAGTCAACAATGAACCGCACAAGTGCGCCAAGATCGAATGGTTCCCGGCTGACATGCTGCCGTCCCACACCTACCCCTACACCGCCGCCTGCGTAGCCGCCTGGCGCGACGGCACGCCGCTACGCCTGAGCGGATGGCGGTAGCGCCTAACCGCTACGCACGGCGGCTCAGAAGCCGAGCTGAGCGCGGCTGAGGCGGAGGCGTTGACTGCTCAGCTACGCCAGGCGGACCGGGCGGCGCCGGTGGCGTTGGGCTGGTGTCTGGACGTTTTGTGGTTAACGAGTTCTTCCTCGGGTTGGGTCCTGCTGCTGCGGCCCGGGAGCGTGGGCGGGGTGAGTTGTTCCGGTGGCGTCGGGCGCTGGAAGCCGGGCTGCGCCCGCCCAAGCGGGGCGGGCGCAGGTCAGGCGGCGCGTGGCGGGGCGGGTTGGTGCAGGCGGAGGAGGCGGGCGAGTTTGGTGGCTTGGTCGACGGTGGGGAGGCCGGCTTCGGCGGCGAGGGCTTGGATCTCGGTCTCGGTTTCGGGGTCGGTCAGGTAGCGGGCCATCGACAGCGTTCCCGGCAGGACTGCAGGTTCGGTGTCGGGGTGTGCGGTCGGGGCCTCGCCGTCGGCTGCCCGCGTGGGCGGGGTCGGCGGCGACGGGTGTGGTGTGGTCGCGCGTGATTGCTGGTCACGGCGTGTGGCCATGTCCCTCCCAGGACGGCTCGTGGCGTGAGGTCGACGTGTCGGGCCATGGGCATCTCCTTTACGGACGTAGGGACTCGCTGAAGATCGATCGCCGGGTCGTGCCGTTGGGCAGGCGGCATCAGGCCGGCGACGGGTGGAGGGGGCCGCGGACTGTAACTCCGGTGGCCTCGGAAGTGAAGACGTGGGCCACTCACAGGAACTGTCACGGTGCTCGGTTGGTGTGAGTGCGGGGACGGTGGCCGGCTCTGTCGCCGAAGGACTACCGCTGACAGACCGGTGAGAGATGGCGAGGATCTGCCCCCGCGCCTCCGACGCGCCGTCCGGCATGTTGTCTCGGTGTGGGCCGTTTCGACGGGCGGACAGCCGCCGCCCCGGGCTCGGGCGGGCGTGGGCGGGTTCGGCGGTGTGTGGGCCGCACAGCCGCGCGACGCGCCGCCTGTCCCGTCGGCCATCAGGCGGCCCGCCGGTCGGGGCTCGGCGCGGGGTGGGTGGGGAACTCGTCGTCATGGCGGGTGTCGGTGTAGGGCAGGTCGATCAGGCGGTGACGGCCGGCGCTGCGGCCGGTCAGTTGCCAAACCTGGTCGGCGGGGCTGGCACCAAGTGCGGTGCGCAGGTCGGCGGTGGTGGTGGCGATGACCGTCTCCAGGCCGGGGACGTCGGCGAGGCGGTGGTGCAGGTTCGCCTCTCGGCGGGCGGAGGGGAGGTGGAACAGCACCGGCCACGCCCAGGTGCTCATGGCGTAGAGCCGTTCGTACTTGGCGATCTTCTCGGTGAGGATGTCGAGGCGTTCGCCTCCGGTGTCGTACTCGAGGAAGAACGGCACGGACCGTCCGCGCTCGGTCCAGACGCCAGCGCCGTCGGGGCGGGGCAGTCCGGTGGGTCCGTGGACCATGATCTGCGGGTTGCCGCCTTCGCGGTAGAACACGCCTGGGTCGTGGTAGGCGGATGCGGGCTGCCAGCGGACCAGGCTGGCATCGGGGTGGGTGCGGGCGTGAGCGGCGAGGTCGATGAAGACCTGGTTGCCGCCGAGCAGGTGCGGCAGGTCCGGCCGGGAGGTCAGGGACTGCTTGCGGCGGCGGGCCTGGTCCCGGCGCGGCGGTCCGAGCCCGCGTTGGGCGTGGACGTGCTCGTAGCCGAGCTGGTCCAGGACGTAGTGGTACGGGTAGGAGCCACCGTCGGGCTTGTTGGGCCGGAACCGGTCCACCGCCCGCAAGACGGTGAGGCGGCGCAGCCGGCGTTGGGCGAAGTCCAGGGACGGGAACAGGGCGGCGGCGATCTGGTCGGTGGTGAGCACGCCGTGGTCGTAGAGCCAGCCGAGGAGCCGGTCGTCGCGGGCGGTGATGCTGGCCTGCAGCCGCAGCAGCGCATCCGGAGCCGGCAGCGATCTACTACGCATGGGCGGCCCCTGGGGAGACACCCCACACATGAGGGTGTGTCTGGAGCCGATCGAAGCCGGTGTGAGCGGGGTTGACCTGGGCTGTGAGCGGAGTCCGGGGGTCGGTTCGGGGGTCGGGATCAAGACGGACGGTAGAACGGGGAGCCACGCTGACACCGACATGGTCGGCCACACCGGATCCTGTGTGACGATGCCGTGAGAGCCGCTGTGAGTCTGGCCGGTGATGGTGCCGGCGGTGCAGGTGCCGGCCACTCTGCTGGGTGATCATCGTTGTTGCTCCTTGGTCAGGGGTGTGGGTGGGGGTGAGGGGGGCGCACCTGCCGCCGCTGCGGGATATCGGAGGGGCGGCGGGAACGCGCTGACAGGTGGGTCGGGTTCTGTCAGGTCGCGGGCTTGCTGACAGACAGGTGGGCTGGTCTGACAGCGGCGGCTCGGTCTGACAGATGTCGCAGGGGTGGTTCTGTCACGCGGCCTCCCGCGGTGACAGATCCGGTGTGGGTGGGGTGGTCTCGGCGCGTAGGACGCGCACGAGCGCCGAGGCGGTGGCGTTGGACAACTGGTGCCCGTCCGCGCGGAGCTGTTGGGCGAGGGCCTTGCGGGACAGCGGCGTTCCCTCGGCGGTGAGGGTGCGGGCGGCGGTCCGGGCGGCCGGGACCAGCGCGGCGACCTCCGGACCGCACTCGCCGGTCGACGCCTCGTCGTCCCGGCGGTCCGGGACCGCTGGAGGCTGGTCCGCGACGGCGGGGACCGCCGTCGCGGAGTCCCGGACCGCGGCAGCGGCGACGGGGACCGGCGGGCGGGTGTCCGGGACCGACGCGTCGACGGTCAGCGCCGATCCACGCGCGGGCTGGGCGGTCGGGTGGGGTGGGGCGGGGTCGGCGCGGCCGAGGGCGATCTTCACCATGGCCAGAAAGCCCAGGGCCGGCAGGGCGGCGGCGATCCAGCCGATCACCGACGCCTCCGCCTCCACCACCTGCGCAGCCAGCGACAGCGACACCGCCACCACGAGCACCGTGGCGGGGAAGGCGACGCTTTTGCCCAGGCGCCGGTTGCGCCGCAACTCCAGCCCGGCGGCGATCGACATCAGCTCCAGTACGACGGAGTTGGCCCAGGCCAGCCAGCCCGGCTGGCCGTGTCCGGCGGCGACGTCATGCACGTGCGTGAAGGACGCCGCGCCGGCCGCGCCGCCGATCAACAGCATGATCGCCACCTGGGCCCGGTTCTCCCACCGCTCCCGCCTCGCGCCCACCTGCCCCGGCGAGCCGGAGCGTCGCTGGTCAGGTGTCGCCAACGGCCCACCACCTGGATCCAGGCGGCGCGTGCACGGCCGCGTTCGGCGTTGTCGGGTGGAGGCGAACCGCGACGACAGCCGCCGCCTCCATGGGGTTGATGTGTGAGGTCACGTTCGTACTCCAAACGGGTTGGTTGAAGGGTTCGACTTCAGGTGGTTGGGGTTCCGTCCCAGGTCGCGCCTGCCCGGCTCCGGTTGGTTTCCGGGCAGGCGCGACCCTGCCGGGTGACGCCCGGCCGGGCGGACCCCTGGTGCGTGCAGGGGACGACAAAAGGTCACTATGGTCGAGTCAACGAACACGCCAGACCCCGCGCAGGGGCAGGCACCAGGGCAGCAGGCGTCGCCACAACCCGCACAGCAGGCTGTGGTCAACGCGCGGACACAGGGGCAGACGGCCAAGCCGAGCCACACCAGATCAGGACTCACCACCGACAGCGCCGCAGAAGCGCTCAGGTGGTGCGGCGGCTCAACTCGCCGACAGGCGATCCTTCATGTGGGGCCTCCTATCTCTCCACGCCCCGCGGCGTCGGTACGAACAACGGCAGGCTGGGCTTCCCCCTGAGATGTGGACACCCTGAGACTGGATGTTGGTCCAGAGGAAGGGGTGTCCCCCGTTGGGGCGTCCATCGAAGTACACGGAAG